>JABBAI010000046.1 GCA_018608045.1 Octadecabacter sp. | reverse complement strand
GGTGGCGAGGGCAATGACCAAGCCGCTGGTGGATCTGGAAACGATATCTTCGTAGCCGACATGACATCAGAGGATGGCGGCCACATGACCGTGCGCGACTTCACACAAGGCGAAGACGCATTGTACCTCGACACAGGTGATATTCTGACGGCGGATGAGCTGTTCACGATATTCTCGGCGGATGCGACCCAAACCGGCAAGCACGTTGTGTACGACAATGGTGACGGCAACATCATGACCCTGCTTCACACCAACCTCGAAGACCTGTCGGCGGATGATTTCTACGACATCGACACAGAGGCGGAAGAAGAAGATATGTTGCTCGGTTTCCTCTAAAACCGACAACCCCCAAAGAAATTTTCGGCCCTCACGCACGCGCGCGGGGGCCGTTTTTGTATGTGGGGCATGTGAAAAGTTAACCGATTCTCTGAACCTCTGATTAGGGTGCAAAATCAAGCAGTTGAAGATTTGGAACAGCCCGTCAAATCCCAATAAAACAAGGGCAGAAAAAAACCCCAGCCGAAGCTGGGGTTAAGTTATTGAGGCAGGTTTCATACAGGCAAGAAACCTATCGAGCAGTGCCTTGTCTATAAGCGTTTGGGCGCTCGCGTCCAAGCTAAAAGTTTGAAATGGTTTGTTTCCACCTCTAGGCTGGGGCACAAATGACAGGCACCACAGGGGGAGCGACATAAATATGTCCCATCAGATTTTACACAAAACCGGCAAAATAATGCGCGCAACGGCGTTTGGCATTTCAACATCAATCCTAGCGACATTCGCCGCCGCAGAGCCGATGCATGGCATAGCTATGTATGGGGACCCCGCCCTACCCCAAGATTTTGCGCATCTCCCTTATGCCAACCCCGATGCACCAACGGGCGGCAGCATCATCACAAGCACCGTTGGCAGCTTTGACAGCCTCAACCCGTTCATCACCAAAGGGTCGGTATATTGGCAGGTGAGGTTTTTCATGGGCGAAAGCCTCATGGCGCGCTCATTGGACGAACCTTTCACGCTTTATGGCCTGATCGCCGAATCGGTTGAGACAGCTGAGGACAGATCTTGGGTCGAATTCACCCTCCGTCCAGAAGCCCGATTCTCTGATGGGAACCCGATTACCGTGGAAGACGTGATCTGGTCGTATGAAACGCTTGGCACAATCGGCAACGGCCGCTACCGCGGATTTTACAGCAAGGTCGACAGCATTGAACAAACTGGCGATCGCTCTGTGCGGTTCACCTTCAACGTCGAGGACCGTGAATTGGCGCTGCTCGCGGGGCTGCGCCCGATCCTGCAAAAAGCACAGTGGGACGGCATTGATTTTGAAAACGCAGGGATTGAGGACATCCCGATCGTGTCCTCACCCTATGTCATCACCGATTATGAGGCCAACCGCTTCATCGAGTTTTCCCGCAATGAAGATTACTGGGCCGAGGGCGTCGTGCCGTTTGTGAACGGCCTGCATAACCTCGACACGATCCGCATCGAATTTTTCGGCGATGAAGTCGCCGCCTTCGAAGCCTTCAAGGTTGGTGAGATCAATTCAAACCGTGAATTCAACATCGTGCGTTGGGACACCCAATACGACACCGAGATCATCACATCGGGCGATTTTGTAAAATCCGTCCTGCCCCATTCGCGCCCATCCGGCATGCGTGGCTTTGTGATGAACACCCGCACCGATCAGTTTGATGACATCCTTGTGCGCGATGCGATGATGCACGCGTTCAATTTTGAATTCATCAACGACACGATCACAGGGGGCGCGCAGCCGCGCATCACCAGCTATTTTTCCAACTCTCCACTCGCGATGCAGGATGGTCCAGCTACGGGGCGCGTTCTTGAATTTATGCGGCCCTTCGCCGACAGCATCCCCGCCGACGCGATCACTGGTTATACCCTGCCCGTCTCTGATGGCACGGAACGTAACCGCGCCAATATAGGCGCCGCCCTTGATCTGATGGAACAGGCGGGATTCACGATCCAAGACGGCGTCATGTCGGCCAGCGATGGCACGCCATTTACCTTTGATATCCTGCTCAAAAGCAACTCAACCGAGAACACGGCGATTGTCGATATCTACGTCGAAAGCCTGTCACGCCTTGGCATTACGCCTACGGTTACATCAGCGGATACCGCGCAGTACAAAGAACGCACGGACACCTATGATTTCGACATGACCTACTACCAGCGCGGCGTGTCGCTGTCGCCGGGCAACGAACAGTACCTGTACTGGGGCATGGATGCGGCCAACGCCGAGGGCGGGCGCAACATGATGGGCGTTCAATCCGAAGCAATTGACGCGATGATCAACCTTCTGCTGACCTCGGAAAGCCAAGACGATTTCGTTGCGGCGACCCGCGCGATGGACCGATTGCTTACCTCTGGGCGCTACGTGATGCCGATCTATCAATGGAACATCAGCCGGATTGCCCACGACAAGAACCTGCAATTCCCGGACACCATGCCGATCTTCGGCGACTGGCCAGGCTGGCAGCCTGATGCGTGGTGGTACGCGGAAAACTGATCCTGAAGTTGGGCGTCCCGAATGGGGCGCCCATTTCATGAACGCGGCACCTATTAACCTAACGCACGAATAGTCAGGCCAGACACCCGATGCGGTAATTCTTTGTTCACTCCAACGGTCTTCAATTGGTCGAAACCGGAGTATTTCAAATGGGTTACAGACCACACCGTTATCCGACCATGTTCCCCGTTGATGTCATTTGTGATGATGTTCGTCAAAAATGCTATCTCACCAATATCACAGCAACGGGCGCTGGCGTTTTTGGGGTCAATGGTCCTGTCAAAGGCGATATTATCACCATCGCCTCATCCGTCGGGAAACTGACTGCGACGGTTCAATGGGCGGAAGATGATCAATGCGGCGTCATGTTTGCGCAGCATCTTGGTCAGCGACAAATTGCACAAATCAGGCACGCGCCCATCACGTTCGGCGCAATCCGCCGACCTGTGCATGCCTTCACCGAGTTGAGGTAACGCGCGACATGTGAACGAAACTTTGCATCGTTCACGCCGATCCGTCATACATTCGTTACACAACAAAGTTAACGAAGCGCCTATGAATATCCTTGTCCTCTGCACCGGTAACTCGGCCCGCTCGATCCTTTTGGAATGTATTTTCAATCATGACAGTGGTGGGCGCATACGTGCGTTCTCGGCAGGGTCCACACCGTCGGGTCGTGTGCATCCGCAATCGCTGACGCTGCTCGCCCATAAGGGGTATCCCACGGACGGATTGTCATCGCAAAGCTGGGATGGCTACGCGCAGCCTGACGCACCCAAGATGGATATCGTGATAACGGTCTGTGACAGCGCAAACGCTGAAACCTGCCCGTTCTGGCCCACCACAAACGGCCATGCACCGGTTCAGGCACACTGGGGCATTCCGGATCCAGCCGCCGCCGCCCAGCCCGACTGGGACGTCGCGTTTGAAACCGCATTCGACAGCTTGTCTCGCAAGGCTGCGGCCTTGATGGCGTTGCCGATTGAAACCATGGCCCCCGTTGATCTGAAAACAGCTCTCAACCAGGTCGCTACGGTATGAGCGCGCGTAAACTTGCCGCCGAGGGCCTCGGCACCGCTTTGCTGCTGATCGGGGTCGTTGGCTCGGGTATCATGGCGCAATCCCTCACCGATGATACGGCGCTGGCGTTGCTGACCAATGCGATTGCGACGGGATGCACCCTCTATTTTATCATAACGATCCTTGGGCCGCTGTCTGGTGCCCATTTCAACCCGGTCGTTACATTGGCCTTTGCGATAAAGGGCGAACACCCTTGGCCCCTCGCCCTTGGATACATTCCGGTTCAGGTGATGGGCGGTATTCTTGGGGTCTGGCTGTGCCACGTGATGTTTGACCTCAATGTGATCCAGTTTTCGACGACGGATCGCACCGGAATGAACCAATGGACGTCCGAAATCTTTGCTACCTTCGGGCTATTGCTGGTCATCTTCGGTGGGGTGCGCAGCCGGCCCGATGCAGTGCCGACGCTCGTCGCAATCTATATCACGGGGGCCTATTGGTTCACGTCATCCACCAGTTTTGCCAATCCCGCAGTCACAATCGCGCGGATGTTTTCAGATACGTTCGCGGGCATCAATCCCGCCCATGTCGCGGGGTTCATCGTCGCGCAAATCATCGGCCTTGGTGTCGCCTTGATCGTGCTGCCATGGATGTTTGACCAAAACAAAGACGCGCCGCGTTAACGCTGTTTCAACATTCACACGGTTTGATGGTCCTATTCAAAATAGGAGGATCCTCATGCCTTGGGCACATGTACTCGCCAGTTGGCCAAACCTTGTCGAACATCTTTGCGATGATTTTCAATACCTTCAAATCACGGCGTTGCGCCGGTTTCGCGGGGATCGGCGCAAGATGGAACTTTATCTTGCCGAAACCCATGACCTGACCGTCGCTGAGGCGCGGGAGGCTTTGGACGATTGGCTCACTTACACAGGATCGCGCTTGCGCGCCCAAATCGCCGCTTAGGCCAGTGATGTGACCCATAAAATCGTGGCATCTTCGGCGCTGATCGAAATGACGTTGTGCCCCATGGACGCATCATAATAAGCGCTGTCGCCACGTTTCATTTCAAGGGGTTCGTAGAATTCTGTGTACAGGCGGATGACGCCCGTCAGCACATACAAAAATTCTTCACCGTCGTGACGCACCCAGCCATCAAATTCGTCAGGGGAACGCGCCCGCACCTGTGCGCGATACGGTAACATCTGTTTCTTGGTCAGCGTTTCGGCCAGCAATTCATGTTCATAGGTTGTTGTCGCATGGCTCGTGCCATCACCGGACCGCGTGACCGACATGCGCCCCGTCACCTGATCCTTTTGTGGTGGTGTGAACAGCTGTGGCACAGATATCTTCAACCCCACCGCCAATTTCTTGAGAGCATCGTATGTGGGCGACATTTGCCCGTTTTCAATCTTGCTCAGCGTGGATCGCGCCAATCCGGCCTGTGTCGCAGCCTGCTCCAGCGTCCAACCTTGGGCCTTGCGCAGATCGCGCACACGAATACCAAGATCAAGGGGGACTGCCGTTTCGCTATCACCGCTTTCACGCGCAATCGAAATGAGGGATCTTGGATCTGTTGTCATATCAATCCTATAATCCAGCGCGCCCCTGCCATGCAACCGTACTGGCTTTGCATCCGCCCCGCCTTGTCATTGGCCCATACGGGCGATACCGCTAGATCATGATCGACGATCCCGTGCCCAGCAGTTTCAATATGGCCGCCCATGTTTTGGGGCGCGCGTCGGCCCTGCCAGATAAGATCGCCCTAAGCGTCGTCGGCCAGCATCAAAGCGAACACTGGACCTACCAAGACTTGGAACGCGCCGTTTTAGGGGCTGCGCGCGGTCTGTTGGATCGCGGGTTAAAGCCATCCGACCGCGTTTTGCTGCGCCTTGGCAACACGCCTGATTTTCCGATCGCGTTTCTGGCTTGCATTGCTGTGGGGCTTATCCCGGTTCCCACGTCTGCGCAGCTGACCGTCGCTGAGATCACATCGCTGGCGGGCGATCTTGCCCCTGCTGCGATCATCGCGGCACCTGATATTCCTCAGCCAAATCACGCAGCCCCCGTGATCACCACGAACATGCTGTCGTCCTTTGCTACGCTTGCGCCCGCGTCATACCGAATGGGCGATCCAAACCGCCCCGCCTATATTATTTATACGTCTGGTACATCGGGCACCCCGCGCGGCGTGATCCATGCGCACCGCGCCATCTGGGCCCGCCGCGCCATGGTGAATGGCTGGTACGGGCTTTCAGACACAGACCGCGTGATGCATGCAGGGGCCTTCAATTGGACCTATACGCTTGGCACCGGATTGATGGATCCGTGGACCATTGGAGCCACGGCATTGATCCCCGCGGCCGGCACCACGCCCGCGCAACTGCCCGCGCTGATGCGCGACCAGGACGTTACCATTTTCGCAGCTGCACCAGGGGTTTACCGCCAACTGTTAAAGTCAATAATCCCAGCGCTACCCACCCTGCGCCACGGTCTTTCAGCAGGTGAAAAACTACCCGAAATCACACGCTCTGGCTGGACCACCGCGACACATTCCCCGATACACGAGGCCTTCGGCATGTCCGAATGTTCGACATTTCTGTCAGGGTCGCCGTCCCGTCCCGCCGATCCGCAAACGCTAGGCTATCCGCAACCGGGCCGCCAAATTGCACTGATCGACAGTGACGGATTGCACGGCACGCACGGCCAGATCGCACTTCACAAATCGGATACAGGCCTCATGCTGGGCTACCTCAACGCGGCCGAGGACACGGCGGCCAAATACAACGGGGACTGGTTTTTGACGGGCGACATCGGCACGCGCACAGTCAGCGGCGCAATCCGCTATGACGGGCGGGTCGATGACATGATGAACGGGGGCGGCTATCGCGTGTCCCCGATTGAGGTTGAGGCCGCTCTCACCCGCCATCCCGCGATTGAGGACGCCGCCGCCGTGGAACTGCGCGTCAAATCCGACGCGTCAATCATTGCCGCCTTTTACACCGGACCAGATGTGATAGATGACACAGAACTGGCGACGCACCTTGCCGCCCATCTTGCCCATTACAAAACACCGCGTCTGTTTATCTGGCGCGACCATCTGCCCCGCGGGGCGAACAACAAACTTTTGCGCCGCGCGCTAAGATCAGACTGGGAGGCCGAGCATGGTCAAACTTGATATTATTTCAGACCCTATTTGCCCATGGTGCTACATCGGTAAAACCAACCTGGACCGCGCGTTGGAACAAATCCCGGACCATCCGTTCACCATCGAATGGCACCCGTTTCAGCTTAACCCGACAATGCCGGCTGAGGGCATGGGACGCCGTGAATATCTTGAAGGGAAATTCGGCGGCAAAACGGGCGCTGTTCAGGCCTATGCGCCTGTTGTTGAAGCGGCTGAGGCTGCGGGGCTCAAAATCGATTTTGAAGGTATGCAGCGCACACCAAACACCATCGACGCACATCGCCTAATCCATTGGGCGGGCATTGAAGGGCGCCAATCCTTCATCGTTCAGCGCTTGTTTGAGGCATATTTCCGCGATGCACGCGACATCGGCGATCACGAAGTCCTCGCGGATATTGCGGATGGATGCGAAATGGACGCCGCGGTGATCGCAAAGCTTCTTGAGTCCGATGCAGACATTGAAACCATGCAAAAGCGCGATGCCCACAGCCGCGAAATGGGGATTTCATCTGTGCCGACGTTTATCGTCGCCAATCAGCACGCGGTCCCCGGGGCCCAACCCACCGAGATGTGGATCAAAGTGATGGGTGAAATCATGGAACAAATCGAGGCGGCTGAGTGAACGCCCCCACAAGGCCCCTCGGTCAAACCGAATTTGTTGCCCTGATTGCAATGCTTATGGCGACAATCGCCATTTCTATTGATGCCATGCTGCCCGCCATGCCCGAAATCGGTGCGGAACTGTCGCCGGGCAACCTGAACCGCGCGCAATTGATCATCACCAGTTTTGTGCTTGGCATGGGCATTGGCACGTTTTTCACTGGCCCGCTGGCTGACCGCTTTGGGCGCAAAACCGTCATTGGCATCGGTGCATCGCTTTATGTCTGCGCCACCATCGCCGCTTATTTTGCGCAATCGCTTGAAATCATGTTGGCTGCGCGCATCGCGATGGGTCTTGCTGCGGCGGCCCCGCGCGTAGCTGCCGTTGCCATCGTGCGTGATCTTTATTCCGGTCGAGATATGGCGCGCATCATGTCGTTTGTGATGCTGATCTTTTCGCTCATCCCCGCGCTCGCGCCGTCGCTCGGGGCCGCGATCATCGCCATATCTGACTGGCGCGGCATTTTTCTGGTCTTCGCGGTCTTTTCCACACTGACAACCATTTGGTTGATGGTGCGCCAACCCGAAACGCTGCTGCCCGAAAATCGTCGCCCGCTTAGTTTTGCAAACCTATGGTCCGCCGCATCCGAGGTTGCGCGCCACCCGACCGTTCGTCTGGCGACCCTTGTTCAAACCCTCAGCCTCGGCATGCTGTTTTCAGTCCTCAGCTCAACCCAACAGGTGTTCGACATCACCTACGGTCAGGGCGATTATTTCCATCTGTGGTTCGGGGGCATTGCGGTTCTGGCGTCCTCGGCGTCGCTGGTCAACGCGCGCTTTGTAAAACGGCTGGGCATGCGCCCGATCATCAAAGCCATGTTTTTAGCACAAAGCGCCATTTCATTGGGAATGCTTGCCGTCGTGGCGCTGCACCTTCCCAACCAAATTGAACTGTTGTTCTACGCCTTCTGGACAGTGACGGTGTTCTTTCAGGCTGGCCTGACACTCGGTAATCTGAACGCGCTCGCCCTCGAACCCATGGGTCATATCGCTGGAACCGCAGCATCCCTTGTGACGGCACTGGCCACCATAGGTGCCGCCGTCATCGCGGTTCCCATCGGGCTGAGTTTTAACGGCACGCCGCTCCCCCTCGCGCTTGGGGTCTTTGTCTGTGCGGTGTTGGCATTCTGGCTCACGTCCATGATCCGGCGCGACAGCGACTAGCCCTTCGCGCCGGCTTTCTTGGCCTCTTTCACCTTAGCGGCCAGATCGCGGGCAATGTTGAAAGACCCTTGGATCTTTTCACGATCAGACCCCCAATCACGGCGCAGGACGATCTTGTTGTCCTTCACTTTGGCTAACCCGCGCTCATCCTCAATGAACTCAACCAACCCTTTGGGTGAGATGAATTTGTCATTGTGGAAGCGCAACACAGCCCCCTTCGGACCGGCATCAAGTTGGCTAATGCCTGCGCGTTTACACATCGCCTTGATCCGCACGACCAGCATCAAGGTATTGACCTCGCGTGGTAATTTTCCAAATCGATCGATCAGTTCAGCGGCAAACCCTTCGAGTTCGACCTTCGTTGTCAGATCAGACAGGCGGCGATACAGCCCAAGACGAACATCCAGATCAGGCACATAAGTGTCAGGGATCAACACAGGTACACCGAGGTTGATTTGCGGTGCCCACTGGCCGTCCTCAACCAATGTCACCTCACCGGATTTGATCTTGGCGATCTGCTCTTCAAGCATGGACTGATACAGTTCATAGCCGACTTCGCGCATTTGGCCGGATTGCTCTTCGCCCAGCAAATTACCCGCCCCCCGAATATCGAGGTCTTGGGACGCAAGCGTAAACCCTGCCCCCAAGCTGTCGATGGACCCAAGAACACGCAGACGTTTTTCGGCTTGTGGCGTCAGTTTTTGACGGGGCTTATAAGTTAAATACGCATAAGCACGGGTCTTACTGCGGCCAACGCGCCCGCGAATTTGATAAAGCTGCGCAAGACCAAACATATCGGCGCGGTGCACGATCATCGTGTTGGCCGTCGGAATATCGAGGCCTGACTCCACAATTGTCGTCGCCAGAAGCACATCATATTTGCCGTCATAAAACGCGTTCATGCGGTCATCAAGTTCACCGGCCGCCATCTGGCCCGACGCCGTGACATAGGACACTTCAGGCACTTCGGTCTTCAGAAATTCTTCGATATCCGCCAAATCAGACACCCGCGGCACGACAAAGAACGACTGCCCCCCGCGATAATGTTCGCGCAACAACGCCTCGCGGATTGTGACTGTATCAAATTCGGACACATAGGTGCGGATCGCCAATCGGTCGACGGGCGGTGTGCCGATAATGGACAGTTCCCGCACGCCAGACAGTGAAAGTTGCAAGGTACGTGGAATTGGCGTCGCCGTCAGCGTCAGAACGTGAATGTCCGTCCGCATCTGCTTGAGCCGTTCTTTGTGCTGCACGCCAAAGTGCTGTTCTTCGTCAATCACCAGCAGCCCAAGGTTTTTGAACCGCACGGATTTTGCCAACAACGCATGGGTGCCGATCACAATATCGACCTGACCTTTGGCCATACCGTCTTTGGTTAACGCCGCTTCTTTCGCGCTCACAAAGCGCGATAACGTCCTGACATTGATCGGAAATCCACGGAAGCGTTCCGCAAATCCTTTGTAGTGTTGACGAGCGAGCAACGTCGTCGGCGCGACAATCGCCACCTGCACACCAGACATCGCTGCAACAAAGGCTGCGCGGATCGCGACTTCGGTTTTGCCAAATCCAACATCACCACACACAAGTCGGTCCATCGGTTGACCAGAGCCGAGGTCATCGATCACATCGCCGATCGCGCTTAGCTGATCATCAGTTTCTGCGTAAGGAAAGCGCGCGAGGAATTGATCCCACATTCCGTCGGGCGGGGTGAGCGCCGGGGCAGTTCGCAGCGCACGTTCCGCCGCAACGCGGATCAGGCGTTCCGCCATTTCGCGGATGCGTTCCTTCAGCTTGGCCTTCTTGGCCTGCCACGCACCGCCGCCCAAACGGTCAAGCAACCCGACCTCATGGCCAAAGCGCGACAGCAATTCGATGTTTTCAACCGGCAGGTAAAGCTTTGAACTTTCTGCATATTCAAGCAACAGGCATTCATGCGCCGCACCCGCCGCGGTGATAACTTCGAGGCCAAGATAGCGACCCACACCGTGATCGACGTGCACCACAAGATCACCGGGAGACAGGCTTTGGGTTTCGGTCAGGAAATTCTCAGCGCGTTTTTTACGCTTGGTCTGACGGATCAGGCGATCCCCCAAAACATCCTGTTCGGACACAACAGTTATGCCGTCCGCCTCAAACCCGTGTTCCAGCGCCCAAACTGCAAGATGAAGGCCACGTTTTCCGATGCGGCTGAAATCGGTGACGGGGATCGTCTCAGCGATCCCTTCGTCTTCAATCAATCCCATAAGACGTTCGCGCGCGCCTTTGGAATATGATGCAACAACCACGGGACCCGCATCAAGTTTAACTTTAAGATGGTCTGCCAAAGCCCCGAAAAGGCTAATACTTTCTTGCTGACGTTCAGGCGCGAAGTTGCGCCCAATCCGCCCGCCTGCATCTGTGACGTTCATTCCCGTCGCTTGGGGAAGCGCGCCAAATTGCAACACGCGTTTGTCCGCAATCGCGGCGTCCCATGCTGGCCCATCTAAATACAAGCCCTCTGGCTTGGCAGGTTTGTAAACGGAATCCATCCGCCCCTTGGTCAACATCGCTTCGCGGCGCGCATCATATTGATCGGCAATCGACACCCACCGCGCATCGCGTTGGGCTGCGTTTTGTTCATCCAAGGTCACGATCGCATCGGGCAGGTAATCGAACAGCGTTTCCAGCGTTTCGTGGAAAAACCCCATCCAATGTTCCACGCCCGCGTGCTTTTTGCCCGCCGACACAGCCTCGTATAGTGGGTCATCCGTGCCCGCCGCGCCAAATTCCAGCCGATACGTCTGGCGGAACCGCGTGATCGCGGCCTCATCCAAGATAACTTCGGACACGGGGGCGAGTTCAACACCATCCAAGGTTTCGGTCGTGCGCTGCGTCGCGGGATCAAAGCGACGCGCACCATCCAGATCATCGCCAAACAGATCCAGACGCACAGGGCCGCTTTGCCCTGGCGGGAAGATATCAATAATGCCCCCGCGCACGGCATAATCGCCTGGTTCGGTCACTGTGGGCGCTTGAGTAAAGCCCATGCGCACCAAGAACCCGCGCAATGCGGCTTCATCAATGCGCCCGCCGACACGGGCGCTGAATGCGGCTTCGCGCAACACTGACCGCGCGGGCACCTTTTGGGTGGCGGCATTCAATGTGGTCAGTAAAACGAATTTCGACGGCATCCCATGGGCCAATCCCGCCAGCACGGCCATGCGCGCAGCCGACACATCCGCGTTCGGGGATGTGCGGTCATAGGGCAGACAATCCCAGCCCGGAAAGACGATCACGGGCATATCGGGGGCAAAGAATGCGAGGGCTGCGCGCGTCGCTTCAAGGCGTTTATCATCACGGCACACGTGCACCACGGCGCCCTTTGCGGCCTCGGCCAAGATCAGACGGGCGTCAAAGCCTTCGGGCGCACCCGAAACGGTGACATGTTTTGCGGTGATTGTTTTGGATGAAGACATAAACCCGACCTACCCCGCACAGGTCCCAAGTCAAGCGCCAGGACTCTTAAGGTTCGGAAAATCGGGCAGGATTTAGAAAATCGGGCTGACGGCCAAGTTTTGATACATGCCATACATCGACGTCACAAAGATCGAAATCATCCCGATGAATTGCGTGATCACGCGATGCTTGGACAGGCGCGCATATAATGCCTCGCCCTGTGGTTGCTGGGATGAAATCGCTTTGGAGGTCGACAGGCTCAGCGCGCCGACGAGAGTCAGTGGGAACGCCAATAAAAACGCTGCTTGGGCAAATTCAACGTCGTAGGCGAACGCGAGGATGGCCAAGGACGTCAGCACAAATGCCAACACCGCCAACAACACCAGCCCCGATACTTGTCCGATATTCAAAAGCCGATTGACGTTAATACGCACCATGTCATGCAAGTCGGTTTCGGATTGGCCGCCATTTTTGCGCGCGCGCTGGATCATGTCGTAAGGCACGCCCAGAACCCAATGGCTGACGGACGACCAAACAACAGCCAACGCGATCCAGAACCAGAGGTTGCTGAACGATCGCATGTCGATCACTTCAAATAGGGTATTGGTCCAGTCCACGTCATCCGCCCGTCTGATTTGCGCAGAACTTAGCCGTGACGCGCGCCAATGCCCAGACTTGTGAAGTGCGACATTCCATGGCACCCAATGGGTGTGACTTGAAAGGCCCTACCCTATGACGCTTCCACCGTTCCCAACGACCCGCCTGCGCCGTTTGCGCGCAACACCTGGCCTGCGATCCATGGTGCGCGAAAACGTGCTATCCCCCGCCGATTTCATCTGGCCGGTGTTTGTGATGGAGGGGACCGACGCTGAGGAACCCGTCGCGTCCATGCCCGGTGTCATGCGCCGCACTGTGGACCGCATCGGCCAAGCCGCGCATGAGGCGTATGCCCTTGGCATCCCTGCGGTCTGTATCTTTCCTTATACCACGATGGACGCCCGCACAGAAGATTGCGCGCTGGCGTGGTCCCCCGACAACATCGCAAACCGCGCCATCGCGGAAATCAAAAGGGCCGTGCCTGATATGGCCGTGATGACGGATATCGCGCTCGACCCCTATAATATCAACGGTCACGACGGATTTGTTGAAAACGGTGAGATTGTGAATGATCGCACGGTTGAGGCACTGGTAAAAATGGCCCTGACACAGGCAGAAATGGGCGCCGATATCCTTGGGCCGTCTGACATGATGGATGGCCGGATTGGCGCGATCCGTGCAGCACTCGAATCTGCGGGCCACCAGAAGGTCACGATCCTCAGTTATACGGCGAAATATGCCAGCGCGTTTTATGGCCCGTTTCGCGATGCGGTTGGCGCGTCCAGCGCGCTGACGGGCGACAAGAACACCTATCAGATGGACCCCGCCAATTCAGATGAGGCCATGCGCCTTGTCGCGCGCGACATTTCTGAGGGCGCGGACATGATCATGGTGAAACCAGGCATGCCCTACCTTGATATCGTGCGTCGCGTAAAAACCGAGTTTGGCGTGCCAACGTTCGCCTACCAAGTGTCCGGCGAATATGCGATGATGCAAGCGGCCGCACAAAACGGCTGGTTGGACCACGACAAGGTGATGATGGAATCGCTGATGTGCTTCAAACGCGCAGGGTGTGACGGGGTGTTGACGTACTTTGCACCAGCGGCGGCGAAATTGCTAAATGGTTAAAACCCGCCACCCTGCATCTAGCTGCTGACAGGACGCGAAATACCGCCTACAGTGGGCGTATAACGGGGATAAACCCCGAATTCTTTAGGCACGAGGCAATCATGACCCTAATCACAAGACGCTCCTTTGCGCTCAGCGCTTTGGCGACTACAGCTTTATCCGCTTGCGGCAACGGCATCGGGGGCAGCGGCTCTGCGGTGATCGACAGCCGCGTGGATAGCACCCTGAATTTTATGTATAATTCTTATCCTGGCACCCGTGATCTGGCAAACAACGCCAGCGGTATGTTGGTGATGCCCGTTGTCACCGAAGCAGGGCTTGGACTTGGCGGATCGTTCGGACGCGGCGCATTGCGCATCGGATCGAGCACGGTCGATTACTATTCCGCAACATCGGGAAGTGCCGGTTTTCAGATTGGCGCGCAGCAGTTTTCGACGGTTCTGTTCTTTATGACCCAAGAGGCCCTGACTGATTTCCGCCGTTCAAATGGCTGGGCCGCTGGTGCCGACATCGAATACGCCCTTCAAGATCGCGGCGAAACCTTGCGCGCTGAAACGACAACATCCCTCGCGCCAGTTATCGCGGTCGTCTTTGCGCAGGCCGGTTTTCGTGCCGGTGCGACGATTGAGGGCACGAAGTACACGCGCATTATTCCATAAAAGTCAGGCTCTGAGCCGCTCTCCCGTTGAGTCAAAGGGCGGTTCAGCCAAGACCACGCCGCGGTGTGGTATGCCCAAAATCATGACATCGACCAGCGTCCCTGCGGGGGTGTCTTTGAGGTATCCGAGGGCCAAGCTCATGTCGACGCTATATCCATATGTGCCAGACGTGACGCGACCAACAGGCGTGCCGTCGGGTAGGAAAACGGGTTCTCCGCCTGTGGCGTCTGCGGTGGTGACATCTTGTACGTGGATCAGGGATAGGACTTCACGTGATGGATTATCTTTTACCTTCAAGTAGCTGTTTTTATTTAAGAAGTCTTTCTCAATCTTGATTAAGCGATCTAAGCCGACCTCTTGCGGCCAGTATTCGGGCGAATACTCGCGTCCCCAAGATCCGTAGCCCTTTTCAACCCGCAGTGACATCAAAGCGCGGCTTCCGACAGGTCCACCACCCTCGCCAGCCACAGCATCCAAAAGGGCCTTGTAAACAGCGGCTTGATCGCCCTCCTTACAGTGAATTTCCCATCCAAGATCGCCTGTGAATGATACCCGTAAGGCCAAACACGTGACACCCGCAATATCCAACCACTTGGATCGCATGAAAGGAAAGTCCGCCGTCTCAAGCGATGTATTCGTAAGCGTTTGCAATGCCTTGCGCGCCAAAGGTCCAGCGATATTAAACCCGCACCACGCGTCGGTCATGCTTTCAAACATCACATCCGCGTCCATCGGCACCATTTTCCAGAACCGCTGGTGATAACGTTCAGCCATGCCGGATCCGATGATCCAGAATTCATCCTCGCCCATGCGCGTCACCGTAAAATCACCAGCAATACCGCCGTTCACCCCAATCAAGGGCGTCAAACAAGACCGCCCCACGGCCTTCGGCATGTTGTTTGCAAAGACCGCATTCAACCAGCTTTCGGCCCCCGCACCAGTACAGCGGTATTTGGCGAAGTTGGAAATGTCGATCACGCCGACAGTGTCGCGCAACATACGCGCCTCCCTCCCCACGGCATCGAACCACGGCTGGCGGGTAAATCCCGCGCTCTCGGGCGTATCAGCGTTAAAATAAAGCGGGTGTTCCCAGCCGTAATTCAACCCGAACACAGCGCCGAGGTCCTTTTGCTGTTCATAAACAGACCGGACCCGCACAGGACGGCCCGCGTCGCGTTCCTCACCTGGAAAATGGATTTTGAAACGGTTTGCATATTGGTCGCCAACCCGTGCCTTGGTGAATTTTGCGTCGGCCCATTTGCCGAACCGCGCCACGTCCCACGCAAACATATCATAGGTGGACTCACCCGATGTGATCCATTCCGCCGCCATAAGCCCCATACCGCCCGATTGGCTGAACCCCGGAATAATTCCGTTGCAACAGAAGTAGTTAGACAGATCAGGATGAGGGCCAAACAAAACATTGCTGTCCGGTGACCAGATCATAGGGCCGTTGATGACCCGCTTGATCCCGGCCTCACCCACGGCGGGCACACGATCAATCGCGCGCATCATGTTGGGTTCAATGCGTTCCAGATCATCGGCAAACAATTCATGCCCAAAGCCCTGCGGCGTGCCATCCTCGGCCCAGAACCGCACGTCTTTTTCATAGGCGCCGACAAGCAATCCCTGCCCCTCTTGGCGCAGATAATATTCTCCGTCACGGTCCGCGACAGATGGCAACCGACGATCCATAGCCGCAATATCTGCAATCGTTTCTGTGACGAAATACTGATGTTCCGTCGGCAGCAGCGGCAGATTGATCCCCGCCAGCGCCGCGACCTCACGCCCCCACAACCCAGCGGCATTGATGACCCATTCCGTTTTGATATTGCCCTTCGGTGTTTCAACGATCCACGTGCCGTCAGGTTCCTGTATTGTCGCCGTCACAGGGCAGAACCGGATAATCTCAGCCCCTTTTTGACGCGCACCAATGGCATAGGCATTCGTCACGCCGCTGGGGTCGACATTGCCTCCATCAGGTTCAAACATGATGCAGCGGATGCCGTCATAATTCACCAACGGGTGCAGAACTTCGGCCTCTGCGCGATCAACCTCATGGAAATTCATGCCGTAAAATTTGGCCTTCGCCGCCTGAAGCCGCAGCTGATGTTCGCGTTCAATCGTCTGGGCAAGATAGAGCGAGCCCGGCTGATAGACCCCGCAAGATTGCCCTGTCTCCTCCTCAAGCTCATTATACAGGTTCATCGTATAGTGCTGGATGCGAGAGATATTCGTGCTGTCATGGAGCCCGTGAATGTTTGCCGCCGCGTGCCAAGTTGACCCGCTCGTCAGCTCATCGCGCTCAAGCAGGACAACATCGCTCCAGCCGAGCTTGGCGAGGTGGTACAGAATTGAACAACCAATCACGCCACCCCCGATAACGACAGCTTGAGCATGGGTGCGCATAAGAATCTCCTTTGGTTGATCCTAGCCTGAAACCCGCGCGCCCAATTCATTTGCCCGCGCACGACACTTCATGTCGCAAATTGCCTTCCCCTGTGTTGCGATCGAATTTAACCTGTTCCCAACTCAGGAGATCTGTATGAAAACCACCACCCACGTTGTCGTCATCGGAGGCGGCGTTGTCGGCGCTTCCGTTTTGTATCACCTCACCAAATTGGGGTGGTCGGACGTAATGTTGCTTGAACGATCCGAATTGACGTCCGGATCGACATGGCATGCCGCGGGTGGGTTTCACACGCTGAATGGCGACACGAACATGGCGGCACTTCAAGGGTACACCATCAAGCTTTACAAAGAACTGGAGGAGATCACGGGGATGTCGTGTGGTCTTCACCACGTGGGCGGTGTGACCTTGGCCGACAACAAGGATCGCTTTGATATGTTGGTCGCGGAACGCGCCAAGCACCGCTACATGGGCCTTGAGACCGAAATTATCGGCCCTGAGGAAATCGCAAAGATCGCGCCCATTGCGAACACTAACGGCATCATTGGTGCGCTTTATGATCCGCTGGACGGACACTTGGACCCCAGCGGGACAACCCACGCCTATGCCAAGGCTGCGCGCATGGGGGGCGCGACGATTGAAACGCACACCATGGTCACAGCAACCACGCAGCGCGCTGATGGGACTTGGGATGTCGTGACCGATAAGGGGACGATCCACACTGAAAACGTCGTGAATGCGGGTGGGCTTTGGGCGCGCGAAGTTGCGGCGATGGCAGGTATTTACGCGCCGCTGCACCCTATGGAACACCAATATATCGTCACCGACGATGTGCCAGAAATTGTCGCGCGCGACACAGAACACCCTCATGTGATGGATCCAGCGGGTGAATCCTACCTGCGCCAAGAAGGCAAAGGGCTGTGCATCGGATTTTATGAACAACCCTGCCGCCCGTGGGCGGTGGATGGCACGCCTTGGTCCTTTGGCGCTGAACTGCTGCCCAATGACCTCGACAAGATTGAAGACAGTATTGAATTTGCCTACCAGCGCTTTCCAGCCCTTGCCCGTGCAGGTGTAAAATCGGTGGTTCATGGGCCGTTTACCTTTGCCCCTGACGGCAATCCCTTGGTTGGGCCCATCCCCGGGTTGCGCGGCTATTGGTCTGCTTGCGGTGTCATGGCAGGCTTCAGCCAAGGCGGTGGTGTGGGCCTGATGCTGGCGCAGTGGATGACGACGGGCGAATGCGAACGCGATGTTACGGCGATGGATGTCGCGCGGTTCGGGGACTGGATCACGCCGGGCTACACGCGGCCCAAGGTCATTGAAAACTACCAGAAACGATTTTCCATTGCATATCCAAATGAAGAACTCCCCGCGGCGCGCCCCCATCGCACAACCCCGATGTACGACATTTTCAGCGCGCTAGGCGCTGTTTGGGGCCACCAATACGGGGTTGAGGTCCCGAACTATTTTGCCATTGGCGATGAACCAACATTCGAAGACCCGTCATTCCGCCGTTCCAACGCCTTTGATGCCGTCGCGCGCGAGGTCAACTCCTTGCGCGAAAACGTCGCCATCACCGAAGTGCATAACTTTGGAAAATATCGCGTTAAAGGTGTAAACGCGCGAGAGTGGCTCAACCGGATAATGGCGGGCCTTATCCCGAAGATTGGCCGCATTTCTCTGACCCCGATGTTGTCGCCAAAGGGCAAGCTTTTGGGTGATTTTACGGTGTCTTGTTTGGGGGATGAAACCTTCGTTTTGACCGCATCTTACGGTGCGCAAGCCCAGCACATGCGTTGGTTCCTACAACATCAAGAAGACGGGGTAAGCCTTCAGAATATAAGCGATAAAGTGACCGGGTTCTCAATCGCGGGGCCCAACGCGCGCGACCTTCTAAAGGCCTGTACACGCGACGACGCCGATTTGAAATTCTTGGATGTGCGCGAAATGACAATCGGGCAGACCGCCTGCGTGGTCAATCGGGTGTCTTATACCGGCGACCTCGGCTATGAGATTTACTGCGATCCGATGGATCAACGCGCCCTGTGGACAAAATTGTGGACGCACGGCCAGCCAATGGGCCTGTCCCTGTTCGGGATGCGGGCGATTATGTCGCTGCGATTGGACCGCTTTTTCGGGTCATGGATGCGGGAATTTTCACCCGATTACACAGCAGCGGAAACCGGCATGGACCGCTTTATCAATTGGGACAAAGATTTCATCGGCAAAGCCGCCGCACAAGCCGAAACCCCTGCCCGTCAATTGGTCACATTTGAAGTCGATGGGAATGATGCGGATGTCACTGCCTATGAACCAGTCCTCATTGACGGTGCTGTTCAGGGCTTTTGCACATCAGGCGGATTTTCACACCACACTGGAAAATCTATCGCCTTCGCCCTTATCCCAAAAGAGCGCGCGGTCGATGGGCTTAAGGTGCAAATCGAAATCTTGGGCGAAATGCGGGATGCGACGCTGATCACGGCGCCGATTTTTGATGCAAATGGATCACGGATGCGCGGATGATACCGATCCTCATCCTCGCTGCGGGAACGTCTTCGCGGATGGGGGATCGCGACAAGCTGCTGGAACCTGTCGACGGCGTGCCGCAGCTGCGCCGATTGGCCCATGCGGCTTTGACATTGGGGGGCGGTGTTTTTGTGGCCCTGCCCAGTGATGATCATCCTCGTGCCAACGCCATTGATGATCTGGATGTGACTGTGTTGGTCGTTCCCGAAGCGGCTGAGGGGATGGGTGGCACGATGCGCGGCGCGGTTGCCCAGCTTCCGACGTGGGACCAGTTTATGATGCTGCTTGGGGACCTCGTTGAAATCGGGGCGGACGACATGCGCAAAGTCGCTGAAGCAGCGCGCGCCCACCCCGATGCCCCCATCGTTCGCGGCGCAACGCAAAGCGGCAAAGCGGGGCATCCGGTTGTGTTTCATAAGAATGTTCGCGGTGGGTTTGCAAATCTAGCGGGCGACAACGGTGGCGAAGACCTAGTTCGCCCCTTTATTTCGCAGACCATATTGGTGGCTTTGCCTGAAAATGTGGCCCGTCTTGATCTGGACACGCCCGAAGATTGGGCAAGCTGGCGCGCTGAAACCGGGCGTTAAGGCGATCAGATTAAAAAACGGGCACGGCCTGATTTAGACGCGCCGGATAATTGGGATAGCCATGAAGACAGCCGTTAGCTGGTCAGCAATTGCGCTTCGTGCTTCTTGAGAACTTTGCGGGCGGAGGGCCATCCAGCGCCATCGCTGCGATCTTCCAACTCAGGGAAAAGTGCAATGATTTCGTTGCGCTGCGCTTCGCCAATGCCGCGCATTGTATAGTCAGCGGGTTGGAAGCTTTCGGACCATGCGCCGTTGGACAGATTGCGAACAGTTAACCGCGGGGGAGAATTCCGCCCCATTTCCCCGCCGCGTTGCTGGAAAAACACCACACTGTCCGACTCGAATGTTAACAAAATCGTGCAAATCTTTGAAAATGAAGCCCATTGTTCACCAAAAAGTATGCACCTGCGATTCGATGTCGGGCAAAAGTCGGGTGGATGCGGTCTATTCTGTGCGTGCTTGACCACTGTTAAGTGGTACCGGTGGCCGGACTCGAACCGGCACGATGTCACCATCGGGGGATTTTGAATCCCCTGCGTCTACCATTCCGCCACACCGGCACGCGGCGGGACAATGCCCGCCTCAGAATACGGCGTGGGATAGCCCCACCATCGCGCGGCGTCAACGCACATAAATCACCTTTTACAGGTTGTCGGTCGAGAACGTGTCGCAGAACGCGATTTGTGCCGTTTCATACCCGGTCTGAAACCAACGCTGGCGTTGCGCGGATGTGCCGTGTTGGAACGTGTGGGGCTGCACGCTGCGCCCTGCGTTGCGTTGCAATGTATCATCCCCGATCTGGGCCGCCGCATTCATGGCCTCTGCGATGTCGCCTCGCTCAAGACTGTTGAACCGTTCTTGTGCGTAACGCGCCCAGATGCCCGACAGACAATCCGCCTGCAATTCAAGACGCACAGAAATGGCATTGCTTTCACGTTCGCTGACCTGTTGGCGGATGCGATTGGCCTGACCAAGAATACCCAGTTCGTTCTGGACATGATGCGCGACCTCATGGGCGACGACGTAAGCTGCTGCGAACTCCCCGCCCACCCCAAGTTGGCGTTCAAGCGTCACAAAAAAAATCCGTATCAAGGTATGCTTTGTTATCGGCAGGACAGTAAAACGGACCAGATGCGGCCGATGCCTCATCGACGGACGATTGTGTTGTGCCTTTGAAAAACACAAGCGTCGGCGCGACATAAGGCTGGCCAACTTGATCG
>JABBAI010000162.1 GCA_018608045.1 Octadecabacter sp. | reverse complement strand
TGCAACCCGACCGTGGGTTCAAACCGAATAGACGTCGTGTCGGAAATTGTGAACCGTCGCCCGCCTAAGCCACGACGCCCAGACATTACCAAAACCCCCATCATACGGCTGACACGCCCGTGGTCATCGCGCAGGGGCAGCAGCAGGATTTTCCCGTGCAGTTTTGGCTGACCAACCGCGCGGGGTGACGTCAATTCAATCTCAACCAGGCCAGGGGTAGAAAAAGCCTTTTCCAAATGCAGCGCCATTGGTGCACGCGCCTCGGGTAGGAACGCGGCCGTAAGGGGCAGCCCACGGGGTTCCAGCCCAAAAAGGCCGGCAATATTGCGGCCAGCGACACGAATGCGAGCAACACCGGGCGCGACCCGTTCCAGAATAAAGCTGTCCTCAAGAAGACCCTCCATCTTGGCGGGATCGACGTCTTTGCTCATCGGCACACCGCGGGTGCGTGGCAACGACCCCCAATAGCGTTCCATTTCAGACGTGGCCGTTGGGTTGGTCATCAAAACATCCTCAGTTCGGGACACATCGCCCGAGCGCAACTTGTAGGGATCAAAAGTAAGGCTCATCTGCAGTATCCTTCATGGTTCATTAATGTGTGTGGCGCCAAGCGGGCCGTCTCAGATGTTTTGCCACATTTGCGCCATAAATTCTCTAAACAAAGTCTTAACAGGTTAATGGCTTGGCCCGATTTCGTTAATTTCGGCCGCGCTGTGGCGGGGCCGCCCTTGCCCTACTTGCAGCTTTGCCTTTAGGTGCAGGGGCATAGCCGAATAGGGGGCCTGCGATGATCCGTTCCATGACAGCCTTTGCCACTCAGCAAGGAAACGCCGACCCGTCAGGGACAGCGGCGACGTGGACGTGGGAGGTAAGGTCTGTGAACGGGCGGGGCATGGACGTGAAGGTGCGCTTGCCGGACAGCGCGGCAGGTCTTGAAGGGGATGTGCGAGCGCAGGTGGCGAAGGTCGCCACGCGGGGCAATATCACGATCGGTCTGCGACTGAACACCGCCACTGCGGACGGGTCGTTGCAGATTGATCCCGCGCGCCTTGATGTTATCCTCGACGCGCTCGACACCATTCAGGAACGCGCGTTTGATAAGGGCGTGACATTGGCCCAACCCACGGCGGCGGATGTGTTGTCGCAGCGCGGGGTTTTGATGATGGGACAGGCAGAGGTGTCAGATTTATCCGCGCCCTTGGCGGCTGATTTCACGCTAGCGCTGGATGCAATGATCGCCATGCGCGTGGCCGAAGGGGCGGCATTGCACAGCGTGATCTCAGACCAGATCGACCAGATTGAAACATTGACGACCCAAGCCGTCACCGCCGCAACCGCGCGCCGTGAGGCCGTTAAAACGCAAATGTCAGACGCGCTGACCCGCGTGATGGATGCGGCCGTCGGCGCGGACCCTGACCGCATCGCCCAAGAACTCGCGCTGTTGGCTGTGAAATCCGACATCACCGAAGAAATTGACCGCCTTGGCGCGCATATTACAGCGGCGCGTGATCTGATGGGTGTGGGCGGAGCCGTTGGTCGAAAGCTCGATTTTTTGACACAGGAATTTAACCGCGAAGCGAATACATTGTGTTCCAAGGCGCAAGACGTGGCGCTGACCCAGATCGGTCTGGCTCTCAAGGCGGTGATCGACCAGATGCGCGAACAAGTTCAGAACGTGGAATGATATTATGAATAGACGTGGCCTTTTAATAATCCTGTCATCGCCTTCGGGCGCGGGAAAATCGTTTCACTCCAAAATTTTGCGCAAGTGGGATCCATCAATCCGGTTTTCCGTGTCGGCCACAACACGGCCGCCGCGTGTGGGGGAACAAGACGGTGTCGATTACCACTTCGTGGATAAGGGCGAATTCAAAGACATGGTCGCTGAGGGCGAGATGTTGGAACATGCCGAAGTGTTCGACAATTTCTACGGCTCCCCCAAAGCGCCCGTAAAGGCGGCGATGGGTGCTGGCGAAGACACTTTGTTTGACATTGATTGGCAGGGCGGCCAGCAAATCCGAAACTCGTCGCTGGGCAATGATGTTGTATCGATCTTTTTGCTGCCGCCATCTATGGACGTGCTGGAAGGCCGGCTGCGGTCACGCGGACAAGACAGCGAAGACGTCATTGCGAACCGTATGGCAAAATCCCTCGATGAAGTCAGCCACTGGGCCGAATACGATTATGTTCTGGTGAATGATGATCCCGATGTCTGCGCTGAAAACCTCAAGGCGATCCTGACGGCTGAACGCGCGCGCCGCGAACGCCAGATCAGCCTGAACGATTTTGTGCGCGATTTGCAGACCGAATATGAGGGACAGGCGTGATCTACGATCTTGACGGTTCTGCGCCTGATGTCGATGCGGGTGCATGGATCGCGCCGGGATGTCATGTGATCGGCAACGTCACGGTGATGGATCTGGCGTCTGTCTGGTTTGGCACGACCATCCGCGGCGACAATGAACGCATCACGATCGGGGTAGGCAGTAACGTGCAGGAAAACTGTGTGCTGCACACTGACATGGGGTTTCCCTTGGACATCGGGATCAATTGCACCATAGGCCACAAGGCGATGCTGCATGGCTGCACGATTGGCGACAACAGCCTGATCGGCATGGGTGCGACGGTTCTGAACGGGGCCATAATTGGGAAAAATTGCCTGATCGGGGCAGGGGCGCTGATAACCGAAGGCAAAGTAATTCCCGATGGATCATTGGTGATGGGCATCGGTAAAATTGTGCGAGACCTGGACGCGGCGGCTATTGCGGGCCTCACGTCCTCAGCCGTCAATTATCAACAAAATGCAGCGCGGTTTCGTGCCGGTTTGAAAGAGGTTTGACATGAATGAAACACCAAAAGACCTAGCCCGACGTCCCGCATGGCCGACGTCCGTGTCGCGCCCTGTCGTGACACCGATCCAGCCCTCTGTTGTGTATTCATCGCCTGACCCCGATGGTCTGGATGCGCAATATAAAGACGGCAGCGGCTTTACCTATGCGCGCGAAGGCCACCCGAATGCGTCCGTTCTGGCCGAAAAGATCGACGGGCTTGAGGGCGTGGGCGGGGGCATCATTACGGGATCGGGCATGTCAGCCGTGGGCGCTGTGTTTTTGGGTGTTTTGAAGGCCGGCGATCATGTGATCGGGGCGGACCAGCTTTATGGGCGCACGCTGCGTTTGATGACCGAGGATTTGCCGAAATTTGGCGTTGAAACCACATTGGCCGATCCGACTGATGCAAACGCCATCGCAGCAGCGATCCAACCCAACACTCGCATGATCGTGGTTGAAGTCGTGTCAAACCCGACCATCCGCATCGCGGACATGGATGGAATCGCGGCCCTGTGCAAAGAGCGCGGCATCCTTTTGATGGTTGACAATACCTTCACCACACCGCGCAGCTATCTGCCGTTTGAACATGGTGCGGACATCGTGATCCATTCGGTGACAAAATTACTGGCGGGGCATTCTGACGCCACTCTTGGCTACGCCGTCGCCCGTGACCCTGAATTGATGACCAAAATCAACGTAGCAAACGTGACATGGGGCCTGACACCCAGCCCGTTTGATTGCTGGCTCGCTGAGCGAGGGATGCAATCGTTTGAACTGCGCTATGACCGCGCCGAAGCGACGGCGACCGCTTTGTCTGCTGCTTTGGCGGGATTGGCAGGCATCACAAAGGTTTTGCACCCCAGCCGTCCAGATCACCCCGACCATAACCGCGCCGCGCAAGTCCTTGGCAACCGCCCCGGCAATATGATGAGCTTTGAAGTCGCTGGCGGGCGCGCCGCGGCCAACGCCTTGACCCGTGCAGCCCCTGATTTGCCCTTTGCGCCGACACTGGGGGACGTGGGCACAACGCTGTCCCATCCGGCATCCTCTTCGCACCGCGCGCTCACCGAAGAAGGCCGCGCCACTTTGGGCATGTCAGAGGGCTTCTTTCGCGTGTCCGTGGGGCTTGAGGACCCCGAATTATTGATCCGCGAATTGACCCACGCCATCGCGGAAAGCCAAAAGGCCTAGGCCATGTCGGACACGCGCGCGCTTATTGTTGGACTTCCCAATCCGGTCCTTCTGGTCGGCGCGCAGGGCCGCATTCAAGGGTTAAATGGCCCTGCAAAACGACTGATCGGCACGGATGCGACGGGCTGGCACTACATCACGGCGCTGCGCCAACCCGCACTTTTGGACGCGGTCGAAGAGACGTTAAAGGACGGCGGACATCGCCATGCGTCCTACCTTGGAAACGATGGTGCGCGTGACACTACATGGAACGTGTCCGTGCGCGGCGTGGCACTGTCAGATGGTCTGACTGTGGTGCTGAGCTTTCAAGACATGACAGCTGTCGAGGAAGCCGGTGAAATGCGGCGTGATTTTGTGGCCAATGTCAGCCACGAATTGCGCACTCCGTTGACGTCATTGATGGGGTTCATCGAAACCCTGCGCGGCCCTGCAAAGAATGACACGGCGGCGCAGGATCGGTTTTTGGGTATCATGGAGCAAGAGGCGGGGCGGATGTATAGCCTCGTTGAGGCCTTGTTACAGCTGAGCCGTGTCGAGGGGCAGGAGCGCATCCGACCAACCACGAAGGTGGGATTGCAGACCTTGGTTCTTGAGGTCTTGAACACCCTTCAATCAACGGCTGACGCGAAGGGGCTGAGGTTTGACACCCAAATGCCCGATGACACGGTTGAGGTGTTGGGGGATCGCGACCAGCTTTGGCAGGTGATTTCAAACCTTGTTGAAAACGCTCTGAAATACGGGGCCACATCAGGCGATATTACAATCCGGCTGTCCTCACCTGACTATGAGCCGACGTTGCTGCAATCCGGCGTTCGTCTGTGTGTCATTGATCGAGGAGAGGGCATCCCCGCGCACCACATTACACGCCTCACCGAGCGGTTTTACCGAGTCGATTCCCACCGCGGTCGCGAAGTGGGCGGCACGGGCCTTGGTTTGGCGATTGTGAAACACATTATCAATCGTCACCGCGGGCGGTTGCGCATCGCCAGTACCATGGGTCAAGGTGCTGAATTTACGGTGATTTTGCCTATCGGCGCTGAAGGTAATTCAGAATAAATTCCAGCAACGACCGACTGTCATATTACTTTTACATAAACGTCACAAAAGCGTCTTGTGGCGCGCCTAGGTCGTCCTTAGAGGCCACCCGATACTCGGGGGGGCAAATATGACAAAAAAGCTGGAGCTTCACATGTCTTTGTTCAAAATGACCGCATCAACTCTCGCGATCACTGCTATAAGCGCCACTGCCGCTGCCGCGCGTGACAATGTCCAGATCGCTGGATCGTCCACCGTGTTGCCATACGCGTCCATCATTGCCGAAGTGTTCGGCGAAAATTCCGATTTTCCGACGCCAGTTGTTGAATCTGGCGGATCATCTGCGGGCCTCAAGCGGTTTTGCGAGGGAGTTGGTGAAAACACAATCGACATCGCAAACGCATCCCGTCAGATCAAAGACACCGAATTGGTGGCTTGCGCTGAAAACGGCGTGACAGACATCGTCGAAGTCCGCATCGGCTATGACGGTATCGTCTTTGCATCCGACATCAACGGCAACGGCTTCGCTTTTACGCCAAGCGATTGGTACGCAGCCCTGGCCGCCGAAATGCCCATCGACGGTGCCATGGTCACGAACACAAACATGGACTGGGCAGAGGTCAACGCAGACTTCGCATCCCAGCCGATCATGGCGTTCATTCCAGGCACCAAGCACGGAACGCGCGAAGTGTTTGAAGAAAAGGTACTGTTGCAGGGCTGCGAAGACAGTGGCGCATTTGAAGCCATGGTCGATATGGGGATGTCCGAAGACGACGCTGAAGGCGCCTGTATGGCCGTGCGCACCGATGGTCTGTCTGTGGACATCGACGGCGACTACACCGAAACACTTGCGCGCATTGAAGCCGACACAAATGGCATCGGCGTTTTCGGCCTCGCGTTTTATGAAAACAATACAAGCAAGTTGCAGGTCGCGACGATGAACGATGTCGTGCCAACCACGCAAAGCATCGCGGCGGGCGATTATCCGGTGTCGCGTCCTCTTTACTTTTATCTCAAGGCGGCGCACGTCGGTGTGATCCCGGGCTTGCAAGAATTTGCCGGCTTCTTTGTTGCTGATGAACTAGCAGGCCCAGACGGACCACTTGCGGCCTACGGGCTCGTGTCTGATCCGGAATTGGCGGACACACAGGCGGCGGTTGCCAACCTGACGCTGATGGGCAACTAATCGCGCCATCATATTGCGGGGGCGGTTGATGCTGCCCTCGTCCTCTACCTTCTACTGATCGGGTTTTTCGTGCTGCCACTTTCTGTTCCAATGATTGCAACGATCCTGCTGGCGCTGTCCGGCTATTTCTTGGCGCGCAAGCGGGCTTTGCAGGTGGCGAACGGGGATATCCGAACGCTGAATTCCTTGCCGCATCAACACGGTTTGAACACCGCGATGGCCACGCTGTTGCCCCCCTTAGCGGTGATGTTGGTGTGGGCGATTTCAGCGCGCATTGGCGCGCGCAGTGATGTCGTTCTCGTGCCGCAAAACCCGACGATGGTGTATATTATCCTGATCGGCCTTGCGGTAACGGGCTTCGTTTTGTCATTGCTGCGAATTTCCACGACCTTTCGCGCCCGCACAGCGTCCGAGGGCTGGATCATGGGCCTTTTGATCTTTGCCTCCACCATCGCGGTCCTGACGACTGTGGGCATCGTGTTGTCGATGATGTCAGAGACCTTGAATTTCTTCGGCCAATACGATTTCCGCGACTTTTTCTTCAGCACCACATGGTCCCCGAATTTTAGGGGCGACAGTGACCTTGGCATCATCCCACTGATCTGGGGCACACTTTACATCAGCTTTATCGCCTTGGTGTTTGCGGTGCCTACAGGGTTGTTTGCCGCCATTTATCTGTCTGAATATGCGGGGTCACGTTTGCGATCTGTGGCCAAACCGTTGATCGAAATCCTCGCCGGTATTCCGACGATTGTGTATGGTTTGTTTGCGCTGGTAACGGTCGGCCCACTGCTGCGCGATTATTTCGCGGAACCCATGGGGCTGGGCCAATCCGCGTCGAGCGTTATGACCGCCGGATTGGTCATGGGCATCATGTTGATCCCGTTTGTGTCGTCCTTGTCTGACGACATTATTAACGCGGTGCCGCAAGCGATGCGTGACGGGTCGCTGGGCCTTGGTGCCACGAAATCCGAAACCATCCGCCAAGTCGTTGTCCCTGCCGCACTGCCGGGCATAGTTGGTGCTGTATTGCTCGCCGCGTCGCGCGCCATTGGGGAAACCATGATCGTGGTTTTGGGGGCAGGGGCGGCGGCACGATTATCGCTGAACCCGTTTGAAGCCATGACCACTGTCACTGTCAAAATCGTGAGTCAGTTAACGGGCGACACAGACTTCGGATCACCTGAAACGCTGGTCGCATTCGCCCTCGGACTGACGCTATTCGTGATCACCCTTGGCCTAAACGTCATGGCCTTGTTCATCGTGCGCAGATATCGGGAGCAATACGAATGAGCACTTCAAAGCACGGCTCGCTCCTCACGCTGGATGCGCGCACGAAAAAACGCAACGCGGCGGAAAAACGGTTCCGCGCATATGGGCTTGGCGCAATTGTCATCGCCGTGGCCGCCCTTGCGATGTTGTTGATTTCGATCATCGCCAATGGGGCGTCGTCGTTTCGCCAGACCTATATCAGCTTTCCCGTGACGATCAGCGCCGAGGAGATTGAGGCGGCTGAATCATCGCTTTTGAAAACAGGGGCCTATAATAAGATTATCCAGACAGGGTTGCTCGCCTACCTCACCGAACGCGATTTGTTGCAAGACACACCAGAGGCGGACGCCTTTGGCATGATTTCAGGTGAAGCAGGGTCCACGTTCCGCCAATTCATCCTCGCCAATCCGGACGCGGCGGGAACGACGTTCCAACTTGATCTGTTGGCGAACGGCCGCATTGATGGGTATTATAAGGGCCGCGTCACGGCAGAAACAGCGGCGCTTGATAAGAACGTGACACCTGCGCAACTGGAATTGGCGGATCGGTTGGCGGCGGACGGTGCGTTGGTCAAACAATTCAACTGGGACTTCTTTACGAACCCCGATGCATCCGATCAACGGCCAGAGGCTGCGGGCCTTGGTGTCGCGATCCTAGGATCCCTTTATATGATGGCCGTAGTGCTGTGCCTTGCGCTGCCCATCGGTGTTGCCGCGTCGATCTATCTTGAAGAATTTGCCAGGAAGAACTGGATCACCGATGTGATCGAGGTGAATATTGCAAACCTCGCGGCGGTGCCATCTATTGTCTACGGTATCTTGGGCCTCGCGATTTTCATCAATTTTGCGGAATTCAATCAATCATCCCCGCTTGTGGGGGGGCTTGTGCTGACATTGATGACGCTGCCAACGATCATCATTTCAACCCGTGCATCGCTGAAGTCCATTCCACCGAGCATCCGCGACGCGGCATTGGGTGTCGGTGCATCAAAGATGCAATCGGTGTTCCACCACGTTTTGCCACTTGCCTCACCCGGGATCTTGACGGGTACGATCATCGGGTTGGCGCAAGCCTTGGGCGAAACGGCACCATTGCTGCTGATCGGGATGGTCGCCTTCGTCAAAGAATACCCCGCCGCCTACACCGCAGATGCGGGCCTGTTCGGAGAGGCATCCACAGCGCTGCCAGTGCAAGTATTCAACTGGACACAACGCAGCGATCCGGCCTTCGTGGAACGCGCATCGGGCGCAATCATCACCTTGCTGATCTTCCTTTTGATCATGAACGCGCTGGCGATTTTCCTGCGTAAAAAATTCGAACGTCGCTGGTAGCGCGATAAAGGACAAACGAATGACTGATTACAAAATCTCAGCCAAAGGCGTGCAGGTCTATTACGGCGACAACCACGCCATCAAAGACGTGGACGTACAGATCGAAGACAAGACAGTGACCGCGTTTATCGGCCCATCTGGCTGTGGCAAATCCACGTTCCTGCGCACGTTGAACCGGATGAACGACACAATCGATATATGCCGCGTAGTGGGTGACATTCGCATTGACGGCGAAGACATCTACGACCCCGCGGTAGACCCAGTGCAGCTGCGCGCAAAGGTCGGGATGGTGTTTCAAAAACCCAATCCGTTCCCGAAATCCATCTACGACAACGTGGCCTATGGCCCGAAAATTCACGGATTGGCCCGCAACAAGGCTGACCTAGACGAGATCGTGGAAAAATCCCTACGCAAGGCCGCGCTTTGGAATGAGGCCAAGGATCGTTTGGACGCACCGGGCACCGGATTGTCCGGTGGTCAGCAGCAACGCCTGTGCATCGCCCGCGCCATCGCGACAGCTCCCGAGGTTTTGTTGATGGATGAACCGTGCAGCGCCCTTGACCCGATCGCGACAGCACAAGTCGAAGAACTGATCGATGAGCTGCGCCAATCATACTCGGTGGTTATCGTCACGCACTCAATGCAGCAGGCCGCGCGGGTCAGCCAAAGAACGGCGTTCTTCCACCTTGGCAACCTTGTAGAATACGGCGAAACCGACAAAATTTTCACTAACCCAGAAGACCCGCGCACCGAGAGCTATATCTCGGGTCGGATCGGGTAAGGAGACTGATATGCAGAGTCACATTTCATCAGCCTACGACCGTGATCTTGAACAAATTCAAGCACTTATCATGAAGATGGGCGGCTTGGTGGAACACGCAATCCTTGAAGGTGCCAAGGCCCTTGAAGCGCGCGATGTCGACGCCGCTGAGGTTGTGCGCAAGGCCGACAAAGTCATCGACGCGATTGAAGAACAAATCAACGAAGAAGCCGCGCGTACGATTGCATTACGCGCACCCGTGTCGAAAGATTTGCGCACGTTGTTGTCGGTCCTCAAGCTCGCCTCGAGCCTTGAGCGTGTCGGAGATTACGCGAAAAACATGGCAAAACGCACGTCTGTTCTTGCGGAAATGAAGCCAATCACGGGCACGGATGCGGCTTTGCGCCGGATGGGCAAAGAGGTCCAATCGATGCTACGTGATGTCCTTGATGCTTACGTGCGCAGTGACGTTGAATTGGCGGAAAACGTGCGTCAGCGCGACCTCGAAGTGGACCAGATGTACAATGCTTTGTTTCGCGAATTCCTAACATTCATGATGGAAGACCCGCGCAACATCACCGCCTGTATGCACATGCATTTTATCGCCAAGAACGTCGAACGCATGGGTGACCTCGTGACCAACATGGCAGAACAAGTGATCTACATGGTGACGGGTGAAATGCCCGATGAGGACCGCCCCAAGGGGGACAAAACATCGTCCATGTTGACGGAGTAGGCCAATGAGCACCCCGCATGTCTTGCTGATTGAGGATGAGCCCGCACAACGCGAAGTGCTGGCCTACAACCTTGAGGCCGAAGGCTACCGCGTGTCGCGCGGCGAGGACGGTGAACAGGGGCTGTTGCTGGTCGATGAAGAAGCGCCAGACTTGATCGTGCTGGACTGGATGCTTCCGTCCGTGTCGGGGATTGAGGTCTGCCGCCAGCTGAAAATGCGCCCTGAAACGCGCGCCATTCCGATTATCATGCTGTCGGCGCGGTCTGAGGAAGTGGACAAGGTGCGCGGGCTGGAAACAGGTGCGGATGATTACGTCGTCAAACCTTATGCGGTGGCCGAACTGATGGCCCGCGTGCGCACGCAACTGCGCCGTGTGCGGCCCAGTACCGTGGGGCAGGTGTTGGAGTATGAAGATATTCGCCTGGATTCAGAAACCCACCGCGTGACCCGCGCGGAGACTGAATTGAAACTCGGTCCGACAGAATTTCGACTGCTGTCCACGTTCATGGAAAAACCGGGGCGCGTGTGGTCTCGTGAACAGCTGCTCGACCGTGTGTGGGGGCGCGATATTTACGTCGACACCCGCACTGTGGATGTCCACATCGGGCGGTTGCGTAAAATTCTTACGGCGCATGGGGACGATCCCGTGCGCACGGTGCGCGGCGCGGGATATGCCCTCGGTTAATCTTGTTCGGCGCGACGTTCATCAGCTTTCGCCTTGATCGACATGCTGCGCGACACCAGCGACGCAGAGATCACCCCGATCGTCACAAGCCCGATCATAATGGTTGAAAGCGCGTTGATTTCCGGCGTGACGCCAAGGCGTACGGCGCTGAAAATCTTGATGGGCAGAGTGGTTGAACTTGGCCCAGACGTGAAGGACGCAATCACCAGATCATCCAGCGACAGCGTGAACGCCAGCAACCAGCCCGAAATGACAGCCGGCATGATGATCGGCAAAGTCACGCTGCGAAACGCGTCAAAGGGTGTGCAGCCCAAATCAAGCGCCGCTTCTTCCAAGGACTGATCAAAGCTGACCAAACGGGACGTCACAACCACCGACACGTAACACATCGCAAACGTCGTGTGCGCCAACACGATTGTAATAACACCACGATCCAAACCGATGGCGATGAAGAACAACAGCAAGGACAGACCAGTAATAACTTCCGGCATCACAAGCGGTGCATATATCATTCCGCTGAACAATCCGCGCCCGCGAAACTGGCCCGTGCGCACCATGATGTACGCTGCCATCGTGCCGAGGATCGTCGCGAGGGTTGAAGACCAGAACGCCACCTTGATCGTCACTTTCGCTGCGTCGAGGAAGGCTTTGTTCTGAAACAGCTCTCCATACCATTTGGTCGAAAATCCGGCCCAGACGGTGACGAGGCGGGATTCATTAAAGCTGTAGATAATCAGGATCAGCATCGGCAGGTACAAAAACGCAAACCCGAAGGTGAGGGAGGTCGCGTTAAACCACGAAAACTTTCTCATCGCTCGCCTCCTTCTTGGTTGCGCTGGAACGCGACGATGGGGACGATCAGGATGAACAATAAGATGACGGCAACAGCGGAGGCCACGGGCCAGTCGCGATTGTTAAAGAATTCTTCCCACAGGACTTTGCCGATCATCAATGTGTTTGAACCACCCAAAAGCGACGGGATAACAAATTCGCCCAACGTCGGAATGAACACCAGAAAACAGCCCGCGATGACCCCCGGTTTAGACAGGGGCGCTGTCACCAACCAGAAGGCGGACAGGGCGGTGCAGCCAAGATCTTCGGCGGCTTCCACAAGACTGTCGTCCATCTTGTCCAAGGACGCGTAGATCGGCAAAACCATGAACGGCAGGTACGTGTACACGATGCCAATATAGACGGCGATATTGGTGTTCAGAATGACCAATGGATCCGAGATGACGCCAATGTTGATGAGCAGTTGGTTAAGGTATCCTTCAGTGCTGAGGATGCCCATCCACGCGTAGACGCGGATCAAGAAAGACGTCCAAAACGGGAGGATCACGAGCATCAATAATGTGGGCCGCCAATGCTCCGCTGAGCGCGCCATGCCGTAGGCAATCGGGTAGCCAATCAACAGCGTCAGCAACGTCGAAATCAGAGCGATTTTGAGGGAGCTGAGGTAGGCTGCGAAGTAGAGGAAATCGGGAATATCAACGAAGTCCGACAGAACGGGAAACAGAAAACTGAGGACGGCCACGAGGACCGCAATGTTGACCACGACCACTGCAAGGGCCGTCAAGGCAACAGCAGCGCTATCAAATATGCCATATCTAGCGTCTGGAATAAGCGCGCGACGCACCCGTGGATATAAAATTTGGAACATCGCGATCGCGAGGACCAATAATGTGAACGATGCAAAAACAGCGCCCGCGCCGATGAACGCGTAGTTTTCCAAGTCCAGCCCACGGATCATTGTCCAAAAGCCGTCCTTCATCGTCGGCACATATGGTGGGATCGCCAGTGCGATGTCGGATAGTGAAATTTTCAGCACGATCCCAAACGGAACGAGGAAAAAAACCAACAGCCACGCGTAAGGGACAAAGATCAAAAGGCGGGCACGTAAGTTCATGTCATAAGGACCACACCAGCGGTGTCCGTCCAGCTGAGATAGACATGATCTTCCCACGTCAGATTGCGGCGCGAGACACGGCGCACGTTGGTTGCTTGTGCCTTGATAATCAGCCCCGGTGCGACCTCAACATGATAGGTCGAAATGTTACCCAAATACGCAATATCGAGGATCTTACCCGACATCACATTGTCGGCTTCTGGCGCCTCTGTTGAGATCGAAACCTTCTCGGGCCGGATGGCGAAATGCACTGTCGCGGCAGCCCCAAAGGTTAGGTCTGATGTCGCCTTGATTGCAGGTTCGGTCGCCGACCAACGGATCGATACCGCGTCCGACGCCGCATTCTTTTCGGGTACATCCACTGTACCTTCGATCAGGTTCACGTCGCCGATGAAATCCGCGACATAGGTGGAATTCGGGGCCTCATAGATCTGGTCGGGCGTCGCGACTTGGGACAGGGTCCCATCGACCATAACGGCCACGCGGGAGGCCACGGTCATCGCTTCTTCTTGGTCGTGGGTGACGATGACAAAGGTCGTTCCGATGGTTTCCTGGATGTCCATCAGTTCGAACTGTGTCTCATGGCGCAGCTTTTTATCCAGCGCGCCGAGGGGTTCATCCAGCAACAACAACTTGGGTGCTTTGGCCAAAGACCGCGCAAGGGCGACCCGTTGGCGTTGACCACCCGAAATCTGGTGCGGTTTGCGTTTAGCGAACTTTTCAAGCTGCGTCAGCTTGAGCATCTTTTCAACGCGGTCGCCGATCTCATCCTTGTGCATGTCGGACCGTTTGAGGCCAAACGCGATATTGTCCCAAACCGTCAGATGCGGAAACAGCGCATAGGACTGGAACATCATGTTCACGGGCCGTTCATTCGGCGGGACGGGGCCGATATCAACACCATCAAGGAAAATCTGTCCAGTCGTCGGGGTTTCAAAGCCGCCCAACATGCGCATCAGCGTGGTTTTACCGCAACCGGACGGGCCCAGCAGGGCGAAGAATTCTTGCGCATAAATATCAAGCGTCAGGTTGTCGATCGCGGTGAAATCGCCGAACCGCTTGGTGACGTTTTTGAATTGGATCAGAGGAGTTGCTGCGGGATCATCCCACGGGGCAAAGATCGCATCGGGCTTTGGCTGCGCCATTTCAGATCCTTAAAATGAGGTCTCCCCCGCGCCAATAAAGCGCGAGGGATCAATGGCTTATTGACCGGACTTAACGCGTGTCCACAGGCGTGTTACGACCCGCTGAACAGCCGCGTCATATGGCGTCGTCGTATACAGGTTGGCCAGTGTGTCAGCGTCAGGGTAAATCGCTGTGTCGCCAATCACGTCCTCAACCAAGAACTCTTGGGACGCCGCATTGCCGTTTGCATAATACACGTAGTTCGATGCATCGGCCATGTTCTGCGCGTCCATGATGAAGTTCAGGAACTTGTGCGCGCCGTCCACATTCGGGGCATCCACAGGGATCGCCATTTGGTCAAACCACATCAGCGCGCCCTCAGTCGGGGCGTTGTATGCGATTTCGACACCGTTGTCGGCCTCCCAAGCACGATCGCGGGCTTGCAGGATGTCACCGGACCAGCCGAATGCCACGCAGATGTCGCCGTTCGCCAAGGCGTTGATGTATTCCGAGGAATGGAATTTTTGAACGTAGGGGCGGATGGCCTCAAACACAGGGGCTGTCAGCGCGATGACGTCCGGGTCTTGGCTGTCGGGGTCTTCGCCCAAGAACTGCAACGCTGCAGGGATCATTTCAGACGGCGCATCAAGGAATTGCACGCCACATTCAGCGAGCTTTTCCATATTGGCAGGATCAAACACCAAGGCGAGTGAATCGATTGGCGCGTCATCCCCAAGGATTTCAGCCACGCGGCCCGTGTTCACACCAAGGCCTGTTGTGCCCCACATGTAATTGATGGAATAGACGTTGTCGGGGTCATATTGCGCTGTCCGCGCTTCAATCACGTCCCACAGGTTGCCGTTGTTGGACAACATGGATTGGTCAAGCGCCTGGAAGGCACCTGCAGTGATCTGGCGTTGCAGGAAGGTGCCCGATGGCACAACCACATCATACCCAGAGCCACCAGAAAGCATCTTTGTTTCAAGGACTTCGTTGGAATCGAACACGTCATAGATAAGGTCAATGCCGGTTTCTTCTTCGAACTTGGTCAGCAATTCTTCGTCGATGTAGTCGGACCAGTTATAGACCCGAACTTCTTCGCCCATCGCGGATCCTGCCACAAGGGCGAGGGCTGCAGCGGCGGAAAGCAATTTTGAGTGTGTCATGTGTTTTCCCTGTCGTATGAGTGGCGGATTTTTTCCGTCCGTGGGGAGGACTATGAAAGCGAGCCACAAGATTTGCAATATGGACCTATGAACAATGGCGAACTGGACGCGCGGTTTCGTTTGACTTGGGGGCGTGCGGCCATATCGTGGCACAAAGTTAAACACAGTGCACAGCACTTCATCACAGGATGCCCCCATGAACGTGATTACAAACCATATGCCAACGGCTGATCTGCAAGCCTTGGACGCGGCCCACCATATGCATCCATTCACAGCGGGCGCGGAACTGGCACAAACGGGCGCGCGGGTCATAACATCGGCGGACGGGGTGACGTTGACTGACAGTGAGGGGCACAAAATCCTCGATGCGATGTCAGGCCTGTGGTGTGTGAATATCGGCTACGGCCGCCACGAACTTGCCGACGCCGCCGCGCGTCAGATGAAAGAACTGCCGTATTATAATACGTTCTTTCAAACGACCCATGTGCCCGCGATTGCGCTGTCTGCCAAGCTCGCTGAATTGGCGCCGCGCGATTTGAACCATGTGTTTTATGCAGGGTCAGGATCCGAAGCGAATGACACCAATATCCGTCTGGTCCGCCATTACTGGGCGATCAAAGGCAAACCCGAAAAGAACATCATCATCTCACGCAAGAACGCATACCACGGCTCAACGCTTGGTGGTGGCAGCCTTGGCGGGATGTCGGGCATGCAAAATCAGGGCGTGCCTGTGATCCCCGGAATTAACCACATCGACCAGCCTGATTGGTGGTCCGAGGGCGGGGATATGTCACCTGAAGATTTTGGACTGGAACGCGCCAAACAGCTAGAGACCGCAATCCACGAGCTTGGCGCAGATCGCGTCGCTGCGTTCATCGCGGAACCTGTGCAAGGGGCTGGTGGCGTGATCGTGCCACCCAGCACCTATTGGCCTGAAATCCAGCGCATTTGCGACGAACATGGCATCCTGTTGATCGCGGATGAAGTGATTTGCGGGTTCGGGCGCACAGGCCATTGGTTTGGGTCCGAATATTATGGCATTCGCCCGCATATCATGACGATCGCGAAGGGTCTGTCATCGGGCTATGCGCCGATTGGCGGGTCATTGGTCTGTGATGACATCGCCGAGGTCGTTGGCGGCGCAGGGGATTTCAATCACGGGTATACCTATTCCGGACACCCAGTCGCCTGTGCTGTCGCGCTGGAAAATCTTCGTATCTTGCGAGAAGAAAAGATCGTCGAAAACGTGCACGATACCATCGCGCCTTACCTTGCCAAAAAGTGGGAAGCATTGGCCGATCATCCGCTTGTGGGCGAGGCCAAGATCGTTGGTATGATGGGTTCCATTGCGCTGACACCACACAAGGAAAGCCGCGCGAAATTTGCAGCAGGTGCGGGGACGGTGGGGGTTGCGTGCCGCACACGGTGTTTTGCCAATGGTCTTGTGATGCGCCACGTTGGCGACCGCATGATCATCGCGCCGCCGTTGGTCATCAAAAAGGACGAGATTGATACGCTGATCAATCGCGCAACGAAGTCACTTGATGAAACTTTGGACCTGATCAAGCGTGACGGGCTTTATAAGGCCGGTTGATGGACCTTCTTAGCGCCAATGACCGCGCGGGCGAATACCCTGCATCTTATTACGCCGCGACAGCGTCGCCGATGGAGCCGTTTCCAGCCACGACAGGAGCCATCGACTGTGATGTTTGCGTTGTGGGGGGCGGGTACTCCGGTCTTTCGGCGGCCTTGCATTTGCGCCAGGCGGGATATGATGTGGTGTTGCTGGATGCGCAGCGCGTCGGATTTGGCGCGTCGGGGCGCAATGGCGGGCAGGTCGGAACAGGGCAGCGGATCGGCCAAGACACGCTTGAGGGCATCGTCGGGCACGATCAGGCCCATTCTCTTTGGGATTTATCATTAGAATCCGTTGCCTTAGTGCGTGATCTTATTGCAAAGAACCGCATTGATTGTGGGTGGCACGACGGGATCATCGAAGCTGAACACCGCGCAAAGACTGTCGTAGAAGCCCATGAATACGCTGATAAATTACAGTCAGAATATGATTATGATTTAATCCGCAGCGTGAATAAGGACGAAATGCGGTCCCTCGTTGGAACGCGGGCCTATTATGGCGGCACTTTGGATATGGGCGGCGGGCATCTGCATCCGCTGCGCTATGCGCTTGGTCTTGCGCGTGCGTGCCACGATGCCGGTGTGCAGATATTTGAACAAAGCAAAGTCACCAAGGTTACGAATGACGCGAAGGTCACGACGCAAGATGCTGATATATCAGCTAAATACGTCATTCTTGGATGCAATGGTTACCTGGGTGCATTGAACGATCATGTCGCCAAGCGCGTGATGCCAATCAACAATTTCATCGCCGCGACCGAACCCCTTGATGATCCACGCAGCCTGATCCGCGACAATCACGCGGTGGCCGACAGTAAGTTTGTCATCAACTACTTCCGCCTGTCAGACGACAATCGCATGCTATTTGGCGGTGGCGAAAGCTACGGCTACACATTCCCCCGCGATGTCGCAGCGACAGTGCGCAAACCCATGTTGGAAATCTTCCCGCAGCTCAAAGACGCGCGCATTGACTATGCGTGGGGCGGGACGCTTGGGATCACGATGAACCGCATGCCGCATTTCGCGCGCATGTCTGATCAGGTCCTCAGCATTTCGGGGTATTCGGGGCACGGCGTTGCGATGGCGACCTTGGCGGGTAAGCTGGCGGCGGATGCTGTTGCGGGGCAGGCCGAAAAATTCGACATTTTTAACAGCGTTTCTATCCATCGTTTTCCGGGCGGGCCGCGTTTGCGTACGCCGCTGCTGATCCTCGCGATGCTGTGGTATTCTATGCGGGACCGGTTTTAGCGGCCGACTTTAGCGGCCCACTTTGGCAGCCCGTGCGACGATGTCGGCAATCATACGGAACTGATCCGCGAGCGGCGACGTCTTGCGCCAAATCATCCCGATTGTGCGCTTGGGCTGCACGCCCTTGAACCGCGCCACAGACACATTCGCCGACCGCGTTTCAACCGATACCGCCATGTCGGGGATCAATGTTACACCAATGCCAGCACCAACAAGCTGCACCAGCGTCGAGAGGGATGATCCGTCCAACCCTTCCCGCTGCAACGGCGAACGCATGGAACAAAATGCCAGCGCCTGATCGCGAAAACAATGGCCTTCTTCGAGAAGTAATAATTGCATCTTCGCCAAATCAGCGGCGTCGGGCACGGCGCGATCCGCATCAATGTCCGGGCGAATAAGAACGAAGTTTTCTTCAAAGATTTCGACTTCTTCAAATGACGGCTCTGAGACGGGCAGGGCGACGATGGCGGCATCGATCCGCCCTTGGGCCAATTCCTCAATCAAACGCGGGGTCAATGTTTCGCGAATTTGCAGATCAAGCGTGGGGTGATCATGGGTCAGCTGCCCTATGAAAGACGGCAACAGATAGGGTGCAATTGTTGGAATCACGCCAATGCGGAGCCGCCCTGACAGCGTGTTTTGTGACAACCGCGCCAAATCGCTCACCTCATCGACAGAGCGCAGGATGTCACGCACACGCGGCGCAAATTCTTCCCCGAAACGGGTCAGACGGACGTGGCGCGGCCCGCGTTCAAACAACGCCACACCCAGATCAGCCTCCATGTCTTTGATTTGCATCGAAAGTGCGGGCTGCGATATCCCAGAGGCATCGGCCGCATGACCGAAATGGCCATGCTGGGCGAGGGCTTCGAAGTATCGAAACTGTTTGAGCGTGAGGTTCGTCATAAGGCGTACTTATCAAGCCGATCAGGAAATTCAACTTATACTAATCACGCCCACTTGCTAGAAACATTCCAAATACATTCATCTGGAGGAACGACCATGGACGGCGCCGAAGTAAAAGACATGACACAATCCGCGGGCAAATGCCCAGTCATTCATGGGCCAGTTGCGGCCACTGGAACGACGGCGAACCAGCACTGGTGGCCCGAATCCCTGAACCTCAAGCCGCTCCACCAGAATGATCCGCAGGCAAACCCCATGGGGGGCGATTTTGATTACGGCAAAGCGTTCCTCGATCTTGACCTTGATGCTGTTATTGCCGACCTCACAGCGCTGATGACTGACAGCCAAGACTGGTGGCCGGCAGATTACGGCCACTATGGCCCGTTCTTTATCCGTATGGCATGGCATTCTGCCGGTACGTACCGTGTTGGTGATGGCCGCGGTGGTGCGGGGTCTGGCAGCCAGCGGTTCGCGCCGCTTAACTCATGGCCTGACAACGGCAACCTCGACAAAGCGCGCCGTTTGCTGTGGCCCATCAAGCAAAAGTATGGTCGCGCGTTGTCGTGGGCTGACCTGATGATCCTGACAGGCAATGTGGCACTGGAAACGATGGGCTTCAAAACCCACGGTTTCGCTGGTGGCCGCGCTGATATTTGGGAGCCTGAAGAAGACATCTATTGGGGTCCGGAAACCGAATGGCTTGGCGATGATAGCCAGCGCTATGATGATCCACGCGAATTGATTGGTGATCTGGGGGCCGTGCAAATGGGCCTGATCTACGTCAATCCAGAAGGCCCGATGGGCAACCCCGATCCGTTGCTTTCGGCGCATGATGTTCGCGAAACATTCGCCAAAATGGCGATGAACGACGAGGAAACGGTCGCATTGGTTGCGGGTGGTCACACCTTTGGTAAGGCCCATGGTGCCGCGTCGCCAGATGATCACGTTGGTCCTGAACCAGAAGGCGCGAGCCTGATTGAAATGGGTCTTGGTTGGACAAACTCGTTCGGGTCAGGTCACGGCGTTGACACCATCACATCAGGTATTGAAGGCCCATGGACCCCGACACCGACAACGTGGGACATGTCCTATTTTGAGGTTCTGTTTGGCTACGAGTGGGAGCTTACAAAGTCGCCAGCTGGCGCAAACCAGTGGACGCCAAAGACAGACGGTGCGTCGCAGGCCCCACAGGTTGACGGAAACGGGTCCGTGCCTTTGATGATGACGACCGCCGACATGGCGATGCGCATGGATCCTGCTTACGAAAAGGTCAGCCGCGATTTCCACGCCAACCCCGACAAGTTCGCGAAGGCCTTTGCGAAGGCGTGGTACAAACTCACGCACCGCGACATGGGCCCCTATGAACTTGGCCTTGGTAAGCTGGTCCCCGCGACAGTCGAAAGCTGGCAGGACCCCGTTCCAGCGGTTGATCACGACCTGATTTCGGGCGGTGATGTGGATGCGTTGAAAGCAGCCATTGAAGCGTCTGGTTTGACTGCGGCACAGATGGTGTCCACCGCTTGGGCGTCAGCGGCATCGTTCCGCGGGTCCGACAAGCGCGGCGGTGCCAATGGTGCGCGCGTGCGCCTGAACCCCGCCAAGGATTGGGAGGTCAACGATCCCGAGGCCCTCACATTGGTTCTGTCGAAGCTTGAACAGGTGCGTTCCGATTTTGCCAAACCAGTATCGCTCGCCGACACAATCGTGCTGGCAGGATCCGTCGGTGTTGAAATGGCGGCGCGTGCGGCGGGCCACACGGTCACTGTACCGTTCAATGCAGGACGCACCGACGCCGACCAAGCATCGACAGATGTAGAAAGCTACGCGTGGCTTGAACCAAAGGCAGACGGGTTCCGCAACTTCATCAAAGCTGGCGCGCTGCGCAGCCCGGCAGAGCACCTTGTGGACCGCGCCCAGTTGCTGACTTTGACCGCGCCGGAAATGACGGTTCTTGTTGGCGGTCTGCGCGTGATTGGCGCCAACACGGGCGGCACACGCCACGGCATGTTCACGGACACACCGGGTGCGCTGGACCAGTCGTTCTTTACCAACCTGCTGGATATGAACACAGTTTGGGAGCCAAAGGGCGACGGCATCATGGAAGGCAAAACCCGCAGCGGCGATGCGAAG
>JABBAI010000165.1 GCA_018608045.1 Octadecabacter sp. | reverse complement strand
GCATGACGATGATCTGTGTGACCCACGAAATGGGTTTTGCCCGTCAGGTCGCCAACCGCGTTATCTTTATGGATGCGGGCCAGATCGTGGAGCAGAACGAACCAGAAGAGTTCTTTAACAACCCACAATCAGAACGCACACAATTGTTCCTGAGCCAAATTTTGGGTCACTAAACCCTGCGGGGCGGGTGGCCAAAACCCCAAGGGTTTTGGCGGCCTAGTCGGACAGGTCTTTTGGAACGATGAAATCTACTACGTGGCCGGAGCGGGAAACTGCTTCGGCCCAGTTGTTTGTATCAAAATCACACACAAGCGTGGCGCCGGTCGGATAATCAAAGAACCGTCTGTGATCGGGTGCGGCCGCTACGATGTCTTCCGCAAACACGGCGATGCCCGGGTTATGTGCAACCAACGCAACCGTGTCGCCCTCTGCCTGTTGCAAAACCCGCAGCAACGTCGCGGGATTGGCGTGATACATCGCATCCTTCAAGAGTATCTTTGGCGTCGTCCCGAGTGCGGCCACGATCCGATCTGTCGTTTCCCGCGTGCGGGCGGCGTCACTGGAATAGATCGTATCAGGCAGATACCCTTTGCTTTTCAGCCAGCCCCCAATCGCAGTCGCGGCACCACGGCCGCGGTCATCAAGCGTGCGGGCATGATCCTCAAAGGGCGCATCCCAGCTGGATTTCGCGTGGCGGATCAGGATCAATCGTTTGGTCATTCTCTGACAAAAGCCTCCATGTGAAACGCGGTCTGGGCGGGGGTGCGCCCGTAGGACTGGCTGATTGGGCAGGACAGGCGCACACGGCAGCCCGCGCGGCAAACAGGGTCCGTGGCGATGTGGGCCTTGCATGCGGGCACAGCGTATCCATCAGCGCCAATTGCGCCCACTGGGCAGGCTGTCAGGCAGGGCTTGTCTGCACAGGTGTCACAGGGCGACGTCACGGGTATGGGAAGGTCGATGTGATGACCAAACCGCAGTGCCCCGCGATAGGACACTAACAAACCCGCATCCTTGTGGACCAACAATCCAACGGGGCTTTGCCATGTTTCACCGCTTTTCAGAGCCCATGAAATGAACGCATTGTACGGCGGCCCACCGAACGGAAAAAGCGGTGTCGCGCTAAGCTGATCGGCAAGTCCAGTGATTGTGGCGTCAGACCAGTTATCGAGGGGCTCATCACCGGTGAATGCAGGATGCGCAGACACGTGATCCCAAAACCCTGGTTCGCGAGGGCCCAGCAAAATCGTGGTTGCACCGTCTTCATGAAATCCACCAAGGGCGGTCAAATGCACCGCAGTTGCGGCCTGCGCGATATCGTCGTACGTCAACGGGCCGGCCGAATGATCGAACCTGCACCGTGGTCTGTGAACAATTCGAGTAAGCACGCATTCGGTGCCCGCCCATCAAGGATAACGGCCGCGCGCACGCCCTTGGCGAGGGCGTCCAGACAGGTCTGTGTTTTAGGAATCATACCGCCTGCAATCACGCCAGCCGCTGTCAGGTCTTTGACTTGCGTCGTGGTCAGATCGGTCAACACGGTTTTGGTTTCATCCATCACACCGGGCACGTCCGTTAGCAACAACAGCCGATCCGCGGCCAACGCAGCAGCCATTGCACCTGCGACAGTGTCGCCATTCACGTTAAGCGTTTCACCGTTGCGGCCCGCGCCAAGCGGGGCGATGACAGGGATGGTGTTGGCGTCAAACAGGGTCGTCAGAACGCCAGTGTCGATTTCCGCAGGCGTGCCAACAAGACCCAGTTCAGGTGCATCCTGATCGCAGATCATCAAGTTCGCGTCCTTGCCAGACAGCCCGACCGCGCGCCCGCCCTGACGATTGATCGCATTCACGATCCATTTGTTCACGCGCCCCGAAAGCACCATTTCAACGACTTCAACGGTCGCTTTGTCTGTCACGCGCTTGCCGTTGACGAATTTCGACTTGATGTCGAGCTTGTCGAGCATTTCGTTGATCATCGGGCCGCCGCCATGGACGATTACGGGGTTCACACCGACATGCTGCATCAACACCACATCGCGCGCAAAATTGTCCATCGCTTCGTCTGATGACATCGCGTGGCCACCCAGTTTGATGACTACAACGGCGTCGTTGTAGCGCTGCAAATACGGCAGGGCCGCGCTTAGGGTGGCGGCGGTGGCGATCCAATCGCGGTTCATGTCTTGCTTTCTCATGTCGGTCCCAAGGGCAGTGTTCGCCGCCTAGTCTAGCCCTGCGATAATCGCGCGCAACGTTTCAATTCCTTCGCCCTTTTCGGACGAGGTCATGATCATTTCGGGATAGGCGGACGGGAATTTCTGCAACTTTTCGCGCACCTGCACCAACACCCTATCCAGATCGCCTTTTTTGAGCTTGTCGGTCTTGGTCATCACGCATTGAAATGTGACGGCCGCGCTCGACAGTAGGGCCATGATTTCTTCGTCAACGGGTTTGACCCCATGACGCGAATCCACCAACACGAAGGCACGGCGCAACGTCACCCGCCCCCGCAAATAGTTCTTCAACAGCCGCTGCCATTTTTCGACAACAGGGATCGGGGCGTTGGCGTATCCATAGCCCGGAAGGTCAACGAGGTAGTGGGTTTCGCCAACTGTGAAATAGTTGATTTCTTGCGTACGACCTGGCGTGTTTGATGCGCGTGCTAATCCTTTGCGGCCCGTCAAAGCGTTGATAAGGCTTGATTTTCCGACGTTTGATCGACCTGCAAAACACACTTCGGGGCGGTCAGCTTCGGGCAGGCCATCCATCGCAACCACGCCTTTGACGAAGTCGGTTTCGCCCGCAAACATAATGCGGCCAGCTTCGCGTGTTGCGTCATCGGGATCTTCTGCGGGTGGAAAAGGAAGTTGCATCTAAAGCACCTGTGCTTGGTCGCCTGTCGCGACATGGCCTGATTTCGTAACCACAGCATAAACGCCAAAGTTCGTATGACCGAATGAGTTTTTAAGAACGCTCAGCGTATCAACATCGCGCACACCTGTCATCGGGTTAGCAGCGGTGTGCAAACAACGCACACAGGGTTCGCGAATTTCGAATTCAGCTTCGCCAAGGCGGATCGTTTTACCCATCCAGCCCAATTCATCCCAAGGATCTATCCCGTCCAGCCAGATGTTCGCGCGCCACCGTTCTTGTTCAACCGGATGCCC
>JABBAI010000104.1 GCA_018608045.1 Octadecabacter sp. | reverse complement strand
GATTGCCGAGCTTATAGCCATTTACGATTGCCACAGCCTTTTGTACGAAAGCGTCAAAGAGGCTTTCATGCACATAAATTCGTTCAATCCCGCAGCAACACTGACCAGAATTGAACATCGCACCATCAATCAATGTGTCCACAGCAGCGTCAACGTTTGCATCTTCCATCACATAGCCAGGGTCTTTGCCCCCGAGTTCCAGACCCATCCCTGTGAACGTGCCGGCGGCGGCAGCTTCCATCGCTTTGCCACCGCCAAGGGAACCAGTGAAATTCACAAAACCAAAGGCGCGATCGGCGATCAGCGCTGACGTGCTGGCGTGATCCAAAAACACGTTTTGAAAGGCATCTTCGGGGATACCAACCGAATGAAACGCCTGCGCCATGCGTTCCCCCACAAGTGGCGTTTGCGAGGCGTGTTTCAACATAACGGCATTGCCCGCGATCAACGCAGGCGCGACGGTGTTAATCGCAGTCATATAGGGGTAATTCCACGGGGCCACAACCAGAACGACACTGTGCGGCACACGTTTTATCACACGGCGAAACGCATCGCTGTCCTCAATCTCAATGTCGGCCAATGCGTCTTGTGCGATCTCGGCCATGTAACTTGCGCGCTCGTTAAACCCGCCAAACTCACCGCCATAGCGCACAGGACGGCCCATCTGATGCGCGATCTCTGGTACGATGTCGTCGTTCATCGCACCCACGGCCGCAACACCAGCCTGCACGAGCTTTATACGCTCAGCGAGAGGCCGCGCCGCCCAAGCAACTTGCGCCACTTTTGCACGGGCAACGGCAGCATCAGCCTCGCTCCGCGATAGGGTTTCACGTGTCGCATAGATCGATCCGTCGATCGGTGAGATACAGGTAATGGTCATGTTTATGCTCTTTCAAAGCCGCGCGCGATTTCCCAATCGGTCACGACACGGTCAAATTCTTCTTGTTCCCATTCGGCGGCGCGGGTGTAATGATCCACCACATCGTCGCCCAAGACATCACGCAGGAACTTCGATCCGCGCAAGGTCTCAGTCGCGGCCCGCAAGGTTTGTGGAATGTCCTGCGCCTTTGCATCCTGATAGACATCACCTGTCGTCGGAGGAGCGAGTTCCATCTTGTCCTCAATCCCCTTGATCCCCGCAGCGATCATCACAGCCTGCGCAAGATAGGGATTCAAATCAGACCCACCGATGCGGCATTCAACTCGGACACCTTTGGAATCTTCACCACACAGCCGGAACCCAGCGGTGCGATTGTCGACGGACCACACTGTTTTGGTTGGCGCGAATGTCCCCTTAGAAAACCGCTTGTAACTGTTCACATAGGGCGCAAGGAAGTAGGTATAATCGGGCGCGTAATTGATCAGACCCGCCATGTAACGACCCATCAGTTCGGATTTTCCGTACTTGGCGGATTTGTCGTAGAACGCCGCCTCCCCGTCTTTCCATAACGACTGGTGCACGTGGCTCGATGACCCGACGCGGTCCTTGTCCCACTTTGGCAGGAATGACGCAGCGCGCCCGTTTTGCCATGCGATTTCTTTGATGGCGTGTTTGGCGATGGAATGGTGATCGGCACAATCAAGCGCGGGTGCGTAGCGAATGTTCAACTCAGCCTGCCCTGCTTCGGCCTCACCTTTGGTGTTTTCAATCGGCAGACCGGCCGCGAAAAGGTGGTTGCGGATCGGTCGCATCACGTCCTCTTCTTTGGTGGTCTGGAAGATGTGATAATCTTCGTTGTAGCAACTGAAGGGCTGCAGATCGCGAAAGCCTGATTTGCGGATTTCATCCAAGGATTTCTCGAACAAGAAGAACTCAAGCTCGGTGGCCATCTTTGCCTCATAGCCCAAGGCCTCTAGGCGGGCGATCTGTTTTTTTAGGATCGCGCGTGGGGAATGGGGTACGGGTTCGTGGGTGTGGTGATCCAGCACATCGCACAACACCAATGCGGTGCCCTCGAGCCATGGCACAGGGCGGATCGTGCTCAGGTCGGGCGCCATGATGTAGTCACCATAGCCGCTTTCCCAATTGGTTGAGGCATAGCCATCCGGCGTTGCCATTTCGAGGTCGGTCGCCAAAAGGTAGTTGCAGCAATGTGTTTCCTGGAACGCCGTCTCAACGAAGTTTACCGCGTGAAACCGCTTGCCGGTCAGGCGGCCCTGCATATCCACAAAGCACACCAAAACGGTGTCGATTGACCCATCAGAAACGCGGGTTTTCAGGTCATCAAATGAGAGAGTGCCGGGCATTGTGTTTCCAATATTCTAAAGGTGTGTGGGGGCAACATGGTGCCGCCTCCACAAAGGTATAGTTATTCATAACGATAGGGAGGTCCAGCTTTAACCATGTCAGCATTGTACTGCTTGAAGATATCAATCACGCGGCGTGTCCATCGTCAGGGTTGATGAATCCTTAACAGCCAAGACGCGCAAAACCAGCCCCAGTGACCGCGCCCTGCCCGATTGCGTGGCCCATTAGCATAATGTTCTGGAAATCAGCCGCGACCCTGCCCATGTTGGGGATATGAGACTTTCAGGAAAAACCGCAATCGTAACCGGCGCAGGCTCCGGTTTTGGGGCAGGCATCGCTGCGAAATTCGTAGCCGAGGGCGCGCATGTTCTGGTGGCCGACATCAACGGCGACGCCGCCAATAAGGTCGCGCGCGCCATCGGCGCATCCCCGTGGGTTGTCGATGTGTCCAACAACACATCCGTACGGCGCATGGCCGGAAAGCTGCCCAATCCAGACATCATCGTGAACAATGCGGGCATCACGCATCTGCCCACCCCGATGGAAGACGTATCAGACGAGGATTTCGATCGTGTGTTTCAAGTGAACATGAAATCAATCTTCCTGATGGCGCGCCATTTTGTGCCATCGATGAAAGACCGCAAATCCGGCGCGATCCTCAACATCGCGTCAACCGCCGGCGTCTCACCGCGCCCAAACCTGAATTGGTATAACGCATCTAAGGGCTGGATGATCACCGCAACCAAGGCCATGGCGGTCGAACTCGCGCCCCACGGCATCCGCGTCAATGCGCTGAACCCTGTGGCAGGCGAAACCCCGTTGCTCAAATCCTTCATGGGCGAAGACACCCCGGAAATCCGCGCCAAATTCCTCGCATCGATCCCGCTGGGCCGCTTTTCCACCCCCGAAGACATGGGCGCCGCCGCTGCGTTCC
>JABBAI010000121.1 GCA_018608045.1 Octadecabacter sp. | reverse complement strand
GTAATTCGTGTTTCAAGTTGGGGAAAATCGCTCATCCGCCTGTCCTTTCCGGTCCGGCTTTATCGCCAATTCCGATGCTGCACGGTGCGTCTGAATTCGAATCGCGCCCCGATAGGTAAAGCCTAAGCCATGCGACACGACGCAGCAAACGCTGAAAAATACTAAAAATCAGATACCTACAGCGCGGCCTTCATGCAAACCCGCGATCTGCCTTGATCTTGAGTCCTGCGCTGGTATGACCCTTTCAACGCCAAACATGCAGCCAAAGGACGCGACCCCATGGACATCCAAGCCCTCCGCAAAGCCCATCCCGAACATTGGATGCGCGCAGCCGCGATCCGCACCCTGACACTGGACGCCGTTGCGGCCGCCAATTCCGGCCATTCCGGTATGCCGATGGGCATGGCAGACGTCGCCACGGTCTTGTTTGACCAGCACCTGCGGTTTGACCCAAAGGCCCCGCATTGGCCCGACCGTGACCGCTTCATCCTGTCGGCAGGCCACGGGTCTATGCTGCTTTATGCTCTGCTTCACCTCACAGGGTATGAACAGGCGACGCTGCAACAGCTTAAGGACTTCCGCCAGCTCGGTGCGCGCACCGCGGGTCACCCTGAATATGGCCATATGGAAGGGATCGAGACGACGACAGGCCCCCTTGGTCAAGGCATCGCCAATTCCGTCGGGTTTGCCATTGCTGAAGAAATCCTGCGCGCGCGCCACGGCAAGACAATCATCAACCACCACACCTACGTCATCGCGGGTGACGGCTGCTTGATGGAAGGCGTGAGCCAAGAGGCAATCGGCCTCGCGGGTATGCAAAAGCTTGGCCATTTGATCTGCTTCTTTGACAACAACAACATCACCATCGACGGTCCCGTTGATCTGGCGGACAATACCGACCAATCCGCACGTTTAGCAGCGTCTGGGTGGCATGTGATCGACATTGACGGCCATGATCCCGTTGCGATTGATGCGGCGATCACGGCGGCCAAGGCCGATCCACGCCCGTCCATGATCAACTGCAAAACCCACATCGCACTCGGCCACGCGGCACAGGACACATCCAAAGGGCACGGCGCGCTGACAGACGCAGAGCAGATGAAAGCCGCCAAAGAAGCCTACGGTTGGACATCCGAACCCTTCGTCATCCCCGCTGACATCAAGTCCCAGTGGGAAGCGATGGGGACACGCGGCGCCGCTGCCCACGCAGACTGGCAGTCACGTTTCGACAAGCTGCCCAAGAACAAGCAAGACGAATTCATCCGCGCCTTCGCCCTTGAAGCGCCCAAGAAATTGTCTGCCGCGATCAAAGCCTTCAAAAAGGACGCCTCCGAGGCTGGCAAGACCGTCGCGACGCGATCCAGTTCCGAGGCCGTTTTGGGCGTCATCAACCCGATCATGCAAGAAACTGTCGGCGGATCCGCTGACCTGACAGGCTCCAACAACACCAAATCTCCTGATATGGGCGTGTTCAATCCCGACAACCGCGCAGGTCGCTACATCCACTACGGTGTCCGTGAACATGGCATGGCGGCGGCGATGAACGGCATGGTCCTGCACGGCGGCATTCGCCCCTACGGCGGCACGTTCATGTGTTTCACCGACTACGCGCGCGGCGCGATGCGTCTGTCAGCACTGATGGAAGTGCCGACCGTCTACGTCATGACGCACGACAGCATCGGCCTTGGCGAAGACGGCCCGACACACCAGCCTGTCGAACACCTCGCTATGATGCGCGCCACGCCAAACACCAATGTCTTCCGCCCTGCTGACAGCGTCGAAGTGGCCGAGGCTTGGGAAATCGCGCTGACGGAAAAGAAAACACCGTCCGTGTTGTGCCTGTCCCGTCAGGGCCTGCCCTTGGTGCGCACCGAACATAAAACCAAAAATATGACCGCACAGGGTGCCTATGTTCTTGCCGACGCCGAAAACGGCAAACGTCAGGCAATCCTGATGGCGACTGGGTCCGAGGTCGGCGTTGCAATGGCCGCCCGCGACATCCTTGAGGCTGAGGGCATCGGCACCCGCGTTGTGTCCATGCCATGCTGGGAAATCTTTGAGGATCAGGACGAGAAAATCCGCAAACGCGTGCTTCCAGGTGGTCCCGTCCGCGTCGCGATTGAGGCTGGCATCCGCTTTGGTTGGGATCGTTGGTTGTTTGGCGAACGTGGCCGTCGCGAAAAGGCGGGTTTCATCGGGATGCACGGTTTCGGGGCCTCTGCACCTGCGCCAGAATTGTTCGAACACTTCGGCATCACCGCAGAAGCCACAGCCCAAAAGGTCCGCGATCTGATTGCCTAAGATCACACATTGCGAAAATTGACAGGGGCCACAGCATCACGTTGTGGCCCGCTGTCGTTCTGCTAGGCTTTTGAAAACTGTAGTTGAGGAACCGCCCATGATCCGCTTGATCGCCCTACTGACCGCCACGGCATTTGCAGTTGCAGGTTGCGACGCACCGCCCAGCCAATATGTCGGGCCAACGTTTGGGCAAATGGGCGCTACTGGATCGTCGTCTGTGGCGCCGCGTCAGGAAAACGTCGGTTTTACAGTTGCCCCGCCAAATGCGCCGAGCGGTGCAGCAGTCGACAATTTCGCGGCCGGTTTCCTAGGCACACTTCAGGCGGGTTCCTTCGCAGGTCAACGTGAATATTGCGGATATATCTTTGTCGATGGGGCCGGACGGCTTCAGGCGACGCCGCCACGCGCTGGGACATTTGCCAGTTGCCTGATGCCAGAGCCAAGGGTTGGACAAGGTATTATCGCCAGCTACCACACCCACGGATCGTATGATCGGCGCTATGACAACGAAGTGCCCTCTGTTGTCGATCTGCAATCGGATTTCGATTACGGCATTGATGGCTACGTCAGCACACCGGGCGGGCGCATCTGGTTGGTGGATTTCCAAACCAAATCAACCCGCCAGATTTGTGGCTTGGGTTGTGTGGCGATAGACCCGAATTTCCGCCCACAAAACGATGGTGACATTCGCGCGTCTTATACGTTGCCTGCATTGCAGCGCCGCTCTAACGAGTCTTAATGCGCCTTTGATCCCATCAGTGGCGCAATCAGCTTTCTGACCACGGGGATCAACAGCAAACCAACGGCCAACCCGATGATCCCGTCCGCGAACGCCGTGATGGCCCAATTGCCAAGGCCTGTGCCACCCGTCAGCGGATAAGACACAGCCTTGATCCATTCATAAGGACCATTGTTGAGGCCGAGGTCATGCAAACCATGCACAAGAATTGATCCGCCGACCCACAACATCGCCGCCGTGCCCACAACAGACAAAACCGTCAGCAAATGCGGCATACCATGCACAAGCCCGTTGCCAATACTGCGGCCAAGCCCCGTGCGCCCGTTCAATGCCATCCAAGCGCCGACATCGTCCATCTTCACAATCAAGGCGACCGTTCCATAAACGGCAATCGTGATCGCAATCGCCACCACCGCAAGCGTCGCGCCCTGCATCACAAGCCCCGCATCAGGAAATTCAGCCACAATCCCGTTCAGCGAAATTGTCATGATTTCAGCCGATAGGATGAAATCTGTTTTAATTGCGCCTTTAACGCGGGTTTCTTCCAGCTTTGCGGGGTCTTGGATTTCGTCCACATTCACGTGGTTGTCTTTGTGCGGTGCCAGCACATGATAAATCTTCTCGGCACCTTCAAAGCACAGATACAGACCGCCTAGCATCAACAGAGGGATCAAAAGAAATGGCGCAAAGTAGTTCAACAACATCGCAACAGGCAGCAGGATCACCAGTTTGCTGAAAAAAGAAGATCGCGCAATTTTCCAGATGATCGGCAATTCGCGTTTGGCGCTTAGTCCGGTGACATATTTTGGCGTAACCGCAGCATCATCAATAATGACACCCGCCGCTTTGGTGCCCGCCTTCGCCGCCATGGCGGCAACATCATCCACGGATGTGGCCGCTGTTCGCGCCAAAAGCGCTACGTCGTCTAAAAGGGCAATGAAACCGCTCATCTCAAATACCTTCTGTGTGGTCGTACCGATTCTCTGTCGAAGAACAGGATGTAACGTCCGCACCCGCATCCGCCACCCCTTTTGCGGATGGTGTTGGCGCAAACGGTTAGCGCAAACGTGTGCCCTGATCGCCAGTTATCGCTAACATATTGAAAACCATTCGCTTTTGGCTTGGTATACAATCGCACCCCGCCTAAACCTTACTTAACACCGCCCGTAAGGAGACTTCGATCATGACCGTCACAGTAGGCATCAACGGATTTGGCCGCATTGGCCGCTGTACGCTGTCCCATATTGCAGAAGCCGCGCGCAACGACATTCAGGTCGTGAAGATCAACGCAACGGGACCCGTTGAAACCAATGCACACTTGCTGCGCTACGATTCAGTGCATGGGCGCTTTCCGGGTGAAATTACGGTGACGGATGGCAGGCTCGACCTTGGGCGCGGACCGATTGATATGATGTCGACCTATGATCCCACAGAGCTGGATTGGGACGGCTGTGATGTCGTGTTGGAATGCACAGGAAAATTCAACGATGGTCTTAAATCCGCGATCCACCTTGAACGCGGCGCGGGCAAAGTACTGATTTCAGCGCCAGCGACCAACGTAGACAAAACGATTGTCTACGGCGTGAACCACCGAGACCTAACAGCGGATCACCGCATGGTCAGTAATGGGTCTTGTACAACCAACTGCCTCGCGCCACTGGTCAAAACCCTTAACGATGCGATCGGGATTGATCGCGGTATCATGACAACAATCCACAGCTACACAGGCGATCAACCGACGCTGGATCGGCGCCATGACGATCTGTACCGCGCGCGCGCCGCCGCTATGGCGATGATCCCGACAAGCACAGGTGCCGCAAAGGCGCTGTCGCTTGTTTTGCCCGAAATGGAAGGCAAGCTCGACGGGACGGCGTTGCGGATTCCGACACCGAATGTCTCGGCTGTTGATCTGACGTTTGAGGCGGCTAAGACGGTCACAGTGGCAGACGTAAACGCGGTGGTGGCAGAAGCCTGTGCAGGTCACATGGGCATGGTTATGTCCTATGATCCCGAACCCAAGGTCAGCATTGATTTCAATCACACACCGCAATCGTCGATCTTTGCCCCCGATCAAACCAAAGTCGTCGGCGGGCGCACCGTGCGTGTGCTGGCATGGTATGACAATGAATGGGGCTTTAGCGTGCGGATGGCTGATGTTGCCGCCCACATGGGGCGCTTGAACTAAGCACGGCGCAATCCGTCACGTTCTGGCGCATCATTCGGTCCTTGAATGTCCCACGCCAATCCCACTGCGACCAATCCTTTGATAAACCAATACCCGGGGTCCGCCTGCCCTGCCTCAACACCTAGCTTGGCCGAATGCGGAAACGCATGGTGATTGCCGTGCCAGTTTTCACCAAACGTGACCAGACCAAGCCGCGGCAGGTTGAACCCCTGCACAGCAACGCCGTCGACCACCCACCCTTGCGTGCCCTGGCGATGGGCGAAATGACCAACGGCCCAATGTCCGCACAACGTCACAAAGACGCGCAAACACACGCCCCACAGAACAAAACCCACACCCCCCATCAAAAACAACGCGACAGCCACAGGCAGTTATCGCCACCGCCACAGGCGTTCCATCCATTGATAGACAGGGTCATTTGCCACGCGGGTTTCGATTTCAAAACGCGGGGGATGGTCCAGCGCAAAGGTACAATGCATCTGCCACCACGCATCCCGCCAAAATCCTGCGCCATGACTGGGATGGGGCGGACAGCTGTCTTGTCGTTGATGCCAATCGCGCATGTCATGCTGGCGGATCATGCCCATTGGCCCTGCCATCCCGACCAGCACCCCAAGCCAGACTAAAACATATTCCACCGCGCGATACGTCTTGAAAGATCGGTGGATCAGCAGCCGGTGCATGCCTACTGAATGCCCTGCACACACGGTGATCACGGTCAGAACCATAAACACTGCCAGCGCGCCCCATGAAAAGAACCAAACCACCCCGACAACCCCCAACAGCCCGTTTGCCAACGTCCAAATGGATTGCACGGGTGTCCATTCTATCCGCCCCAACAGATTCGACGTGGCCGCATCGGGGATCACCCGATCAATTGCTCTCAGCGTGTTCATGGTATGACCCTACCCCACACCCCGTGCACCGCAAGTCCACGTATGGACACAGGCTTTGCAAATACGAACCAAGCCGCTACGCCCCTTCCATGACCACGAAACTCACCTTGATCCTCGCAGTTCTGATTGGCGGCTTCTTTGTCCTTGATCATTATGTGCTGCACCTGAACGCCTTCGTGTTTCTGGCCAAAAAACTGATTGAGCTGATGAACTACATGGCCATCTGGCGCTAAGGTCCACACGGGTGGGTTGACCTTCCCTCAAATTTGGGGATGTTAGCGCCAACAGTGGCGGCACCCTGCCTCCATATTCCGCTTACCAAATTATGGAGGCTCCCATGACCGTCAAAGTAGCAATCAACGGCTTCGGCCGCATCGGACGCAACGTGTTGCGCGCCATTATTGAATCTGGCCGCACAGACATCGAAGTCGTCGCGATCAACGATCTTGGCCCGGTGGAAACCAACGCGCACCTGCTGCAATACGATTCAGTCCATGGCCGTTTCCCGCAAAAGGTTACGACAACCGAAGATACCATCGACGTCGGTCGTGGCCCCATCAAAGTCAGCGCCATCCGCAACCCTGCCGATCTGCCGTGGGCGCATGTGGATATCGTGCTGGAATGTACGGGTATCTTCACATCAAAAGACGCCTGCCAGGCGCACCTTGAAAACGGATCGTCCCGCGTTCTGATTTCAGCACCTGGCAAACAGGCCGATAAAACAATCGTTTACGGCGTAAATGACGACACATTGACGAGCGGTGATATCGTTGTGTCCAACGCGTCCTGCACCACCAACTGCCTCGCTCCCGTTGCCAAAGTCCTCAACGATGCAATCGGCATCAAGCGTGGGTTTATGACGACAGTGCACAGCTATACGGGCGATCAGCCAACGCTCGACACAATGCACTCCGACCTTTACCGCGCCCGCGCTGCGGCCATGTCCATGATCCCGACGTCAACTGGTGCCGCCAAGGCCGTCGGCCTTGTGATGCCTGAACTTGATGGTATTCTTGACGGTGTCGCGATCCGCGTCCCGACACCAAACGTGTCCTGTGTGGATCTGACGTTTGAAACCAAGCGCGACACCACTGTTGAGGAAATCAATCAACTGATGCACGACGCCGCACACGCCGGCCCGCTTAAGGGTATTTTGGGTGTGACAGATGCAAAACTGGTGTCGATGGATTTCAACCACGACCCACATTCCAGCATCTTCGCCACGGATCAAACCAAGGTCATGGATGGCAATTTGTGCCGCATCCTGACGTGGTATGACAACGAATGGGGCTTTTCAAACCGGATGAGCGATACAGCCGTTGCCATGGGTAAGCTTCTGTAAATCAACAATAAGCCAATAGATTAGGGACCATCCTTCGGGGTGGCCTTTTTTTGTGCGCTTTAAGAACAGACCAATGCAAAATTCACAAAGCCGATAGCGCAAACAGGGGGATGGTGATGTACCGCAGCATACCTAGATGTGTGTCAAGACAAACGCATTATCCATGGAAAGGATACGCACATGACTTTGATCAACACTCTTCGCGACCGCCTTGCCAAACGCGCCGCCTACAATCGCACATATTTCGAAATCGCAAACCTCCCGACTGAAATTGCCGTCGAAGACCTCGGTATTTTTCCCGGTGGTGCCCGCAAGATCGCAACGCAGGCCGTTTACGGCTAATCGGTCACGGCCACCATTTACGGCGCGGCCTCACGGGGTGATCGCGCCGTAAAGCGCAGTTATTTTTTCTGTAATCTAACTTCTAAGGCATCGCGCACTGCGGCGGGGACAAATTTACTGACGTCCCCATCAAGGCGCGCGATTTCTTTGACCAGTTTGCTCGCGATGGCTTGATGCTGGGCGTCTGCCATAAGGAACACGGTTTCAACCGTGTCATCAAGCTGGCGGTTCATGCCAACCATCTGATATTCGTATTCAAAATCAGCAACCGCGCGCAAGCCGCGAATGATGATAGTCGCGCCTACGTCCTTGGCGCAATTGATCAGCAGGTTCTCAAAGGGATGGGCCACGATCACACAGCCTGTCTGTTCTGACAGCGCGACACATTCGGCCTCAATCATCGCGACCCGTTCTTCGAGGTTAAACAAAGGCCCTTTGTCACGGTTGATCGCAACACCGATCACCAACTTGTCCACCAGCGAACAGGCGCGGCGAATAATGTCCAAATGTCCCAATGTGACGGGATCAAACGTTCCTGGATAAAGCCCAACGCGCATGGCGACCTCTTTCATAGTGCGTCGTTAAGACACCCGATTGCGCCTTGAATGGCAAGGGGCCTAGTGGCCCATCACCATACCTTCGAGGGCATCTCGTTCCATCGCCAGTTCCGCCAACCGCGCCTTGACCGCATCGCCAATAGAAATCAGCCCGATCAACGTGCCGTTTTCAATCACCGGCATATGGCGAAACCGCCCGTCGGTCATTTGCGCCAATACCGCGTCGGACCCATCAGATGGCCCGCAGGTGACCAATTTACGCGTCATCATATCCGCGACAGTATCCCCCATACACGCGAGACCCTTGCGACCCAGTTCGCGCACAATGTCACGTTCTGACAAAATGCCAGCAGCGGTCTTACCGCCATCATCGCTGATGACAATCGTGCCAATCCGTTTCTCGGACATAATCGCAGCAGCGTCAGCTACAGATGCGTCCGACGTCAGCGTCAACACACCATCCATGGCCTTGGATTTGAGGATTTGGGACACAAGCATAGCATTCTCCTACGTGGTTCACCCCTAGCCTAGCCGCGCGCCCCCCGTCTGTGTCAAGCCACCAAGCCTTCGAGGCGTTCAATCTCACGTCGCAGGGCGGCGCTCAAAACATCGGCAAACCGCGTCAAACGCTCGGATGTGCGGTCCGACGCATGACGCACCAGATAAAAGGATCTTGTCAGCGAAATGTCATTCACCAACACCCGCTTCAGCTCTGGCGCGAATGGCAAGGCAAAGTCGTGCATGATCCCAACCCCTGCCCCCGATCGCAACGCCATAACCTGCACGGCCACCGAATTGGACGCGACCTGCACCCCGTTCGCACCGAGGTCACCAAGATAATCGAGCTCTTTGTCGAAAATCATATCCGGAATGTAGCCCACGATGCGCCGACCCTTCAGATCGGCGCGTGTTCTAATGTCCGCAACCAGCGGCGCCACCAGATGCAGGCGATAGTCCGACACCTTTTGCACGACCAGCCGTTCCGCTTGGGGCGGCGACACAGTGATCGCCATGTCCGCCTCGCGTTTGGACAGGTTCACCACACGCGGCAATGCGAGTATTTGAATCTCCAGCCCCGGATTATCCGCGCCGATCTGCGCGCAAACTTGCGGCAGCAGATAATTCGCGGCCCCATCGGGCGCACCAATGCGGACGTGACCAATCAGCCCGCCTTGATCGCCCCGCGCTTCGTCTGTTGCCAATGACAATGACGCCTCGGCCTCGCCCACATGATCGCGCATGCGAACGCCCAGATCGGTCAACGCGTAGCCCTGGGGGGATTTCACGAACAACGCCGCGCCAACTTCGCGTTCAAGGCGCGCGATCCGCCGCCCGACCGTCGCGGCATCCATCCGCAAGACAGGGGCTGCACGGCTTAGGCTTTCGACCCGCGCCACGGCCAAAAATACGCGCATATCGTCCCATTGCATGTCATGCCCACAATTTTGCATAATGAATTTGCCATATCAGCGCTTTTACATGCGAAATTGCAAGGCTATCGTCCGTCCAAACCAGCAGGAGGCTCCCATGACCATAGAACTTACCCATTACATCAACGGCGCACACGTCAAAGGCACGTCAGGCCGTTTCGCTGATGTCTATAATCCTGCCACGGGCGAAGTGCAGGCGAAGGTGCCGCTGGCGTCCGTCGCTGAACTAGACGCGGCCGTCGACATCGCAGCAAAGGCGCAACCTGCATGGGCTGCGACCAACCCACAACGCCGCGCGCGTGTGTTGATGGCGTTTGTTGGATTGCTCAACCGGGATATGGACAAGCTGGCCGAGGCCCTGTCGCGCGAGCATGGCAAAACCATTCCAGATGCCAAAGGCGACGTGCAGCGCGGCCTTGAGGTGGTGGAATATTGCATCGGCGCACCTGAGCTGTTGAAGGGCGACTACACAGACGGCGCAGGCCCCGGAATCGACATTTACTCCATGCGCCAAGCCCTTGGAGTTTCAGCAGGAATTACGCCATTTAACTTCCCCGCGATGATCCCGATGTGGATGTTTGCACCCGCCATCGCATGCGGCAACGCCTTCATCCTGAAGCCCTCCGAACGGGACCCATCCGTGCCTTTAATGATGGCTGAACTGTTGGAAGAAGCAGGCCTGCCCAAGGGCATCATCCAAGTCGTAAATGGCGACAAAGAAGCTGTCGATGCCATAATCGACAATGACACAATCCAGTCCATCGGCTTTGTCGGATCCACCCCGATTGCTGAATACATCTACGGGCGCGGCTGTTCTAACGGTAAGCGCGTCCAGTGTTTTGGCGGCGCGAAAAACCACATGATCATCATGCCTGACGCTGATATGGCCCAGGCCGCAGACGCCCTTGTCGGTGCCGGATACGGTGCCGCTGGCGAACGCTGCATGGCAATTTCCGTCGCTGTGCCTGTTGGCGAAGACACCGCGGATCGCCTGATTGAAGAACTCATCCCGCGCATCGAAAAGCTGCGCGTCGGTCCTTATACTGCTGGCGATGACGTGGATTATGGCCCCGTCGTCACAGCGGCTGCAAAGGCCAATATCGAACGCCTCGTTCAGACCGGCATCGACCAAGGTGCAAAACTGGTCGTCGATGGCCGCAACTTTGGCCTTCAGGGCTACGAGGACGGCTTTTTCGTCGGCCCACACCTGTTTGATAACGTCACGCCCGACATGGACATCTACAAGTACGAGATTTTTGGCCCCGTCCTGTCCACCGTGCGCGCTGCGTCCTATGAAGAAGCGATCAAGCTGGCGATGGATCACGAAATGGGCAACGGCACGGCTATTTTCACCCGCGACGGTGATGCCGCGCGCGATTTCGCGTCCCGTATCAATGTCGGCATGGTCGGCATCAACGTGCCCATCCCTGTGCCTCTGGCCTATCACACCTTTGGCGGTTGGAAAAAATCCGTGTTCGGCGACCTCAATCAACACGGACCCGATGCGTTCAAATTCTACACGCGCACCAAAACCGTGACCGCCCGCTGGCCGTCTGGCATCAAAGAAGGTGGGGAATTTAACTTCAAGGCGATGGATTAATTTTTCGATCCTCTTAAATTAAACCCAACATGCGTGGCTCAATCACCATGACATGAGCAAAATAACGCGAAGGTGAGCGTACGAGCATTGATCAAACGCGCCATCCGTGTGAAATCTTATAGTGGATCACACGGATGGAGCAGACCCATGCAAACCAAACGCACATTTATCCTTGGCGCGGCGGCCACTTTGGCCGCACCCACGGTGCTGCGCGCGCAAAACGCGCCAGATCGTAACGCCTCGTCCTTTGTCACCCAATCATGGCAGGATCATTTCCAGTCCCTAGGCAATGGCGCGATCCTCGCAGATATCACATCCCGCGCCCTTCATTATTGGGCCGCCGACGGCACATACCGTTTGTTCCCGTCTTCGGTCCCCATGACAGAAGACCTGACCCGTCGGGGATATTCACACATTACGCGCAAACGCGTCGGCCCGTCATGGACCCCGACACCGAACATGCGCGAACGCGACCCGACCCTGCCTGTCACGATTGAAGGTGGCGCACCGGGCAATCCCCTTGGGACCCATGCCATGTACCTTGATTGGCCCTTTTATTTGATCCACGGAACGCACGACACGCGCAAGATCGGTCGCCAAAGCTCCTCGGGCTGTATCGGTCTTTACAACGAACATATCGCAGAGCTGTTCTCGGTCGTTGAAGTGGGCACACAAGTTCGCCTTCTCTGACCTAGACGCGCCGATCAATTCACGCCAAGGTCCTTGCACAATCTGCAGGGGCCTTTTTTATGTCTAATCAAACGTCTGGCGTTCACATCCGCACACAAGGCCACGCGGGCCGCATCACGCTGGACCGTCCCGACGCTCTCAACGCGGTGACGCAGGACATGTGTTTGGCGATCGAAGCCGCGCTCGTGAATTGGGCCGATGATAGCGCCATCGCCCTCGTGATTATCGATGGTGCGGGTGACAAAGCCTTTTGTGCGGGCGGTGATATCCAAGACATGTACGCGACAGGCATAGCAGGTGATTACACCTATGGTGATCAGTTCTGGCGGGACGAATACCGCATGGTCGCGACCTTGTTTAATTTCCCCAAGCCTGTCGTCACATTCCTGCACGGGTTTACCTTGGGCGGCGGTGTCGGCGTGGGCTGCCACGGATCGCACCGGATCGTGTGCGAAGACAGCGTTATTGCCTTACCAGAAGTGTCCATCGGCCTTGTTCCCGATGTCGGAGGCTCCCTTATCCTTGCGCGGGCACCGGGGCGGATTGGGGAATATCTGGGGCTGACGGGCGATCGAATGGACGCCGCCGATGCGATCCATGCAGGATTTGCCGATTACTATATCTCGCGCAATATCTGGCCCACACTGATTGAAACCCTTTGCACGACGGGCAATTGGGACGCGGTGGATCATGTCGCACAAACCCCGCCCCCCAGCCGCCTTGCAGCGTGGCAATCCGAAATCGACGACGTCTTTGGCGGTGAAACCCTTGGAGACATCTGGCGCGGCATGCCCGATCCCCTCACGGAAGCGATAGAACATGGCCGCACGTTGATGTTGCACAACTCGCCGCTCGCGCAACGCGCCGCACTTTTGATGCTGCGCAAAGTCCGCACGGTGGACACCATAGAAGCCGCCTTGGATTATGAATTTCGCGCCACTTCTCGCGCGCTGGAACATGGCGATTTCCTCGAAGGTATTCGCGCGGCCATCATCGATCGCGACCGCGCCCCTAAATGGCGCTACCCCACATGGGAAGACGTACCCGGTTCTGAGGTCGTGCGCCTCAGCTACCCTGTAAATCCCCCCCTTGATCTGACCGGAGCCGCCACATGACCATCGCCTGTATCGGACTTGGCAATATGGGTGCACCCATGGCTCGCTGTTTGATCGCCGCAGGGCATTCTGTGATCGGGTTTGATCCGCAAACGCGATCAGATGGTATCCCATGTGCGCCGACCGCCGCACTGGCCGTGCAGGACGTCGATGTGGTCATCTCCATGCTCCCGAACGGGGATATTCTGCGTGCGGTGTGCGATGATATCTATGAACATATGTCACAGGGCGCGCTGCATCTGGATTGTTCAACCGTTGATGTTCAAAGCGCTAAGGACACAGCACAAGCCGCTGAAATAGCGGGACTTATGGCAGTTGATGCCCCCGTGTCTGGCGGTATCAGTGGCGCAACGAACGGCACGCTGACGTTCATGGCCGGTGGCAAGGCGGATGCGTTTGCAAAAGCGGCGCCTTTGTTTGACATCATGGGCCAAAGGGCCGTGCATTGTGGTGCATCAGGGTCCGGTCAGGCTGCAAAAATTTGCAACAATATGATCCTTGGTGCCACGATGATCGCGACCTGCGAAGCCTTTGCATTGGCAGATAGGCTCGGCCTTGATCGCCAATCCATGTTTGACGTGGTCAGCACATCGTCCGGCCAGTCGTGGTCCATAAACACCTATTGCCCTGCACCTGACATCGGCCCCAATTCACCCGCCGACAATGCCTACACCCCGGGATTTTCAGCGAGCCTGATGCTCAAGGATTTACGACTGTCCCAACAGGCCGCCAAGGCCACAGGGGCCGTCACGCCGATGGGCGAACGCGCCATGGAAATCTACGCAGACTTCGTTGAACTTTACGGCATGGGCGGAATGGATTTCTCGGCCATGCTCCCCCACCTTGAAGGGCAGTCACGTTAACGGCCCCACCCGCGACTAATTACTCCGCCGCGCGCACCTTGGGCTGCAACATCCCCTTGAGGTAATGACCGGTGTAAGACCCCTCAACGTCGGCGATCTGTTCAGGGGTACCAACACCCACAACAACACCGCCTTTGTCGCCCCCCTCAGGGCCGATATCGATCACGTGGTCGGCCGTTTTCACGACATCCAAATTATGCTCAATCACGATCACAGAATTGCCAAGCTCAACCAGTTCATGCAGCACCTCTAGCAATTTTCGAACATCTTCAAAGTGCAAACCCGTCGTTGGTTCGTCCAAAATATACAATGTGCGACCTGTGGACCGTTTAGCGAGCTCTTTGGACAGTTTGACGCGTTGTGCCTCACCACCCGACAATGTCGTCGCTTGCTGACCCACTTTGATATAGCCGAGGCCGACGCGCACCAACGCATCCATCTTGTCGCGGATCGATGGTACGGCCTTAAAGAACCCCTGCGCTTCTTCGACATTCATATCCAGAACATCGGCAATCGATTTGCCCTTGAACTTGATCTCAAGCGTTTCACGGTTGTAGCGCGCGCCCTTGCAGGTTTCGCATTCAACGTAAACGTCGGGCAAAAAGTGCATTTCAATCTTGATGACGCCGTCGCCCTGACAGGCCTCACAGCGGCCACCTTTGACGTTAAAACTAAACCGACCGGGTTTGTATCCGCGCGCTTTGGATTCTGGCAGACCCGCAAACCAGTCGCGGATCGGCGTAAACGCCCCCGTATAGGTCGCTGGGTTGGATCGCGGGGTGCGCCCGATGGGACGTTGGTCAATATCGATGACTTTATCGAGGTGCTCCAACCCCTTAATCGTCTCACACGGTGCTGGCGTTTGCCGCGCACCGTTCAGCGCCATGGACGCGGTTTTGAACAGCGTTTCAATCGTCAGCGTGGATTTACCACCCCCAGACACGCCCGTCACACACACAAACATCCCCAGCGGAAAATCCACAGTGATGCCTTGCAGGTTGTTGCCCGTCGCCTTTTTAACGGTCACCTTTTTCTTGTTACCCTTGCGGCGCGTTTTGGGCACCGAAATCTCACGACGTCCGGCAAGGTAGTCACCCGTGATACTGTTCGGGTTAGCGATAATTTCAGCCGGAGTGCCTTTGGCAACCACGTTGCCGCCATGCACACCCGCCCCTGGACCAATATCGAATACGTAATCCGCTTCGCGCACGGCTTCTTCGTCGTGTTCAACGACGATGACAGTATTACCCTGATCGCGCAGGTTTTTAAGCGTCGTCAGCAGGCGGTCATTGTCGCGTTGGTGCAGGCCGATTGAGGGTTCATCAAGCACATACAAAACGCCCTGCAAACCCGATCCGATCTGGGACGCCAGACGAATACGCTGGCTTTCACCGCCCGACAACGTGCCTGAATTGCGCGACAACGTCAGGTATTCAAGGCCGACGTTGTTCAAGAACCCAAGTCGTTCGCGGATTTCTTTCAAAATAGCATGGGCGATTTCGTTCTTTTGCTTGGTCAGCGCTTCGGGCACGGATTGGCACCATTCAAACGCCTCTTTGATGGACATTTGCACGACATGTCCAACGTGCATCAACGCATCTGGTTTGCCGATTTTAACGGCTAAGGCCTCTTCGCGCAGGCGGAAGCCACCACATGACCCGCAAGATCGATTGTTCTGATAGCGTTCGAATTCTTCACGGATCCAGTTGCTGTCGGTTTCGCGGTAGCGGCGTTCCATATTGGGGATCACGCCCTCAAATGCGCGGCTCACAGTATAAACCCGCCCGCCTTCATCATAGCGGAACTTGATTTCTTCATCACCAGAACCGTGCAAAAACACCTGCTGCACAAAGGCAGGCAAATCCTTCCAGCGGGTGTTTTTGTCAAATTCGTAATGTTTGGCGATGGCTTCAATCGTTTGCAGGAAATACGGCGATTTTCCCTTCCGCCACGGGGCCAACGCACCGTCATAAATTTTCAGCGTTTTGTCCGGCACCACAAGGCCTTCGTCGAAAAACAGCTCCACCCCCAAACCGTCGCAACTTGGGCAGGCCCCGAACGGCGCATTAAACGAAAACAGGCGCGGTTCAATTTCTGGGATCGTGAAGCCAGATTCAGGACAGGAAAAATTCTCACTGAAGGTCACCCGTTCAGGATCGCCTTCTTTGGGGGCCGTTTCCAAAATGGTGATACCATCCGCCAGATCGAGGGACGTACGGAACGAATCCGCCAATCGCGTCTCAAGCCCTTCGCGCACCACGATGCGATCCACGACCACATCAATGTCATGGCGAAATTTCTTGTCCAACGTGGGCGGTTCGTCCAGCTCGTAGAATTCCCCGTCGACCTTCACGCGGGTAAATCCCTGCTTGCGCAGTTCTAGAAATTCCTTGCGGTATTCGCCTTTGCGGTCGCGCACGATGGGGGCCAGAAGAAACCCGCGGGTCCCCTCTTCCATGGCCATCACTCGGTCCACCATGTCTTGGACTTGCTGTGCTTCAATCGGCAAACCCGTGGCAGGCGAATACGGCGTGCCCACGCGCGCAAACAACAGGCGCATGTAGTCATAAATCTCTGTGACCGTGCCGACGGTGGATCGCGGATTCTTTGACGTGGTCTTCTGTTCGATGGAAATCGCAGGAGAGAGGCCAGAAATGTGGTCCACGTCCGGTTTCCCCATCATATCGAGGAACTGGCGGGCATACGCAGACAGCGACTCCACGTAGCGGCGTTGGCCTTCGGCATAGATCGTATCAAACGCGAGGGACGATTTCCCCGACCCGGAAAGCCCAGTGATAACGACCAGTTTATCACGGGGAATATCAACATCGATGTTCTTTAGATTGTGTTCGCGCGCGCCGCGCACTTCGATGTTCTTCAGCTCAGCCATGACAGACCCCCATATTACACCCCACCACATAGGGAACATGTGGACAGTGACCAGCCCTTATCTAGAACATTGCGCGAACATAGGAAAGATTTAACCTAAAAACGGGCTCAAGCTGCTGACTTTCTCGCCAAGCGGTAGGCAAACCCCGCAAACACGACGCCAGCGACGCAGATTATGATGCTGACCCCCACGATGCCCCAAAGGCTTGCGGCAACCAATGCGTAGATCGGCGTGCCGCTGAATGTCCCGATATTGCCCAGTTGCGCCATAGCCCCGTTCGCCCGGGCCTGATCCTGTGGTGTTTCGTTGAATTCAGGCACTGCTGCAAAATTCGCGCCCGCCGTGACGCCGGTTGCGAACATCGCACATAGGGCAACGATGATGGAACCGCTCATCCCTAAAACGGCAAACAAAATCCCCGCTACGGCAAACCCGCCAATCGACAATTTGGATGCAGGAATGTGGCGCGCAATGAAACCACTGGCGAACGTCCCCGATAGATTGGCAAGCGGCAGGACCGGCGTCAGCCATATCGCATCAAGCTTTGCGGGTAAAAACGCCACCAGTGCAATGAAGATCGCCGTGTAAATGCCATGGCCCAAACCCGGCGCGAAATAACTTGGATTGGCATAGATCGCGCGGTGTACGGCGATGAAATTTGGCATCACCCCGCCCGCGGCCATAACCCGTGGCAAGCACAGCCAAACAACAGGCAAAATTGCGGCCAATAACAGACCGTGGCCCACATAAACTGCGCGCACCCCGCCCCATGCCTCAATACTCGGAATAACAAACGCAAGCAGGGCATAGCCCACACCAAAGAACGTCCCCCACAGGCCCATCACCACGGATTTATCGCTGGGTTTCGCCAGTGCCGCCATCATGGTGGGCAAGGCTACAACCAACAGCAAATGCCCGAACCCTTCCAGAATGCGAGTCGCCATAAAGACCGCGAACGACATCTCGAGCCCTTGAAGTAAAGACAGGGCACTGGACACCGCAACTGCCATAAGAACCGCGCGGCGCGCACCGATTTTCGCCACGAAAAACCCCGCCAACGCGCCGCCAGCGATCCCGACAACGGACACACCCGAAACGGCGAGGGCCACAGGCGCGCCTGCGTAAACCTGCGTCAGCGCGTCAAACGTGAGGGTCAATTTCGCGAACTGCGCCGCCGCCAACAGACCCGTGGTCCAGAGCAGTGCAATCAGTGGCCAATTTGTACGGGAGTCAGTCATGGGAACTGGCTACGCCTGCGCGGGTTAAGGGGCAATGAAAAAGGGCGCCGTCCGGTGAAGGATGACGCCCTTAGTTTGGTGGGTACTTGGGCCGCGTGCGAACTCGATTTTGCAAATCGCTGCCACGCACTGTTCGAAACGCTCTGCGTTTCAAACTACATGTGAATCACGCGGTCGTACGCATCCAACACGCTTTCGTGCATCATTTCCGACAAGGTTGGATGCGGGAACACGGTTTCCATCAGGTCCTCTTCTGTCGTCTCAAGCTTGCGGCCGATGACGTAACCTTGAATCATCTCAGTCACTTCCGCACCAATCATGTGCGCGCCCAGCAATTCACCCGTTCTTGCATCAAAGATCGTCTTTACCAGACCCTCGGGTTCGCCAAGCGCAATCGCTTTACCGTTACCAATGAACGGGAACTTGCCGACCTTGATATCATATCCCAGCTCTTTGGCTTTCGCTTCGGTGTAGCCAACAGATGCAACCTGCGGATGGCAATAGGTACAGCCCGCAATCGTTTCGGGCTTCACCGGATGCGCGGATTTCCCTGCGATCAGATCGGCAACCATCGTACCCTCGTGGGATGCTTTGTGGGCCAGCCAAGGCGCGCCCGCGATGTCACCGATGGCATACAGCCCCTCGACACCTGTGCGGCAATATTCATCCGTCACAACATGGGTGCGATCAATCTTGACGCCCAGCTCCTCAAGCCCGAGGTCTTCGACATTTCCAACAATACCAACAGCCGAAATCACCGTATCAAAATCCATTTTCTGAACCTTGCCACCGGTTTCGATATGCGCCGTCACCTTGTCTTTGCCGCGATCAAGCTGCTTGACGATGGATTTCTCCATGATCTTCATGCCCTGCTTTTGGAACGCCTTTTTGGCAAACGCCGAAATCTCAGCGTCCTCGACGGGCAAGACACGGTCCATGACTTCAACCACAGTCGTATCCGCGCCCAGCGTGTTGTAAAAACTGGCAAATTCAATGCCGATCGCACCCGATCCGATCACCAGCAATTTTTTAGGCATATATTTGGGTTCAAGCGCGTGCTTATACATCCAGACGCGATCGCCATCGGCCTCAAGCCCTGGCAAGTTGCGCGCGCGCGCACCGGTCGCCAAAACAATGTTCTTGGCTGTAATGTCTTCGACACCATTGTCGGTCTTGACGCTAACTTTGCCTTTGGCGGTTACTGTCGCGGTGCCCATAATCACGGTGCATTTGTTTTTCTTCAGCAAATGGCCAATGCCGCCCGACAATTGCCCAGCAACACCACGCGACCGTTTCACCACGGCTGGAAGATCATATTTGATCCCTTCAGCTGACAAGCCGAAATCCTTTGCACGGTGCATCAGATGAAACACTTCGGCAGACCGCAACATGGCCTTTGTCGGAATACAGCCCCAGTTCAGACAAATCCCGCCAAGGTGTTCGCGTTCAACAACACACACCGATAGGCCCAATTGCGCGCCACGAATAGCGGCGACATAGCCGCCGGGTCCTGCGCCGATCACGATCATATCAAAGTTCTGGGCCACGGTTTATTCTCCTCATCCGAATTTAGTTTAGCATTAAACTACTTTTTCAATCGAGGCCAGTGACCCTAGGGCAATTCCGCTATGCGTCTAGATCACGTCTTATGCAGAGGCCTTTTCGTCCACTGCTTTCAGCGCGAGGGCATAGCCCCCCTGCTCCATCCACGCAGCTTCAGCCACAGTGGTCGTGCGCCCTAAAGCAGCATTGCGATAGGGAAAGCGGCCAAATTGGCGGATCACTTCACGGTGCGCACAGGCATGGCGCAGGTTGTCTGCACCGCTATCGGGCAGACGTTTGCACATCAGGCGCACACAGCGGTCCTGATCAATCAAATTTTCAGAATGCATCAGTGGCAGATAGAAAAACTGGCGTTCCGGTTCTGCGATCCGTAAATCCCAATCCCGTTCAATCGCCGTCTTGGCCGCAGATCGCGCACTCGCGTCTGTGGCAAACGCCGCGGCCTCACCGCGAAACATATTGCGGGTCAGCTGGTCGGTCAGAATGACGTATCCCAAAACACCAACCGCCGACGTCAGCCATAACCCGCAGGCCCCTGCTTGGGCTTCGCGCAATGTTGGTTCAAATTTCTCGCGGATTTGGGCGTCTAACTCCGCGCCGCCAGCGTACCAGCCCTTTGGGCCAATCTCGTCGACCCAATAGGAAATGACGTCCTGTGGTGTGACCATGATCGTGCCTCCCAACACCCTCAATTCAAACCATTATATGAGCGTTGCAGAAACCAATTCAGCTGGCAACCCGTCACGAGTGTTGTTCGTCCTGTGCAGCCTGTTCTTCAAGTTCAGTTTCGATGTAAATTTCCTGCGCCATATCCATAGCAAAAGGTGACGCGTTCGCCATAACCGGCGAATAAGGTGTGGTATCATCGCTGTCCAAATCGGTTGGGCGCTGCATCACCCGCAACAAACCGTAGCCCGCCATAATCAGCATCAGCACCGCCACAACGACCCAGAACGCAAAGCCCCCGAACACACCCATAAGCCACCCGAGCAAGATCGGGCCAAAGATCGCACCAACCCCGTTGATAAAAATGAACCCCGCAGAGGCCGCCGGCATTTCTTCATGTTCAAGAAAGTCGTTCGCATACGCAATCAGCAGCGCATAAAGCGGGTTGGACGTGCCGCCCACAATCAACGCACCGATCAAGACCATCACAAATTCGCCCCCCGAAAACGCAGAGACAAGCGCGCCAGCCCCACCCAACGCGGCAATGGCGATAATCAAAACCCGTCGATCCATGCGATCCGACAGCCAGCCGATAGGATATTGCGCCACAAGGGCTGCAATATAAATCACTGAAACAAGCAGCGAAATTTGACCGACGCTAAAGCCCACTTGCGTGCCATACACCGCCGTCATGCCGAACTGCGCCGCGAACACGCCCCCCAAAAGGAACATACCCACAGACGCCAAGGGGGATGTTTCAATCAGATTACGAATGCTCATGGGTTTAGTGGATTCAAAGGCCGGCGTCGGGGCCACCGACAACAAGATCGGCGCAAACGCCAAAGACACCAGAACGGAAGGGATGATGAACAACACATATCCCCCAACATCGCCCACGCTTAGGATACCTTGGGCGACGACAATGCCCGACATCTGCGCCAGCATGTAAACCGACAAGGATTGACCGCGGTTTTCATTGGTCGCAGAATTGTTCAGCCAGCTTTCAGCCGTGACATAGACGCCTGAAAAGCAAAATCCGATTACGATGCGCCCCAAGGTCCACGCCCAGACTTCGGTGAGGACGGGATAAAGGATCAGCACCGCCGAAATTGTCGACCCAAGGGCGGCAAACACCCGCACATGTCCGACCCGCCGGATCATATCCGGCGCAAGCCGTGATCCCCCCAAAAAGCCCACAAAATAGGCCGACATGACGATCGACATTTCAAAGGTGGAAAA
>JABBAI010000057.1 GCA_018608045.1 Octadecabacter sp. | reverse complement strand
GTCTGGGATTTTGAACCCCACCTTACTGCGAATAAACGACAAAACCCCAAGACCATATCGCATCACAACAAGTTCTAGTCCGGCACGGAACGATACCGATGCGCAGTTAAAGTGGTCTGGAAACAGGCGTTGATCGGGCACTTCGATGCGCCAGCCTTGGCGGCGACATCCGCCCAGATCATAGGTCTTCGGGTCGGACCACGACCGCACCAAAAAATCCCTACCACCCTTTTTTTCAATGTAAAAACGACCTGTTTGATCCAAGATACTTTCGACCACCGCGCGCCCACGCGGGGCTTTGTTTCCGGGCAAGATGGCCGTTTCGATCATCAAGGGCGTTTCGCCATCGCGCAAAGCCTCAACCACGGCGGACGACAGCGCGGGGACGGATGACATGCCGGAATAAACGCAAACACCCGCAGCCAGTGCATCATCGCGTAACACACAGATTCCTTGGCAAAATTCCGCATTGTCACACAGATCGAAGTAGTGCGCGCCAGCGGCAATTGCGGCCCGCGCAATGCGGTAGGGATCATCCCCGTAGGCATGGAAAGGTCCCGCCGCATCCACAACCACATCATAGGCATCAAACCCTGTAAGCGGACCGTTCCGATCAAATTCACGATGCGCAAAATCGGTCAGATCGGGGGCGTTTTGACGGTTTTGTATAAAACTATGACCCCGACCAGTCGATTTTGTACCAACTGGTTTGCGCCGCGACGCGATTGTGACACCGTGCCCGTCACGCGCCAACAGATCGCACAACCGCGCACCAAACGCGCCCGTACCGCCGATGACCATAATTTTCATGAAAGCAACCGCGCCCGCAGTCCCGCATCAGGGATGTCACACATATCTGCGCGCCCGAACATGGCGTAGCGGTTGCGCGCGACGCGGGCGTACATCCAGTCGCGCGCAGGTTTCGGAAACAGTTTGAGCCACGTAAGAAGCCAACCCAATCCGCCGGTGCGACGCCCCAAACGGATCAACGCATCAAGATCACGGGTGACGGTGCCATCTTCTTCGATGAACAACCAGCTGTCAGGATCGAGGGGGTCGAGCCCGTGTTTGACCATCAGCGCCGCACCCGTTTCCCCTTGGATCGGGGCGATGTGAATGTCGCCAGTCCGATCCAATCGGTGAACCATTTTAGCGCCAAACGCACAAAGCGCGCAGGTGCCATCCATAACAGCAATCGGATACTCAGCGGGCATATCAATTCATCCTCTATACGCATGGTGTAAACGAAAAACGCCGCCCCTGTCAGGGCGGCGCTTTGTCTCAATTTGTGTGACGTGGATTTAGTCTCCCCAAACCCAAGGACGCGTGAAATCACCCAAGGCGTCTTTGACCTGATCGTCGCTCGCCTCGCCCGTCTTGGACAGCTGCGCCACAAGGCCAAGCTTTTTGTCTTCAACAACGCCCGTGACCTGTGCGCCAACGCCAGCCTTATCAAGGGCCGCGTTATAGACCCGCGTGATGGCGGATTTGCGCAAATCGGGTTTGAAGATTTTACCAACGGCGGTTTTTGGCAGCTCATCCATAATCTCAAGATGTTTGGGATAGGCTGCGCGCTCGTGGATGTGCTTTTTGGCGAACTCCATAAGGGCGTCGACCGTCACTGTTGCCCCACCGGTAAGCTCCACAAAGGCGGCAGGCACTTCGCCCGCATGGGCATCGGGTTGACCGATGGCACCCGCAAAGGCGACTTCTGGGTGACCGGCCAGTGCTTCTTCGATTTCGGCGGGGTCGATGTTGTGACCGCCACGGATAATCAGATCCTTCGCGCGACCGGTAATCCAGAGGTAACCATCCTCATCGATGCGGCCCAGATCGCCCGTGCGCAGGTATTGCACATCATCCCCAAGCGGGGAATCTTCGCCCGGGTAGAACAATTCTTTGTTCTTGGCGGCTTCTGTGTAGGTGTGATTGTCGAACACGCCAGGGGACGCAACGCAGATTTCACCGATGGCATCCGTCGGCATGTCGCGCTGTGTGGCGGGGTCGATGATGCGCACGTGCGTGTAGGGGAACGGGCAGCCGATAGAACCGACTTTCTTTTCCCCCTCAGGCGGGTTGATGGACACAAGGCAGGTCGCTTCTGTCAGGCCGTAGCCTTCGCAGATCGTGACGCCTGCCGAGGCTTCGAACTTTTTATAGAGCTCAAGCGGGAGCGGTGCGGAACCACAGAACGCGATCCGCAGCGTCGAGGTGTCGGCGTTCACAGGACGCTGCATCAACGCAGACATCGCCGTGGGCACGGTGATCATGAAGGTCACTTTGTGGCGTTCAATCAGCTTCCAGAAATTATCGAACACGCCATCACCGCGATAGCCTTGCGGGGTCGGGAACACGATATGCGCGCCAGAGCTGAGGGACGCGCCCATGCACACGATGGTCGCGAACACATGGAACAGCGGCAGCGGGCAGATCATTGTGTCTTCTTCAGTGAACAACAATCGGTGGCCCAGCCATGCGTTGTAGATGATGCCCGAATTGCGGTGCTGTGCAACTTTCGGCATGCCTGTTGTGCCACCCGTGTGGAAAAAGGCCGCGACGCGATCCTCAACGGGATCCTCGAACGTCAGCGTAGTCGGCTGTTTGGCAATGGATGTGTTGAAATCAATAACCTTGGCGCCGTGGTTGGTTTTCACCTTCGGGCGGATCAGGGGCACGATAAAGCGTTTGATGCCGCCGATATATTTCAGCAGATCAATTTCAACGATTGTTTTGACGTTGGGGGCAAGGGCCACGGCTTCAGCTGCTTTTTGGGCCACGTCCGTTTTGGGAAATGCGCGCAGGGTGACAAGCACCTTGGCATTCGTTTCCTTGAGAATCGAGCCGATCTGATCCGCGTCCAGCAGCGGGTTGATCGGGTTTACGATGCCCGCGACCGTACCGCCCAAATACGTCAGCACCGTTTCCATCGAATTGGGAAGCAGGAAGGCGACGACATCGTCTGACCCCACGCCAAGTTCGCGAAACAGGTTGGCGGTTTGGGCGACTTTGCCCTGCAATTGCGACCATGTCAGCGTTTCGGCAGGATCGTTGTCGCCGGAAAACATCTGGAATGTCACCGCATTGCGGGCCCCGTGGGTCGCCGCTGTTTGGCTGAGCTGGGCCCAGACAGAGTGGGGGAGGTTACGCTCCTCCCATGGCATTTCGTTCTCGATTGCATTGCGATCGGCCATTGACGCAAAAGTCAT
>JABBAI010000155.1:2144-3231 GCA_018608045.1 Octadecabacter sp. | reverse complement strand
TATGATGAGCAATATTTATTGGCTGACGGAGGCGCGAATGCAGCGGCTTCGGCCGTACTTTCCAAAAAGCTGAGGTCACGCTCGAGTGGACGATTGTCGCGTTTTGAGTGGCATTATTTTTATCAATCGCGATGGCTTGCGCTGGTACGATGCGCCCGCCGCTTATGGTCCGCCTGTAGCTATGTACGGACTGTCGGGACACTGGAGTCTGTCCGTATTGAACCTGCGATCTATGAGCCTCAAGACGTGACAGAAAAGACGTTCGGGCTGCGCAGTTTTACGCTCCCCGTTCCGTCGAATTGGTGCTGATGGACTTGCCGCTGTTTACGGGTGACGAAGATCCTGTGGCACCCTACGTCGCGGGCTCAGGTGTTCCGTGGCCAGGTAGCGTGGCGCTGTATTCTGCCACGCAAGACGCAGGTTATGGGCTGAATCGATTTCTAACCTCAGCTTTAGTGATTGGTCAGACGCAAACGGTGCTGCAAAAGGCGTGTTCTTGGCTTTTGGATCGTAGTCCTGTGTTGCGTGTCAAAATGATCCGTGGGAATGTGAAAAGTGTGTCGGTGGATCAACTTCTAAGTGAGGCTAATCTCGCGGTGATCGGCGATGGATCAGCGCAAAACTGGGAAGTGTTCCAATTCGCGCAAGCGGAAATTGTGAACGAGAACACGTTTGATCTGTGCGTGCGATTCCGCGGGCAAGCAGGGTCAAACGCTGTGGAGCCAGATCAATGGCCCGAGGGGTCGATTTTCGTGCTGCTTGACGGACGGCCCCAGCAGATCGAATTGGCGAGTTCGGCGCGTGATGTGACGCAGCATTACCGCTATGGCCCCGGCACCCGACCGCTCAGCGATCCGAGCTATCAGTACCGCACTGATGCGTTTTCAGGCATTGGCTTGCGGCCCTATTCTGTCTGTCATTTGCAGGCAACGCCGTCAGGGGCTGGGTTGGACGTGTCTTGGATCCGTCGCGCGCGGATCGGGGGGGACGCGTGGGGCGAGCAAGATGTGCCGCTGTCTAAATCCTTTGAACGCTACGTTGTGCGGGTCTTCAAAGCTGGTGTGCAAACCCGCCAAACGACCGTGTC
>JABBAI010000155.1:0-2044 GCA_018608045.1 Octadecabacter sp. | reverse complement strand
CCACTGACCTGATCGCGGCGGCGCATGCGGCGGATCAATGGCGTGAGTCGTATGGCGTGGCACACCCGGGCGGTGGGACTGGATCCCTTTATGCGCAGGCGACGTTGTATCCACGGGTCGCGACATCGCAATGCAGCGCACGATATTGTGCCGCCTTAGGGGATGTGTTGACGGCACATGGCGCGCACAGGGGAATGACAAAATGTGATGTTGCACGTCACAGGTTTGTTCTTGGAAAATTATGCCTATATGGGATAGGAAACCCCTGAAAGTGAGGTGCGCCATGGCCCAGACCAATCCAAAACTGACGACCGTTGATCCGGTTTGGCAACGCATTTGCAATGAGGCAGAGGCTGCGATCCGCGATGAACCGTTGATTGGTGGCTTTGTGCACAGCTCCGTTTTGCACCACACATCGCTCGAAAACGCGTTGGCCTACCGGATTTCTATGAAGCTGGCGACATCCGAGATGTCCGATCAGATGCTACGTGAAATTGCGGATCGTGCTTATGGGGCCGATCCATCACTGGCCGATGCGGCCCGCGCCGATATTGTGGCGATTTTTGACCGCGATCCCGCTTGCCTGCGGTTCTTGCAGCCTTTGTTGTTTTTCAAAGGTTTTCAGGCCATACAGGCGTTCCGTCTGGGGAATTTCCTGTGGAAAGAGGGCCGCAAAGATCTGGCATATTACGTGCAGATGCGCGTCTCCGAGATTTTTGGTGTCGACATTCACCCCGGTGCGACCATCGGCAAGGGCCTGATGATCGACCACGCGCATTCAATCGTCATTGGCGAAACGGCTGTGGTCGGCGACAATGTGTCGATGCTGCATTCCGTCACGCTGGGCGGGACTGGCAAAGAAGAAGAAGACCGGCATCCCAAGATCGGGAACGGTGTGTTGATTGGCGCGGGCGCCAAGGTTCTAGGCAACATCAAGGTCGGCCATTGCAGCCGCATTGCCGCTGGTTCTGTGGTGCTTGAAGACATTGAGCCGATGAAAACCGTTGCGGGTGTGCCTGCAAAGGTCGTCGGTGAAGCGGGCTGTTCGCAGCCCAGCCGCACCATGGATCAATTGCTGCGCACGCACGGATAAGCGCGCGGTACACGCGAGAGAATCAAAAAGGGCCGTTTGGAGTGATCCATACGGCCCTTTTTTATGTATGATCAGGTCTCGATCAGGCCAACATACCCATCGGATTTTCGAGGTTCGCTTTGATCGCGTTCAGCAGGTTTGCAGCCATCGCGCCATCAATCACACGGTGATCAACGGACAGCGTGACGGACATGACCGTTGCAACGGCGAGTTCACCGTCTGCGCCAACAATCGGTTTTTTCGCACCAGCGCCCACGGCCAGAATACCGGAGTGGGGCGGGTTGATGATCGCATCGAAATTGTCGATGCCAAACATACCAAGGTTTGATATCGCAAAGCTGCCGCCTTGGTATTCCTGCGGCGCAAGTTTGCGGTCCCGCGCACGGGAGGCGAAGTCTTTCATCTGCACGGACAGCGCAGAAAGTGACTTCATTTCAGCGTCTTGCAGCACAGGCGTGAACAAGCCGCCTTCAATCGCAACAGCCACAGCAACGTCCGATGCCGTCATCTGCAACACACGATCACCAGCCCAGACAGCGTTGGCTTCCGGCACCTCTTGCAACGCCAAAGCACAGGCTTTGATGATGAAGTCGTTGACTGACAACTTCACGCCGCGTGCTTCAAGCGTTTTGTTGAGCTGGCTGCGGAACTTCAGCAGCGCGTCCAGTTGGATATCGCGACGCAGGTAGAAATGCGGCACGGTTTGTTTGGCTTCCGTTAGGCGGGCAGCGATGATTTTGCGCATCCCGTCGAGCTTGATTTCCTCGAACTGGCGGCCCTCGTACATGGCCGTGACTTGGGCTGTGCTTGGGCCGGTCGCCATTGCCGCGGCGGGTGCGTCTGCGGATGCAGCAGGTGCCGAAGCGGTGGCAGCGGCGGGTTCGGCCGTTGCGTTTTCCACATCGGCCTTGATGATGCGACCATGGGGCCCGGACCCTGTGATGGTTGCCA
>JABBAI010000044.1 GCA_018608045.1 Octadecabacter sp. | reverse complement strand
CCTAAGCGCGATTACGCAAAACGGGATGACCTTTCAGATCACCGACTAACATAACGACCATTGCATAGTTTTGCAAAGTATTGCAATATTTTGGCAGAATAATGTAATGTGAAGTCGTGCAATGTCCAAATCTTTCCCTCAAAGCGCGCAATATGTCATCATTGGTGGCGGTATTGTCGGCTGTTCGGTGGGGTATCACCTGACAAAAATGGGGCACAAGGATGTTGTGTTGCTGGAACAAGGACAGCTGAGCTGCGGGACAACATGGCATGCGGCGGGTCTTGTGGGGCAATTGCGAAGTCAGCCAGCAATGACCAATCTCATCCGCTATTCAACACAGCTTTATGCGGATCTTGAGGCTGAAACAGGGTTGGCGACAGGTTGGATGCAGTGCGGGTCCGTCACTGTCGCACGCACTGATGACAGAATGACAATGCTGATGCGCACAGCCGCTGCCGCCCGTGCCCAGGGCGTCGAGGTGGATGTTCTGACCCCACAAGAGGCAGGCGATAAATGGCCAGTGATGCAAACTGGTGATCTGAAAGGCGGGATTTGGATGCCCGGAGACGGTAAGGCCAACCCGACCGATCTGACACAGTCTTTGGCAAGGGGTGCACGCAATGGCGGTGCGCGGGTTATTGAGGGCGTGAAAGTCACCGATATCACCACAAAGGATGGCGCTGTAACAGGGGTTGTAACGGATCACGGCACAATTGAAGCTCAAGTCGTTGTCAATTGTGCAGGTCAATGGGCCCGCGAGATTGGCAAGATGTGCGGTGTGAATGTCCCGCTTCATTCCGCTGAGCATATGTATATCGTGACGGAGCCAATGAAGGGCGTTAAGCCCGATCTTCCGGTTTTGCGCGACCCAGACGGTTATATCTATTTCAAAGAAGAAACTGGCGGGCTTGTGATGGGCGGGTTTGAACCTGAGGCAAAACCGTGGGGCATGGAAGGCATCCCTGACAAATTCGAATTCTCCTTGTTGCCCGACGATTGGGACCAGTTTCAAATTCTTTTGAACAACGCGCTGATCCGTGTGCCGGATATGGAAAACGCAGGTGTTCGCAAATTCTACAACGGCCCTGAAAGCTTCACGCCTGATAACAACTATTTGCTAGGTGAAGCGCCAGAGCTGGCAAACTTCTTTGTTGGCGCTGGCTTCAATTCGATGGGCATCGCAAGCGCGGGTGGTGCGGGGCGTGCGCTTGCTGAATGGATTGTGGAAGGTGAGGCGACGTCAGACCTGTTTGCCGTCGACATCCGTCGTTTTGCCGATTTTAACAACAATCCGACGTGGCTGCACGACAGGGTGAAAGAAACATTGGGACTGCATTATGCAATGCCATGGCCGAACCGAGAATTAGACACAGCACGCCCGTTCCGTCGCTCGCCGCTATATGACCGACTGGCCGCAAAACGGGCAGTCTTTGGATCAAAAATGGGCTGGGAAAGGGCAAATTGGTTCGCGCCCGAAGGCACAAAGGCAGACACCGAATATAGCTTTGGCCGCCAAAACTGGCACGATGCAGTCGCGGAAGAACACAAGGCGGTGCGTGAAGGCGTCGCCGTGTTCGACCAAACATCCTTTGCCAAATTACTGGTGCAGGGGGGCGATGCCTGCACTGAACTTAACAGAATTTGTGCCGCAAATATCGACGTGCCGATTGGCAAAACTGTATACACGGGCCTGTTGAACAAACGCGGCGGATTTGAAAGCGACTTGACAGTCATCCGCACGAAGGTAGACACGTTTTTCATCATCACTGGCTCGGCGCAGGCGGTGCGCGATGCCGACTGGATTTCGCGCAATTTTGCACGCGGTGCCCATGTGTTCATGACCGATGTCACATCGGCGTGGTCTGTTCTGGCACTTATGGGGCCAAAATCCCGCGACGTGTTGGGCGCATTGACCAAATCCGATCTGTCGAACGACAGCTTTGCGTTTGGCACCTGCAAGAGCATCGACCTAGGCTATGCCACCGTGATGGCAAACCGCATGACCTATGTGGGCGAGTTGGGTTGGGAGCTTATTGTCCCGACTGAATTTTGCGCCGGGGTTTATGACGACCTGATGCGGGGCGGAGCCGATCATGGCATCCGTGACGCCGGGTATTACGCGCTGGATAGTCTGCGGATCGAAAAAGGCTATCGCGCTTGGAGCCGCGAATTGACCCCTGACATCACGCCACTACAGGCTGGTCTGGGCTTTGCGGTCGATTTTGACAAACCGGGTGGCTTTATCGGAAAAGACGCGTTGCTTGCCGCGAAAGCTGATCCAAATCATCTGAATCGTCGCATTATCCAATTAGTCTTGAACGATGCAGATGCACAGATTTGGGGTGGAGAGGCCGTGCTTTGCGACGGCGTTGAAGTGGGTGAAGTCCGCTCAGCCGGCTATGGGCATAGCTTAGGTGCCGCGGTTGCATTGTGTGACATCGAAGTTGGTCACACGATTGATCAGGCGTTTGTGAACAGCCACAGCTTTATCATTGATCTGGCGGGTCAACATATCAAAACCACCACACATCTGCGTACACCCTATGACCCAAAATCAGATCGAGTGCGCGCCTGAGCGGCGCGAACCCTATTTGAACTCATCCACGGACGAGCTTTTGGGTTTTTTCAAAGATCCCAAAAAAGATGTTGCTTTGTAGACCCGAAAGGATGGGAAACACTATAATTACGTATGACTGATTATGCGAATAGTTAAATCAGAGGGGCGCGCGCTACCTTCAACTGCGGCTTTTTTTAGAAAACAGTAGTTTATCTGACGAGAGGAATCGATACGGGAACCAGCTACAAATAGTTAAGTATCACAGAACGGCGCAGAATAGAACGCTGAAGGCATGCTAAGGTCCCTGTTCGCGGACTTGTTGCCGATGGAAGTGCGCCGACTGTTCATCTGCCACAAAGAAGTGTTTTAAAGCTCGTATATGGGCTGGCCAGATGCCGAGAAGGCTTATGTGGCGGAATTCCTGTCAAACGAGTATCAGGTGGATAAGGCTGGCACGTGTGAAGCGTTGTTCGGCTTTGAAGAACCGATGGAAGAACTCGCAAGCGGGCGACCTGTGCAAGACGATCTGATCGCGCGCGTGGCTCCGTGGCGCGCTAACGAGGAGATGACATGTTGTTTGTAAGATTGGTCGTATTCGGGTTTCTGGCCCTGTCCGTGATTTATTTGTGCGTGTCTTTGTATTCGCGATCCATCCGGCGCGAAAAGCTGGAAGAAGAATGGGATGCGACCGCGCCGGATG
>JABBAI010000026.1 GCA_018608045.1 Octadecabacter sp. | reverse complement strand
CAGCCGAAGCCAGAGCCAGCCCCCGTCGTATCGCAACCAGCCGCGGTCAAGCGCATGGATATTCCGGCTGACCCGTCGGACGCGGACAGCAAGGTGCCTGCGCGGATTTTCAACCTGCTCCACAAAGCCCCGACCGCCAAAATCGCTGCCCAAGCGTCGGCCATTGCCCCCCTTCTCGACAGGATGCAAGTTTTGCGTAACCGGATCGAAACCCGCTGATCTAGGGGGGCGGCATGCGTTTTACGCCTTGCCCCGCGCCTGATTTGCGGTATGACGTCCCACAAGTCGGGCCATGGCGCAGCCTGGTAGCGCGTCCGTCTGGGGGACGGAAGGTCGCAGGTTCGAGTCCTGCTGGCCCGACCAATTCAAAACCGCCCGCCACGTATTCGACGTTGGTGGGCGTTTTTGCATTTAGATCAAAGGCATAACATGAAAAACGGCGTTCTATCCGACACCCAAATCAGCGACTTGATTGACAGCGGCGCGGTCGGCGCAGACGCGCCTTTCGCCAGTGGCCAAGTTCAACCCGCATCGCTGGATTTGCGTTTAGGCAACCGTGCCTACCGCGTGCGCGCCTCTTTTTTGGCGGGGCGTGGGCAGACCGTAACCGCGCGCCTTGATCAATTTACCATGCACGAAATCGACCTCAGCGATGGGGCGGTTTTGGAAAAGGGATGCGTTTATGTCGTCCCTTTGATGGAAAACCTGTCTCTCCCGAAAGGCATGACCGCAGCGGCGAGCGCGAAATCCTCAACAGGGCGGCTCGATCTTTTGACGCGGATCATCACCGACAACGGCGTCGAATTTGATCGTGTGCCTGACGGGTATAGTGGCCCGTTGTTTGTAGAAATTTGCCCGCGCTCTTTTTCGGTTTTGGTGCGGCCTGGCTTAATGCTCAACCAGATTATTTTCCGGCAGGGCAAGACCTTCATCAATGACGAAGACCTCGCCGCGCTGCATGCGAAAACACCGATCGTGAATGGCATAGCGGTGATTTCTGACGGTTTGGGGTTTTCAGTGGACCTTAAGCCGCAAAGCAGTAATCTGGTAGGATATCGGGCGAAACCTCATACAGGTGTGATCGACTTAGCCCAGATTGACCACTACGACCCAGCTGCATTCTGGGAAGAAGTACGCACCAAAGACGGGCGGATCATTCTGGATCCCGGAGCATTTTATATCCTCGTCAGCCGCGAAGCGATTGCCATCCCACCCGATTGCGCCGCGGAAATGGCGCCCTACCTCGCGATGGTTGGCGAATTTCGGGTCCACTACGCAGGTTTCTTTGATCCCGGCTTTGGGTGGGACAGCGCGGGCGGTGCAGGATCGCGCGGTGTTCTCGAAGTTCGCTGCCACGAAGCGCCCTTTGTTCTTGAACACGGCCAAGTGGTTGGGCGTTTGGTCTATGAACATATGTCGCAAACGCCCGCAGCGCTGTACGGCCAAGACATTAAATCAAACTATCAAGGCCAAGGCTTGAAATTGTCAAAGCATTTCAAAGCTTAAGCCGCAATCTCACTCGGCTTGCCTTTGTCTTGGACCGCCTCCTGCGTGTACTTGAATACCAGCGTATCTATGTCTTCGCTTAACTCGTATTAGGTCACGATGTGATCTTGTCCTGCATCTTTGGCCATATGCAGTGCCGCGTCTGCACGCATGAGTGTGTCGGCTGGCGTATCATCATTTTCGCGCATTTCGCTGATGCCGAACGACGCTGTGATGCTCATGGGTTCACCGTCTAACCCAGCGGGAAACGGGCTGTTCACGTCCTTAAGGGCGTTGCGCAACCGCCCCGCGACCACATCTAAATCCCTTTGTGCTTTGATCTTAAGGAGGATCAAAAATTCTTCGCCGCTCCATCGACCCAAGGCATCATGATCCCGTAATTGCGGCTGCAATGTCGCGGCGACGCGTTCCAGAACGCCATCCCCAACGCCATGACCAAAAGTATCGTTAATCCGGCGAAAATAATCGACGTCCAACATTAGCATTCCAAACATCGCGCCGCCGCCTTTGAATTCTGCCCAAGCGGTTTCCAACTTTTCAGACATTCCAAAGCGGTTCAGCGTTTTTGTCAGCGGATCGATGCGCTTTACCATCAGCAAGGCCCGTTCAGCGCGGCGCCGCGCAACATCGCTGGTTTCAAGATGCGCCGCTGACGTCACCAATATAATCAACATCGACCATGCGATGACCGACACAACCACGGCTTCATATAGCGCGGCTGTCGGTCCGAATTCCCGCACAGAATGGAGGAACAAGCCACCTACCCACGGTATCATAAGGGCTGCCAGCGCCATGATGCGCGTCTGACGGCCAAGGCCCCCCCTTACAAACAGGACGCGCACGATTGGGCGGTGGATGTAAGACGTTAAAGTCGCGATCGCGGCACTGCCCATCGCAAGCAGTGAAAACGCGGCGACCCCACCATTAAAAAACGTGAGCCCGTAACTGATTTCCAGCACCGTATTAAAAACTGTCGCCAGCCCGATCACAAGAAAGGCAATACCCCACCGCCCAAGACCACGGCGCAACAAACCAGCCATCGCAAAAGCCAAAAGAACCAGCGCGGATTCAATACTAAAATGTCCGCTAAATCCGGCAATGGGGCCAAAAACATCCATCATCGGTGCGCCCACGATTTGCGTCAGCTCCGCTTGCATCAATCGGGTTGAACACACGGCTATGATGGTCCCGCTAAGAAGGTATCGCCACAATGGCGCTTGCCCAAACCGGTTCAGCCGTAAAATACTTAAACCCGTTCCAATCAAACACAGTGCGGTAATCGGATGCGTGGCCGCAGCGTCACCTGCCCCACGGATCGCGATCTCAATACCGAGGAAATTGGCGCCCAACCCCAGAATGGCAAACACGATCGCCGCCATAGCAAGTGGGACGCGCAGTCGCAGAAAAAATTGGATGTAGTTAAACTGGTGGCCAAACACTGCGCCCGGGTTTAATAATACCATGTTCAACCTCCCTAAGATTGGGAGGGGTATGGGCCTGATCTCTTAATAAAGCCTGTAGAGTATCGCCTCAGAACTTGCTCATGCGGCGTAACATGCGGGTTGCGTTGCGCAATCCCTCGCCATTTTGCTGACCTTGGCGGTTCATTTGACGGGCCTCGCGGCTTTCGTCCTGATTTTTACCACCACGGTTGGACACCGCCTTAATACCGGAGTTCACGCCCTTATTTACAAGGCGGCGTAGGATCATGCTCAACAGTCGTTCCATGGGATTAACCTCCGGTTGCTAGGTCCACTATATAGGCTGCGTGACCGATACCCCAATAGATACGGGTGAATTCTGACAAATTGAGGGCAAGTCCGCCCAAAAAGATCAGGTTTCGTCGAACATTTCGGACTGATCGCCATCATCGATCACCTCGTCGTCGCCGTCGCCGTCCTCTTTTGGGACCGCCCCCAGCCCCGGCACAGGCCGACTTTCGAGCAAACCGGCAGAGCGCAATTCCTTCAGGCCCGGTAAATCACGCGCGCCCTCAAGACCAAAGTGATCGAGGAAATCTTGCGTCACCACAAACGTCACAGGCCGCCCAGGGGTCATGCGGCGGCGTCCAAATCGCACCCATTCCAGTTCAATCAATTGGTCAATCGTGCCGCGGCTGACGGACACCCCGCGAATTTCTTCGATCTCGGCGCGGGTAACGGGCTGGTGATAGGCCACAATCGCCAACGTTTCGACCGCCGCGCGCGACAGCTTGCGGGTCTCAACCGTTTCTTTTTGCATCAAAAATCCGAGGTCAGGCGCCGTGCGCAACGCCCATGCATCACCTACCTTAACCAAGGACACACCGCGCCCTTCATACCGTTTGCGCAGGTACACCAATGCTTCGGCGGGATCACAACCGTGCGGCATCCGCCCTTCCAGTTCGGCAACTGTGACGGGATCGGCTGTGGCAAACAGGATCGCCTCAACCATGCGTTCCTGTTCCCCCATCGGTGGGGCTTCAAACAGGCTTTCTTCTTGCTCGACTGCTGCTGGCTTATCGCTCATCGGTCTTTCTTTCTGATCTGAATAGGCGCGAACACATCGCCTTGGCGCAGCTCGATCTTGCCTTCTTTGGCCAGCTCAAGCGTGGCCGCAAATGTGGACGCCGTAGCAGAGCGGCGCTTAACGGGGTCCATCTCCCAACCCTCTGGCAGGTATGACAAAATGTCGGTCCACTCCCCCGCGAAGCCGATCAATCCGCGCAAACGCGACAGGGCTTCTTCCATGGTGAACACCTTTTCGCGGTCCATCACGAAGGGGCGGAATTCGTCTTTGGTTCTAATGCGCGCATAGCCCTGCATCAAATCAAGCAATGTCGCGGTATAGGTCACGCGCCGCGTGCGGGTGACGTCCTCAGTGATGCCACGGGCAAAGAAATCGCGCGCCAACTGATCGCGCGCCATCAACTTGGCCGCCGCTTCGCGCATCGCTGACAATCGTTCGAGCTGGAACGCCAAGTGCGCAGCTAATTCTTCACCGCTTGGGCCGTCTTCCGTGGGATCGGGGGGCAACAGCAAGCGGGATTTCAGAAAGGCCAGCCACGCGGCCATCACCAGATAATCCGCCGCCAATTCCAGCCGCAAATCGCGGGCCTGTTCAATAAACGCAAGGTATTGGCGTGCAAGGGCCAGAACGGATATCTGGCGCAGATCAACTTTCTGGGTGCGTGACAGGGTCAACAGCAGGTCCAAAGGCCCTTCAAAGCCGTCGACATCCACGATCAGCGCTTCCGCCGCGAGGCGGTCGTTCACATCGCTTTGGAAGGTTTCAAGATCAGACATCGGGCCCCTTTGACGGACCGCTAAAGGACCGCCGTCATTAGGTCGTCAAATTCCTCTGACAGGGCGTCAATGTCAACGGGCGTTGATGTTTTGCGCAGATGCAAACCTGCCTTTGCTTCCCAAAAGGCGGCAGGGCCTGACAATGTTCCAACGGCCTCTGATACGGCCAGCAGTTCACGCGGCTTGCCGTTGCAGTGCAAAACCACATCACACCCTGCCCGCAACGCCGCGCGCGACCGATCCGCGACAGACCCATCAAGCGCCTCCATTGAGATATCATCGGTCATCAACAAGCCCTTAAACCCGATCTCGTGGCGTATTACATAGTGCGCGGCCTCTGATGTGGTAGCGGGGGAATCCAGATCAATCGCATCATAAACAACATGGGCCGTCATCGCCATTGGCAGATCGGCCAACGCGCGAAACGGCACAAAATCCTGGCGTTCCAGAAAGTCGCGGGTCGCATCAACGCGTGGCAGGTTTTTATGGCTGTCCACCGATCCCAATCCATGACCGGGGATGTGTTTCACGACGGGCAAGACCCCGCCTGCCAAATGCGCCTCGGCGGCGGTGCGTGCGGCGTCCATCACTGTCAATGGATCATCGCCAAAGCAACGGTTGCGCAGGAACGGATGGGTCACACGCCCTGCAATATCCGCGCAGGGGGCACAATTGGTATCGATGCCAACATCGCGCAGTTCGGCGGCAATGATACGATACCGCAACCACATGGCACGGATCGGGTCAGACGCCTGTTCCATCTGTTCCAGTGGCGGCAACCATTCGCGCCAATGGGGGCTGCGCAGGCGCTGCACACGCCCGCCTTCTTGATCGACCATAATGGGGGCATCATGGCCCGCCGCGTCGCGCAAGTCATCACACAGACGCCGGACCTGATCGGGATTGTCCACATTGCGGGCAAACAGGATGAAACCAAACGGCTTAAAGTCACGAAAAAAAGAGCGTTCCCAGTCAGTTATATTCAGGCCTTCTGGCCCCAGGATAGCGGCACCAAACGCCATTTAACGCACAACAACAGGAATGCAGTCAGACCCTTCGGCAGACAGCGCAGCACAGAACCGGCGCGCATCGCTAAGGTCTTGGAACCCCATTGCGCGCAGGCGGAAGAACTTGCGCCCACCTGATGTTGCCTGCTGGATCACTTGATCTTTGCCATCAAAGAAATCTGGGAAACGCGCTGTAAAACGGACCCATTCAGTGGCTGCAATATCCGCACTGTCAAATGCGCCGAGCTGAACCAGCTTCGTGCCTACAGGGATCGCAGCTGTCGTGACTTCGCCGGTTATGGGCGTTGCTGCGGCTGATGTTGTTGCCGTCGTAACAGCCGTGGCCGCAACAGGCACCGCACGGGTCGCGGGGCGACCAGCCGGACGGATAGATCGACGCACACCCGGCACAGCGTCTGGGATAATATCAGGGTTCACTGTCACACCGTTTACCGCAACTTCAATCGGGGCGGTTTCACCAGCGGACAAATTCGTCATCGGGGCAGCACCCGCAGCGATCTGATCCGCCAGTGCCAACACATCCGCCGCCGTCAGTGGTATGCTTGGATCAACCGGCGTGTTTGTCGCGGCCGCCAAAACAGGCGCCGCGTCATTTGTTTCGAGCGTCGCTGTAACGGCTTGCGCCTCGGCGACGTCAGCCTCAACGATAGGGGCCACTTCGCCGGCCTCCGCCATGGACTCAGTCGGGATCACTTCCATGTCTTCGGCTTGCAAATTCACGCTGCTTGGGGCCAACACAAGGCGGTCTTCTGGTTCCGCAGCGCCCCCATCACCTGGCACTGAATTTACAGACAATCCCAAATGGGTCGCGATTTCACCGCCTGGGTTTTCTGGCGAAATCCGCATCGCGCCCTCAAGTGCGCGCACGACCGGAACACCCGTCACATCGCGCATCAAAAGCTTGTAGCCCCAGACACCAACGCCACCAATCAACGCCACCGAAATGGCGGCGGCGGCCACGTTCACGTATTTGCCCGCCCCGAGTCCAGCCTTAATCCCTGCGGTGCCCCCATTGGGAGTGTCGGTAAAGTTTGCCATGTGTCTGCCTCATCGGACGGGTTTGCCCCGCCACTATTTAACGCCTCAAACGCCCCAGACACGTGCGCTTTAGCGCATCTCTTCTGCTGGAGTTACACCTAAGATACCCAAACCGTGAGAAATTACAACGCTCGCGGAGCGGATAAGGGCGATTTTTGCCTGTGACGCTGGAACATTGTCTTCTTGAAGGAACCGCAGCGAGGTGTCGTCATTGCCCCTATTCCACAACGCATGAACCTCGGACGCGAGGTCATAGAGGTAGAGAGCAACGCGGTGCGGTTCATTTGAGCGCGCCGCCACATCGACCACACGCGGCCATTCCGCGACTTTGCCCGCAAGGGTCAGTTCCGCAGGATGGGCCGCCAATGTCATATCAGCTGACGCCAGGTCGGATGTATCAACCCCCGCCTCGTGCGCCTTGCGCAGCACCGAATGCACCCGCGCATTTGCATATTGAACATAGAAAACTGGGTTGTCCTTGGACTGCTCTGTGACCTTGTCGAAATCAAAATCAAACGGCGTGTCGTTCTTGCGCATCAACATGATGAACCGCGCAACGTCCTTGCCCACTTCGTCCACCAAATCCTGGACGGTGATGAACGTACCTGCCCGCTTGGACATCTTGAATTCTTCGCCATTTTTGAACAACCGCACGATCTGCGCCAGCTTGATATCAAGCGTCACCGTGTTGTTGGACAACGCCGCCACCGCCGCCTTCATCCGCTTAACGTAGCCCGTGTGATCCGCACCAAATACATCAACAAGTCCGTCGAAGCCTCTGGAAACCTTATCAAAATGATAGGCGATGTCTGGTGCAAAATAGGTCCATGTCCCGTCACCTTTTTGAACGGCGCGGTCTTCGTCATCGCCAAAATCGGTGGACTTGAACAGCCATTGTTCGCGCGCAACCCAGTCATCAGGCAGCTTGCCTTTGGGTGGCTTCAAAGAACCCCAGTAAATCAGGTCCTTGGATTTCAGATCATTGATCGCTTCCTCAATCCGGCCCGTCCCATAGAGGGATTTTTCAGAGAAGAAATTATCCATCTTGATGCCCAAAGACGCGAGGTCCGTGCGCACAAGATCCATCATCGCATCCGTGGAAAAGCTACGCACATCCGCCAGCCAGACATCTTCGTCCTTGCCGACATACGCATCGCCGACTTTGGCCTTCAAAGCTTCACCCGCGTCGATCAGATAATCACCGGGATAGGTCCCGTCCTCAAACGTGACCTCTTGGCCGTGGGCCTCAAGATAGCGCAAATAAACGGACCGCGCCAAAACATCGACCTGCCCGCCCCCGTCGTTGATGTAGTATTCCCGCGTGACATCAAAGCCTGCGTAATCCAGCAAAGACGCCAAAGCATCGCCAAAAATCGCGCCGCGCGTGTGACCCACGTGCAACGGCCCCGTTGGGTTTGCGGATACATATTCGACGTTTATCTTCTTCCCGGCGCCCAAAGTGGATTTCCCAAAATCAGCATTGCTCAACGCGGCCTTCACCATGCCGGCCCAAACCGTCGCATCCAAAGACAGGTTCAAAAACCCCGGACCCGCGACCTCAACAGTGGCAACACGCGCATCGCCCGACAATTTGTCAGCCAAGGCCTGTGCAATGTCGCGCGGCTTCATGCCTGCGGGCTTGGCCAGCACCATGGCGGCATTCGTCGCCATATCGCCGTGTGACGCATCGCGTGGTGGTTCAACCGCAATATTGTCGAACGCCAGACCAGAGGGCAAAACGCCCGCCTCTGTCAGTTCTGTCAAACAATCGATCACAAGCGCGCGGATATCGGCGAACAGATTCATAAGGCGTCCTTTCGGTGAAATATCCGTTTAGCACCATAGCGCCCCACGTCAACGAGGCTTGCGCAGTGCAGCATCGGCCATCTTGTTCACGACGTCACATCACTACGCCCAAAAGTCATGCTGGCGTGACGTTAATTGTGGGTCGAATTGAGGGCCGCTATGCGGACTTAACCGACCTCCGGACCAAGCACTTGAAAGAACCGAAGCAGGTAGCCATCCGGATCAGCTACTACAAATTGGCGGTGACCAACTTCAAGTACGTCTTTGCGATACCACTTGTCTTCAACGGCAAGGTAAAGCGGGATATTCGCATCGGCCAACGCGTCTGTAAGCGGCTTGATCTCATCAACTTGAATCTGAACGTTAAGGCCTTGTCCGAACGGGTATTTTACGGGCAAGTGCCCGTCATCAAACGTTCTTCCTTCGCCTATCTGGTCAATCATGATCTCTGCCCCATTAAGGCTGAGGTAGCAAAAACCATCTTCTGGACGTTCATAAAGGCATTTAAAACCCAGAATCTCGCAGTAGAAATTCCGAGATTTCAGCCAATCAGTTACTGCAAATTCAGGGACTACTAAGCTTGGCATGCAAAATGACCTTTCAGTGATTTACAATGCCATAGAACAAGGATGTTGAACCGTCAATTTGGGCTCTAACCCGCCAATAACCAAGCACCTTTTCTACCCGACCAACCTCTCATGGGTTTCCAGCGCAAAGCGGTCCGTCATGCCCGAGATATAATCAGACACAATCCGCGCCAATGCAGTTTCGCCGTCCGCGTCCGCCACATCCTTTCGCCATTGCTTTGGCAAATGTTCGGGCTGGGCCATGAACAGCGGAAACAAATCCTCAACCACTTTGGTCACATCTTCGCGCATTTTTACGACGCTGGGCGCACGGTACATCTGTGAAAACAAAAACTTACGCACGATTTTCAGATTAGCCCAAAGCGTGGGCGAAAACTGCATCATCATGCGCCCTGCCCCGCGAATATCGCCGCAGGTCTGCGGGTCAAGCTGCTCCAGATTGGCACGGCTGACCGCGATCACATCTTCCACCAACACACCAAAGAAACGGCGCAACGCCTCATGGCGGCGGCGATATTTGTCGAGGTCGGGGTACTTTGCATCCACCTCGCGAAAGCAATCCCCAACGATGGGCAGCGCCAACAGATCATCCGTACTGAACAATTCAGCGCGCAGCCCGTCATGGATGTCGTGATGGTTATAGGCAATGTCATCGGCTAGGGCGGCAACCTGCGCCTCAGCACTCGCGTGGGTGTGCAGTTCCAAATCATGGCGCGCGTTATATTCTTCAAGCGCGTAGGGCACGGGTGCGCCGACGGGGCCATTGTGTTTTGCGATCCCCTCAAGCGTTTCCCACGTCAAGTTCAGACCGTCCCACTGCGCATAATGGCGCTCAAGGGATGTGACGATCCGGATGGCCTGCGCGTTGTGGTCGAACCCGCCGTAAGGGGCCATCAAGTCTGCCAAAGCTTCTTCGCCCGTGTGACCAAACGGTGTGTGGCCAAGGTCATGGGCCAGCGCAATTGCCTCTGTCAGTTCAGCATTCAGCCCTAACACACCCGAAATCGTGCGCGCCACTTGCGCCACTTCAATCGAATGGGTCAGCCGCGTGCGAAAATAATCGCCTTCATGTTCCACGAACACTTGGGTCTTGTGCTTCAGGCGGCGAAACGCGCTCGCGTGGATGATCCGGTCTCGGTCGCGCTGAAACGGAGAGCGAAATCCGCTTTCGTCTTCATCAAACAATCGCCCGCGCGTGTGCGACGGGCTGCACGCATAAATGGCTGCCATATCTGTCCCTAACTGGCGACACTGCCTTGTCGCCTCTGCCCTCCCCCCCTATATTGAAAATAAGCGATAACCGAAAGGCCGCAAACATGTTGACCCTGCCCCCAAAAGTGACCCCCCGTGCGTTTGAACGCCTGTCCGAAATCGGCGCGAATGCCGACGGCAAAGCCCTGCGCATTGGTGTGAAGGGCGGTGGATGTTCAGGGTTCGAATACGAAATCGACCTCGACGCGCCCAAGGATAACGACTTGGTCCTCGAAGGGTCCGGCGAAAAGGTGATTATCGACACAGTGTCGCTGCCGTTTCTGGCCGACGCGACGATTGATTTCACCGAAGAACTGATCGGCGCGCGCTTTGTGATCGAAAACCCGAATGCTTCCAGTTCTTGCGGCTGCGGTGTCAGCTTCTCGATGTAGGACCTTGTGCGCCCCGCACGACACGGGCAAAACGGTGTGAACCAAGCAGGGGCCACACCATGAAAATCGCGACATTCAACATCAACGGCGTGAAGGCCCGCATCGGCGCGCTGACCGAATGGTTGGAAACATCCGCACCCGATGTCGCCCTGCTGCAAGAAATCAAATCAGTCGACGAAGGCTTCCCTCGCGAGGTGTTCGAGGACATGGGTTACACCGTTGAAACCCATGGTCAAAAAGGGTTCAACGGCGTCGCCATTCTGTCCAAACTCCCGCTTGAGGACGTCACGCGCGGCTTGCCTGACGCGGCATGTGCAGGCCGCGAAGGCGTTGATGACATTGAGGCCCGCTATATCGAAGCCACCGTCATCGGTGACACCGCCGTCCGTGTGTGCGGTCTTTACCTGCCCAACGGCAATCCTGCGCCGGGTCCGAAATATGATTATAAATTGCGTTGGATGGAACGCCTGAAGGACCGAGCAGAGGCATTGATAGCACTTGAAGAACCGTTCCTAATGGCAGGGGATTACAACATTATTCCCCAAGCCGAGGATGCGGCTCGCCCCAATGTATGGACAGATGACGCCCTGTTTCGCCCCGACAGCCGCGCCGCCTTTCGCAAGCTGCTGAACCTTGGCCTGACAGAAGCATTTCACGCCTGTAATCAGGGCGCTGGCCACTATTCGTTCTGGGATTATCAGGCCGGCGCGTGGGACAAGAACGACGGCATCCGCATTGATCACTTTTTGCTTTCAAATCAATGCGCTGACTTGCTTAAAGACTGCTGGATTGAATCGGACGTCCGCGGCCGTGAAAAACCGTCAGATCACGTGCCTGTTTGGGTTGAGCTGGACGCCTGACCTATTCGGTCACGTCCAAGTCATACAGCCAATCCATCCGGTCAAGAAACGCATTCGGCGCCACAAAACCAATTATTTTCAAACCTGTATGCGCCACAGTTCGCGCGATTCCTGACAGGTGATATTTGCGCGCATTGGCGTTGGCCGCCGCAATCGCGCGCGTGACACGGGGCGCACGTTCAGCCTGATATTGCACCAATCCCGCGTCGATATCATGTTCACAACAGGCCGCCAAAACCCACGCATCTTCAATCGCCAAGTTCGCGCCCTGCGCCAGAAACGGCAGCGTCGGATGCGCGGCGTCGCCCAAAATCGCAACCCGCCCTTTGTGCCAGTGTTGGGCGACAGGATGGCGAAACAAGCCCCACAAATGGACCGTCTCAACCTTTGACAAAAGCGACATGAGGGGGGGCGACACATCGCGAAATACCTGCCGCAAATTGGCCGCGTCATCGCGGTGGTTCCATCCCTCATTTGCCCACTGCGCCCGTTCTTGAACGGCCACAATGTTCACCCGCCCACCGGGCAACGGATAGGTCACGACATGCCGACGAGGGGCCATCCAAATTTGCGCAACCGGATCCGCATTTGGTGCATCAACAATCGCACGCCATGCCACCTGCCCCGTAAAGAACGGATCAGCGTCACCATTCAGCGCCGCGCGCGTGCCAGATTTTATACCTTCGGCCCCGATCACAAGGTCCGCTGTCAAATCCGCCGAATCCACCGCTGACCCCAGGTGGATGGTCACACCCAAAGCGCGGCATGCCTTTTCCAATACTGCGATCAGATCGGCGCGATGCATAAACCGGTACGGCGGGCCATCAAGCTGGGACAGATCAAATCGCGTCACCGCCCGCCCGCTTAGCGCGTCCATCGGCTGCACCGCTTGTGCAGTGATGCTGACGCGATCCAACGCATCGTCCAAACCCAACGCATTCAGCACGCGGCCCCCGTTTGGGGTGATCTGCAAACCCGCACCCACTTCGGTCAGTGCGGGTGCCTGTTCGAACACCTCAACGTGAAAACCACGCTGTGCAAAGCCCAAAGCCGCCGTAAGCCCGCCAATTCCGCCGCCGACAATACAAATATGGCGGCCCGTTTCGGGACCGCCACTTGCAGAATTCTCAATCTTTGAATCGTCAGTCATCGCGGTGGATTTTTTCACGCCGCTCATGACGCTCCTGTGCCTCAAGGCTCATGATGGCGATGGGGCGGGCGTCCAGACGCTTTAGGGAAATCGGCTCCCCCGTCACGCTGCAATATCCGAATTCACCTTCTTCGATGCGGCGCAGGGCACCATCAATTTTGGACACCAGTTTGCGTTCGCGGTCCCGCGTGCGCAGTTCTAATGAACGATCCGTTTCTTCCGATGCGCGATCCGCAACATCCGGAATATTACGCGTTCCATCTTTCATTGCTTCGATGGTGTCGCGGCTATCTTCGAGAATATCAGACCGCCAGGCCAACAACTTGCGGCGGAAATATTCCGTCTGCATGTCGTTCATAAACGGCTCGTCTTCGGCCGGCATGTAATCGTCTGGCAAAAACGTTTCAGCTTTCATCTTGTCTCCCTGAGTGGAGGGCGATGAACAAGTATCAGTCAATTTATTCATTGTCAGGCCCCCCGTTGACCTCCCTTTACCTCGATCTTTGCGTCCTGTCACCCCCCCCTTACTGGTCAATTTTCCTTAAGCAAACTGGCGTCGCATCAGGGCTTGAAGGTGAATATAGCCGTGATAACTTGCGCTTCAAAGTTATCGAAAACAAAGGCGGCGCTACGCATGCGATTTGAAGGCACTGATACTTATGTCGCAACCGACGATCTGACGGTCGCGGTGAATGCCGCTGTCACCTTGGAACGCCCCTTATTGGTAAAGGGTGAACCGGGAACAGGTAAAACCGAACTCGCCCGTCAGGTGAGCGCGGCCCTCGGACTGCCGATGATCGAATGGCACGTCAAATCGACGACGAAGGCGCAACAGGGGCTTTATGAATACGACGCAGTATCGCGATTGCGTGACAGCCAGCTGGGTGACGCAAAGGTAAACGACGTCGCCAACTACATCAAACGCGGCAAACTGTGGCAGGCGTTTGAGGTAGAGGGCCGTGTTGTATTGTTGATTGATGAAATCGACAAAGCGGACATCGAATTCCCCAATGACCTGCTGCAAGAACTCGACCGGATGGAATTCCACGTCTATGAGACGGGCCAGACCGTGCGCGCGCGCCATCGCCCGATCATCATCATCACATCCAACAACGAAAAAGAACTGCCCGACGCGTTTCTGCGCCGCTGCTTTTTCCACTACATCCGGTTTCCCGACATCGACACGATGCGAAAAATCGTCGAAGTCCATCACCCCGGCATCAAAGACGCGTTGCTAACCACCGCATTGACCCAATTTTATGAAGTCCGCGACCAACAGGGCCTTAAGAAAAAACCAAGCACATCCGAAGTGTTGGATTGGTTAAAGCTGTTATTGGCCGAAGATTTGACCGCTGAAGATTTAAAACGCGACGGTGCATCCGCCCTGCCGAAACTGCACGGCGCATTGTTGAAAAACGAACAGGACGTGCATCTGTTTGAACGCTTGGCGTTTATGGCACGCAGTCAGCGTTAGACAAACTTTTGTCAAAGTCTGTCAGTAGGGTCGTCGCGGTGTAGCCAAAGGAACACCATATGCACCGCCCCTTGTTTGTCGCCTTGTTGTTATATGTTTCGCCATCTTTCGCACAAAACAGCCAAGACGCACAAGCGTCGCAGGCGATGACCCGTCTATTGGAATTTCACATGCGTCGATCGGAAACGGTCGCCACGCTCGAAGCCAAAGTGCTTTATGCTGCGGCCGAATTTGACGTGGATGGTGAAACCGGTCTGTCTGTGCCCGACTACGCGCTTTTCGGGTTGCTTGAACGCAGCAGCGCTTGGCAATCGGAACTGTCAGTCTTCATGCGTAATGACTTGAACGGAGACGGCACCGTAACACGAGCCGAAATATTGCCCTGGGCACGTCTGAAAGAAACGCGGACCGGATACACAGGCGAAGCGGTGCCAGCCAATATAACAGTCGAACAAATATTAAGCGCGGACACCAATGCAGATAACGCTGTCAGTGTTGCAGAGTTTTCTGCGCAAACATTGTCCAAGTTACAAATTGGGTCACGCAGCACGGTTCTTTGGATGGAGCTTATTTCACGCTGCGATCTGAACGGCGACGCTGTAACCACGCAGGCTGAAATTCAAACCGTCTTTCGGACGGAGATGCAGTTCATCGACACCGATGGGAACGCTGAAGTGAACGATGGTGAAATCCAAGCTTTTGCCGCGCGAGTGAGAGAGCACGGCCAGTTTAAACCTGATCCGACTTTGCCACCCCAAATTGACGCGTATATCGCCGCACGCCCATAGACTCCCATATCTAGTGGTTACATCAACAACACCCACTTACCCATTGAGTCTTTTGGTACACACACCCGCTGCATTTACACGCGGCGTGAATATAAACTGTGAAAAGACACCCCTAAATCCCCTTTAAATAAGGAGCACGAGTGGTGCGTCACGGAATTGCCCAATTTCGCACCCACTCGGGCCTCAGTCCGCTGGCAGGTACAGGACTGAGTTATAAGGAGAGCAGAGTTGACCAAGGCAAAAATGCCGGTCGCAAAGCATCACACGTCACGCGTTGTAAAAGCGCGGGCGGGACAGGTGTGGACCGAAGAATTGACCTTTATTGAGGCCAACGCTGATTGCGTTGACCCGTCTGGCTGTGACCCCTATGCGCCGTCTGGCCGCAGATCGCGGGGCGTTACATGAACCGTACCTTCCGCCGCCTTTTGGCGCTGTCGGTCATGTTTATGACCGCCTGTACACCTGTGCCCCAATCAAACCTTGGACCGACATTGCCGACCCGTACGATGGGTCTAACGACTGGCTTGGCCGATGCCCTGCCCCCGATGCGATCTTTTGCTGGCAACCGCGTCACAACGCCAACACGGTCCAACCGCGAAATCGGCAAAGACTTCATGGATCTGGCGTTCCGTATGGAAAGTGGCCGCGCCGTCGCCCGCCTGACACGCTTTGAGGCCCCTATTTCGGTCCGCATCACCGGTGACGTCCCACCAAGCCTGACACCTGATCTGCGCGCCCTTCTGGGACGTCTGCGCAATGAGGCTGGCATTGATATCTTCATGACAGGGTCCGAAAACGCGTCAATCACTGTAGAAGCCATTCCGCGCAGTGTGTTGAACGCTGCCGTGCCGCGTGCTGCATGTTTCGTCGTGCCCCGTGTGTCATCGTGGGATGAATTCAAAGCCGCCCGTCGCAGCCCGACTGTTGACTGGACGACATTGCAACGCCGCGACCGTGCGGCCGTATTTGTGCCCTCCGACGTGGCACCACAAGAAATTCGCGATTGTCTTCACGAGGAACTGGCCCAAGCGCTCGGACCCTTGAACGACCTGTATCGTCTGTCGGATTCTGTGTTCAACGACGACAACATCCACGCCGTGCTCACATCCTTCGATATGCTAATCCTGCGGGCTTACTATGACCCTGCCCTGCGCAATGGCATGTCTCGCGGCGAAGTTGCGGCGCGTCTTGGTCCCGTCTTGTCGCGCCTTAATCCCAGTGGCGACGGTCGCAGCGGGCGTCCACAAAACGACACCACGCGCGATTGGATCGATAACATCGAAACTGCGCTTACGGCAGGATCAAGCGCGATGCGCCGCAGGTCCGCAGCGCTTCAGGCCGTATCGATGGCCGGTGCGATGAATTGGAACGGGCCACGCGACGGGTTTGCACATTATGCCTTTGGTCGCCTCAACGTCGGCTATGACAGCGACATTGCACTGGCGTCATTCCGCGAAGCCATGCGCATTTACAACCGGTCCCCCGAAACACGCCTGCACGCTGCACACGTGTCAGTCCAGCTGGCTGCATTTGCACTGTCGGCTGGCGACGGGGACGCTGTACTAAACCTTGTTGAAGGCGCGATGCCCATCGCAGCCGCCCACGAAAACGCCGCCCTTCTCGCGACTTTGATGATGTTCAAGGCGGAAACGCTGGACATGCTGGGGCGCGACGCTCAGGCGCGGTTGGTGCGTATGGACAGTCTTGGCTGGGCGCGGTACGGGTTCGGAGACGACAGAAACGTACGGTCGCGTTTGCGAGAAATCGCATCGCTGAACCCACTCAAAGGGATTTAAGCCATGATCTACCCTCTCGGCGGTTTGTTTTTCGGAGCATTGCTGGGGGCGTATCGTGCGAAATCCAAAGGTGGTACGATCGCTGACCTTGCCCAATGGGCGGCCGTGTTCGCGTTGATCTTTGGCATCATTGGCCTGTTCATCGCCGTGCTTCTGACGCGCACAGCGGTCTAATGTTTCTGCCCTTTTTCGATTCTCTTCGAAAAGGCGGTGTTCCTGTGTCTTTGCGCGAATTCCTGACGTTTCTTGAAGCGATGGATGCAGGCATTGCGACCTATGACATTGACGCGTTCTACTTTCTGGCCCGCACCTGCATGGTCAAAGACGAACGTAACATCGACAAGTTTGACCGTGCCTTTGCCGCCGCCTTTGAAGGGCTGGAAGGCATCAGCAACGATGCCGTTCTAGAAGCCGTCGACATCCCCCAAGAGTGGCTTGAGAAGATGGCCGAAAAGCATCTTACGCCTGAGGAAAAGGCCGAGATCGACGCTTTAGGTGGCTTCGACAAGCTGATGGAAACCCTGAAAAAGCGGCTTGAGGAACAGAAGGGCCGTCATCAGGGCGGGTCCAAATGGGTCGGCACGGCGGGCACTTCCCCCTTTGGCGCATACGGCTACAACCCAGAAGGCGTGCGGATCGGGCAAGACGGATCGCGCCACCAGCGCGCCGTCAAAGTCTGGGACAAACGCGAATTTCGCAATCTCGATGACACCGTTGAATTGGGCACCCGCAACATCAAGGTCGCGCTGAAACGCCTGCGGTCTTGGGCACGTGACGGGGCCGCGGAAGAACTTGATCTGAACGGCACAATCCGCGCGACGGCTGAACACGGTTACCTCGATGTGAAAACACGTCCGGAACGGCGAAATGCGGTGAAGGTTTTGCTGTTTTTGGACGTGGGCGGATCAATGGACCCACACATCAAGTTGGTTGAAGAACTTTTCAGCGCGGCCAAGACCGAATTCAAACACCTCGAACATTTCTATTTCCACAACTGCCTTTATGAAGGCGTGTGGCGTGATAACCGCCGCCGCTGGGATGCCCAGATTCCCACGTGGGACGTGCTGCGCACCTATGGGTCTGATTACAAATGTATCTTCGTAGGCGATGCATCCATGTCGCCGTATGAGGTCGCCTATGTGGGCGGTGCCAATGAACATTGGAATACTGAGTCCGGGCAAACGTGGCTTGAACGCGCGCGCGATCAATGGCCAAACCACATCTGGCTGAACCCACTGGACGAACGTTATTGGAAATTTACGCAATCTGTACAAATGATCGACGGAATCTTTGGGGATAGGCGTATGGTTCCTATGACGTTGGATGGCATTACGCGCGGGATGAAGTTGCTGACATGATCAAACACCTGTGGCAAACGCACCGGATCGCCCTGATGGCATTCACATTCGCCTTGTGTGCATTGGGGTATTTCGGTTTCAAAACAATATCTTCCACGATTTACTGGATGGACCCCGCCCATCAGGATCAGGCTTTGGCAGATTGGATGACACCGCGTTATGTCGGCCAATCCTACAAACTCCCCCGCGAAATCGTGCTCGAAGCGTTGATGATGGACCCAGACGCCCCGCCCCGCCGCATATCAATCCGTGAAATCGCGCAAGACAACGGCGTCACCATGGAAGACTTGCAAACCCGCGTGCGTGACGCCGCTGTCCTTTGGGACACCATGCAGCGGCCACCACGCAATGACTGATCTGATCCTCACCCTCGTGACGGACTACGGCGTAGCGATTGTGTTTTGCGTCACGTTCTTAAGCTACCTTGCCCTGCCGGTCCCGTCCTCCCTGTTGATGATCACGTCTGGCGGGTTCGCGGCGACGGGTGATCTGGTTTTATCGACGGTCTTCATCGCTGCATTCACAGGCGCTGTGTTGGGGGATAACACGGGATATTGGATCGCGCGGGGATTGGGCGAAAAGCTGGACAGTTGGTTGGATAAACACCCCAAACGCGCCGCGCTCAAATCCAAAGGGGCTGCGTTTATGCACAAGCGCGGTGGCAGTTCGGTGTTCTTCTCGTGCTGGCTTGTCGCGCCGCTGGGCCCTTATATCAACTACATCAGCGGGATCACCAAGTTCACATGGGCGCGGTTCGCGTTGTGGGGCATCTTGGGCGAAATAGTCTGGGTCGGGCTGTTTGTGGGTTTGGGATATACGTTCGCCGATAATATCACCGCGTTATCAAACATGCTGGGCAATGCATCAGGGTTCATCACCGCCCTTGTCGCTGTCATCGGATTGGGGTGGTGGCTGATGCATGTCGCCAAAAAGTCGCGCGCGGCACACCTTGCCCAAGACACCCCTGCGCCCCATATCTAACCCATGATTAAATTTGTCCCCATTCTTCTGGCCATCGGCTATGGCATCGTGATGTTTCGTCTGTCGTCATGGCGGCTGTCGCGTGAACTGGACGATAAATCGACCGAATTGGCCGACCCCAAGCTGCGCGCACTGACTGCAGAAATGGCCAAAGTCGTCGAACTACCGCGCATCAAGGTCCACATCTATGAGATCGAGCCTGTGAACGGATTGGCCGCGCCCGACGGGCGCATCTTCATCACGCGCGGGTTCTTCAACAAATACAAAGAAGGCGATGTAACGGCGGAAGAAATGGCATCTGTCATCGCCCATGAACTGGGGCACGTCGCACTGGGCCATTCGCGCCGCCGCATGATTGATTTTTCGGGACAGAACGCGCTGCGCACAGCACTCGCGATGGTGCTGTCGCGCTTCATCCCCGGTCTTGGACCGATTATCGCAAACGCTGCGATGTCTATGCTGATGGCGCGTTTGTCGAGGTCGGATGAGTATGAAGCAGACGCCTATGCCAGCGCGCTGATGATCAAGGCAGGAATCGGCACGGGGCCGCAAAAGACGCTGTTCACCAAGCTAGACAAGCTGACGGGTGCGCGCGGGGCCAAACAACCCGCTTGGTTATTGAGCCACCCTAAAACGCCCGAACGCATCGCCGCGATTGAAGCCAATGAGATTAAGTGGAACGGCTAAGCCAGCAGCTTTCCTAAGCGTGGCAGACGGGCTTTGCGCATGAGCTTACGCATCTCCCACGGCTCCCCTGATAGACGGCGCGCCTCAGTCAACACAGCCTCCCCCACGGATTGAACCGCATCTGGATTCTGTATGGCCAAATCGACTAAAAACCCATCAGGATCAACGCGTTGCAGACCTTCATCGGCAAGTTCATTGCGTGGAAAATCTTTGGCGTTTACGGTCATGATTGCATCCGCCGAACAGCCCACAGCGGCAGCCAGCACGTGGATATCATTGGGATCAGGTAACCAAAGGCGCGCTTCCACGCCTTGTGGGATTTGCACTTGGGCGCGGGGGAAACGCGCCGTGATCGCCGCGATCTCACCACGGGCAATCGTTTCGCCCTGTGGTCCGATTTTGCGGGCCGCGCGGGCCCATTCTTCCAAAATACGAGGGGACCAACGCGGATCAAACAGGCCTTTGGCAGCGACCCCCAACACAACCTCTCGCATGACGGTTGGGTACAGAACGCAGGCGTCGATCAAGACTCTCACGACGATATCCCTACAGCCTGAACGTCAGCGCCTTGAGGTATCCACTTTCAGCCAGTTGTGGCAGCAGCGGATGATCTGGTCCAGCGGACCCTGTATGCACAAGCTGGCTGCGCCGACCACCGCGACCAATGCCACGCGCAGACGCATCCCGAAAGCGTTTCAGATCAGCGGCATGGGAGCACGAGCACAGCACCAAATAGCCGCCATCCCGCACCAAAGGGGCCGCCAGTCGTGCCACGCGTTCGTAGGCGCGCAGCCCCTTTTCAGCGGTTGATTTGGACGGGGCAAATGCAGGTGGATCACACACGACCACATTAAACACTTCGCCGGCCTCGCCCATTTTTTCTAGCATATCAAAGGCATCGCCTTGGCGGGTTTCAAACTTGTCGGCCACGCCCGTCGCAGCCGCCCCTGCCTGTGCCAGCTCCAACGCTGGCGCGGACCCATCAACAGCAACCGCAGACGCGGCACCGTTCGCGAGGGCCGCCAAAGAAAATCCGCCAACATGGCTGAACACATCCAACACACGTCCGCCCTTGGACAGACCTGCCGCAAATGCGTGATTGGGGCGCTGATCAAGGAACAATCCGGTCTTCTGGCCGCCCATTACGTCCGCCAAATAGGTCGCGCCGTTCATAATAACGGGAACGGGACCAGTCGGGGCGTCGCCATGCACGACAACCATTTCTTCGTTCAACCCTTCAAGACTGCGCGCGCGGCCTGTGCCGTTTTTAATGACGGTCGTGACCCCCGTCACGGTGATCAATGCGGCAACCAGCGGTTCTATCATGGCTTCTGCATACGCGGCGTTGGGTTGGATCACGGCAACATCACCAAAACGGTCAATGATAATCCCCGGGAGGCCATCGGACTCAGCGTGGACCAAACGATAGAAAGGCTCCGCATATAGAATTTCGCGGTGCTGCAAGGCGCGCGTCAGCTTGGCCACGAACCATGCTTCATTGATCTCGGCCTCTGTGTCAAAATCGAGGATTCGAATGGCAATTTTGGAAAGCGGGTTCATCGTGCCAAGCCCAAGGGGGCGGCGTTCTGCATCCTCAAGCACGACCAGATCACCGGGCGTGATACCCTTGGTGCGTCGATCCATCACCAATTCATTGGCAAAGGCCCACGGAAAACCGTGACGGATGGCTTGGGGCTTCGATTTGGGAAGCAGGCGAACGACGGGCAAAGCGGCAGATGCGCTGGAAGGGGACTGTTTCATAACAGCCCCCTTACCGTGTTCATTTCAGCTTGGAAAGAAGATCAGCTGTCTGCTTTAGGTGCCAGCAGCGTTATTTTGCGGCACACCTGTCAGACCAGTGAGTTCTTGGAAGAACAGGTTGGTCAAATGCGCGGTGATACGCACCTTCTGGCCCTGCCCCTGATTGTCAGCAGCGAGTGCGGCGTATCCACCAAGGGCGGGAAAGTCACCGTTCACGCGGCGGCGCTGTTCAAGAATTTCACCTGTCAGTGCATTGCGCACGGTCAAATCAAA
>JABBAI010000186.1 GCA_018608045.1 Octadecabacter sp. | reverse complement strand
TGCCGAGGTGCAGACCCATGCCTGACAGCACTTCTTTGATCTCGTTCAAAGATTTACGGCCAAAGTTCGGGGTGCGCAGCATTTCTGCTTCGGTCTTCTGAATGAGATCGCCGATATACACTATATTGTCGTTCTTCAGGCAGTTCGCGGAACGGACAGACAATTCAAGCTCATCAACCTTCTTCAGCAGAAGCGGGTTGAACTCCAAGCCATCATCATCGTTCGCAGCTTGTGCTGACTCTGGCTCATCGAAGTTGACGAAGATCGATAGCTGGTCCTGCAGGATACGCGCAGCGAATGCCACAGCGTCGTCCGGCGTGATGGAGCCGTCTGTTTCGACCTTCATAGTCAGCTTATCATAGTCCAAAACCTGACCTTCACGTGTCGGCTGAACGTCATAAGAGACCTTCTTGACCGGTGAATAGATCGCATCGATGGCCATCATGCCGATGGGCGCATCTTCTGGCTTGTTTTTGTCTGCTGCGACGTAACCGTTGCCGGTGTTCACAGTCAGTTCCATGTACAAATCCGCACCCTCATCGAGGTGACACAGGATGTGGTCTTTGTTCAGGATTTCGATACCAGCGGATTCGGAAATGTCGCCAGCCGTTACAACGCCAGGACCCTTGGCTTGCACTTGCAAACGCTTTGGGCCTTCGACTTCCATACGGATCGCAACACCCTTGAGGTTCAGAACAACGTCTGTGACGTCTTCGCGAACCCCAGAGATGCTGGAAAATTCGTGCAGCACGTTGTCGATCTGAACAGCAGTGATGGCAGCACCCTGAAGGGATGACATCAAAATGCGGCGCAGCGCGTTGCCGAGTGTAAGACCGAAGCCACGCTCAAGCGGTTCAGCAACAACCGTAGCCTGACGCAGCGGGTCATTGCCCGGCTTCACGTCCAATTGTGTCGGCTTAATCAATTCAGCCCAGTTTTTGTGGATCATATGTCCCTCCATACTTGTCTGCCTTCATGTCCAAAAAGGCAAACGCCCGAGGTTAAAATGACGGATTGGGGCCGCAGTAAAAAAACTGCGAACCCCAAGGCGTTTGGATCGATTAGACGCGGCGCCGCTTTGGTGGGCGGCAGCCGTTGTGCGCCATTGGTGTCACGTCACGGATCGATGTGATGTTGAAACCAGCGGCGGCCAATGCGCGCAATGCGGATTCACGACCGGAACCAGGACCCTGCACTTCGACTTCCAGCGTTTTCACGCCGTGGTCTGCTGCTTTTTTGCCTGCATCTTCCGCAGCCATTTGGGCGGCGTAAGGTGTGGATTTACGTGAACCCTTGAAGCCCATCGTACCAGCAGACGACCATGCGATCGCGTTGCCCTGTACGTCGGAAATCAGGATTTTTGTGTTGTTGAAAGAAGAATTCACGTGAGCAACGCCAGCGGCGATGTTCTTGGAGACCTTCTTTTTGGTTTTTTTAGGATCGCGTGCCATTCAATCAGCCTCCCTTATTTCTTCTTACCAGCAATGGCCTTTGCAGGACCTTTGCGAGTACGAGCGTTTGTGGATGTACGCTGACCGCGAACGGGCAGGTTACGGCGGTGACGCAGGCCACGGTAGGAACCGAGGTCCATTGCGCGCTTGATGTTCATCTGAACTTCACGGCGCAGGTCACCCTCGACCTGATAGTTTGCGTCAATGTGCTCGCGAACCGCGAGGACTTCGGCATCGGACAGTTCATTAACGCGACGAGTCAGGTCAATTTTCACCGCTTCGCAAATTGCTTTAGCGGAGGTGTTACCGATACCAGTGATATATGTGAGAGCGATTACAACCCGCTTAGCAGTCGGGATGTTTACGCCGGCAATACGTGCCACGTGTGCTATTCCTTTTCGTTGCGGGTCCGTTGTTCCAGACCCTTTTTTCACAACGTAAGCCCGAGGCGAAAAACCATCGGGCCTAAGTCATATTGAGGTGTTCAGACCAAGAGCGACTCGGTCCTGTTCCTGTTGGGAACGGCGCTGTTTAGAAGGGTTAAGGAAGTGGGTCAACCCCTATGGGAGTATGATTGCCCGCGGTCTTTCTCACTGAAGAAAATCGACCGTACAATGCTAAAGCTCGTACCTATCAGGAGGCCCATTGAGAAACCTATATCAATAGTCATGAACATATGGTGCGCTGAGGAGCCAAACCTTATTTCAAGGAAGCCATAAAGCCTTTGCGCTAAAATCGACAGGCCAGGACTGACGACGAGGCACACCAGTGCTAGTACGAGCACCCGAAAGGTCCAAGTATTGCGCGCACGCAAAATCGAAGTTGTTGCAAGGTAAGACAATAGCAGTCCAGCCAGAAACGCTAGGATCGAACTAGTCAAGAACGGCTGCAATCTCGCTCGCGACGCCGTCCATCGTGCCAAGCCCGTCCACCGACGTCAGATCACCCTTGGCGTAGTAGTAGCCGAGCAGTGGGGAGGTCTGCTTGTAGTACGCCATCAGACGAATTTTGAGGCTTTCTTCGTTGTCGTCTGCGCGCGCTGTGCCACCAGCGGCAACCGCATCAGCAGCGCGACCCAAAATACGCTCAACAAGGATTTCGTCGTTCACAGCCAGTTCGATCGCATGATCCAGCTTATGGCCCATCTCGGTCATCAAATCACCAAGTGCGTCAGCTTGCGCCAGCGTCCGTGGGAAGCCGTCAAAGATAAAGCCGCCGTGATCACCGCCAGCCTCGAGCTTTTCGCGGATCAGACCAATGACGATCTCGTCTGTAACGAGCTCACCTCGGTCCATAACACCCGCAACCATTTTACCCATCTCGGTTCCGGATGTGCGCGCTTCGCGCAGCATGTCGCCTGTGGACAGCTGTACCATATTGCGCTGATCAACCAGCTTTTGTGCTTGTGTGCCTTTGCCAGCACCCGGTGGTCCAAGAAGGATAATATTGGTCATTTACGTGATGGGCTCCGTTTTTTGCCACCACGTTTTCCGCGCAATTGGCTTTTTTCAATCAGGCCGTCGTATTGATGGGCCAGCAGATGAGACTGGATTTGTTGGATCGTGTCCATCCCTACGCTGACAATAATCAAAACGGACGTGCCGCCAAAGTAGAACGGAATGGACAGTTGGGCGCGCAGGATTTCAGGAAGCAAGCACACCAAAGCGAGGTAACCAGAGCCGAGGACCAGAATACGTGTCACCACGTAATCAAGATATTCCTGCGTGCGTTTGCCAGGGCGAATACCGGGAACAAAGCCATTCTGGTTCTTGAGGTTGTCTGCAACTTCATCCGTCTTGAACGCAACTTCACGGGTGTAAAAGTATGTGAAGAACACGATCATCGCCGTGAAGAAGATCAGGTACAGCGGGCGACCCGGGCCAAAGTAGATCAGCAAAGTGGACATGAACGGGCTGGCATTTTCACCACCCGAAAACGTGCTGAGGGTCGTTGGCAGCAAAAGCAACGCGGATGCAAAGATCGCTGGGATAACGCCCGCAGGGTTCACTTTGATCGGCAAGTGGCTGGAACCGCCATCGAATACCTTCATGCCAACCTGACGGCGCGGGTACTGAATGTGGATTTTGCGCAATGAGCGTTCCATGAACACCACGAACGCGAGGATCACGATCACCATCGCGAACACACCAAGCACGAGGCCCCAGTTGTTTGTTTCCTGACCCTGCGCAAGGAATGCAGCAAGGGCGGCGGGAACTTCGGCAATAATACCGACGAAAATGATCAGCGAAATACCGTTACCGATGCCGCGTGCGGTGATTTGTTCACCCAGCCACATCAAGAACATGGTGCCGCCCACAAGGGTGATGACACAGGCCACTTTGAAATAGAGGCCGGGATCGGTGACAAGACCACCTGCTTCAAGGGACGCAGCCATGCCGTAGGCTTGGAATGTTGCGAGAACCACGGTGCCGTAACGCGTGTATTGGTTGAGCTTCTTGCGCCCCGCCTCGCCCTCTTTTTTGAGGTTCTTGAGGGGTTCCCACATTGCGCCCAGAAGCTGAACGATGATCGAGGCAGAGATATAAGGCATGATGCCAAGCGCAAAGATGCCCATCCGTGCCAGCGCACCACCCGTAAACATCGACAAAATGCCACCAATACCCGCCGCGGCGTCATCCATAAACGCGCGAAGTTGGTCGGCGTCGATGCCAGGCACCGGAATATACGTACCGATGCGGTAAACGATGAGAAGTCCGAGCGTGAACAAAATCCGCTGGCGCAATTCTTTGGCTTGGCCAAAGGCGCTCCAGCTGGTGTTCGCGGCCATTTGCTCTGCTGCTGATGCCATGGTGTCGGTGCCTATCTATCACGCCAAACCGTGTGGGTCCGGCTGTTATGCAAACGCCGCCGTCTTGTTGACCAAGCGGCGGCGTCTAAGTCGATTAACGATGTAAGGGGCGATCGCGCCCTCGACAAGGGTTACTCTGCCGCTGGCGCCTTTGGTGCCGGAGCTGTGAGCGTGACTTTACCGCCGGCTTTTTCAACAGCTTCGATCGCACCCTTGGATGCGCCGTGGACTGCAATGCTGACTTTTGCCGTGATTTCGCCCTTGGCGAGAACGCGGATGCCGTCAAGCTTGCGGCGGATCAGGCCGGATGCAACCAAGGAATCCTCGGTGACCTCTTTGCCGTCGAGCTTCTTTTCGTCGATGAACTTCTGGATCAATCCAAGGTTCACAACTGCGAATTTTTTGCGGTTCGGCTTGTTGAAGCCGCGCTTTGGCAGGCGCTGGTACAATGGCATCTGGCCACCCTCGTAGCCGCCAATGGCAACACCGGAGCGTGATTTCTGACCTTTGATACCGCGGCCACCCATTTTACCCATGCCGGAACCTGGGCCACGACCAACGCGCTTGCGTGGTTTCGTTGCGCCTGGATTGTCGTGAAGTTCGTTAAGTTTAACCATGTCGCTGTCTCCTTGCCGGAAGACCTGACCCAGCGACGGGAAAGGCACGCGGCGTGTTTCGATTCTTGACCGGAAAGATGGCCACTGGCGGCGTATAGACGGGCCGCTGGTTTGGGTCAAGCAATGCGGGGCAGAAACTAACTGGCAATGCCCAAGCTTCTGCGCGATAGTCGAGGGCACCGTACAAATGTGCCACCAATCAGAGCACAAAATGCCGTCATCAGCACGCAACACATCTAGAGTGCCATCTTATTTCGGATGGATCGACGCGTTGCGCGGCGTGGCCGCAATTTGTGTCGTTATTTTCCACTATCACCACTTCTACCTCGCTGAATACGACGTTCTGGCCAGTGTCAGGGCCACCGCAGACTTTCCGTATGGCGCAATCTTGGGCGTGGTCTACGATTTGGGGGAAGAGGCCGTGCGGCTGTTCTGGGTCATTTCCGGTTTCGTGTTCGCCCATGTGTACTGGTCGCGCGACACCACCGCACGCGACTTTGCAATCGCGCGTATCGCACGGCTATACCCGCTGCATTTCGTGACATTGCTTTTCGTGGCCATTCTACAAATCGTAAGCACGACATTCGCGGGGCACGTCCAAATTTTTGGCAACAACGATGGTTGGCAATTCGCGCAACAGGTTTTCTTGCTCAATCACGTGCTTGGGTTTGCGGGAGAGCCCAGCTTCAATGGTCCCATTTGGTCGGTGTCGGCCGAACTGTTTGCCTATGCTGTCTTTTTGGCGACCCTAACATTGACCAAACGCAATCCGTTGATCGGCAGCCTGCTGTTGGCGGTTGTCAGTTATGTGGCTTTGTCGCTGCGCCCAGACGGGTTCGTGATCGGTCAATGGGCGTTGGTGTGTTCGGTCTTCTTTTTTGCAGGATCGACCTGTTTTGCGGTGTATCAGCAAGTGCATGACAAAACTGCGGTGATGGTCGCGACGATCTTGGCACTTCTTGGGGTGGCGTGGGTCGGGCATGTCACGGACAGCAACAACACGGTTTTGTTGTCACTATGCTGCGCCATTGTTCTGATCGTGGCGTGCATGGAGAAGGTCACGACGCATGTTAGACGCGGCGCGCGGTTTCTTGGGGATATCAGCTACAGCATTTATCTGGTCCACGTCCCCATTCAGATGGTGATTTTGCTTTTGGCGGACCTGTTTTTTGACGCGACGCGCAGCTTTGCGGACAGTTATGTGACCCTCCCCGCCTACCTGATCGTCAGTATCTGGTGTGCCTATGTCGTGAATGTTCGATTTGAAAAGCCGATTGGCCTATGGGTGCGACGCCGGATGCGCGGCGCCGCGAACGTGACCGGTTAAACCCCACTGTCCGCCCGCACTGAAAACCCCTGCCCCCGCAGCGTGCCGACGATGTCTTTTACGTGGCCGATGTCGCGCGCCTCAATCACGACGTCCAGCTCCGCTTGTTTCAACGATACCGATTGCATCATGCGCTGATGGATGACTTCGACGACGTTGGCACCGGCTTCCCCAATGATACGCGAAATATCGGCAAGCTGACCGGGCGTGTCGTTAATCTCGAACGTCAGGCGTGTGATGCGGCCATCACGCACCAACCCGCGCAGGATCAGGGTAGACAGCAGACGACTGTCGATATTACCGCCACAAATCACGAGGCCTACTTTTTTGCCGCGATACGCATCCAGATTATTTTTGATCACCGCCAGCCCAGCCCCCGGCGCACCTTCGGCCACCAATTTCTCCGACGACAATAGATCAAAAACTGCATCCTCAATCTCGGCCTCGGTTGCCGTGTCGATGCGGGTGACGTGTTGTTTGATGATTTCGACGTTCGCCGCCGCTGGTGCCTTAACGGCAATGCCTTCGGCCAAGGTCGCACCGTCAAAATGGGTGTCAGTCCCGTCAAATTGCGCCTTCACGGCATCAAACACCGTCGCCTGCGCGCCAATGATCTCAATGTCGGGCTTCATCGCCTTCGCCGCGACGGCCATCCCCGCAATGAGCCCGCCACCGCCGATGGGAACAACGATGACATCAAGATCGGGGCAATCCTCAATCATTTCGATCGCCACGGTCCCCTGCCCTGCGGCGACGATTGGGTCGTCAAAGGGGTGAATGAACGTCAGCCCATCACGCGCTGCGAGGTCCATGGTGAACTGCACGCTGTCGTCAAACCCTGTGCCATGTTGAATGACCGTCGCCCCAAAATCTTCGGTGTTCTTCACCTTATTGAATGGTGTTCCTTCGGGCATCACGATGGTGCTGGCGATCCCAAGGCGGGTGGCATGGTAGGCGACCCCTTGCGCATGGTTGCCCGCACTACATGCGATCACACCCGCCTGTTTCTGCGCGTGCGTCAGCGTCAGCAGCTTGGCCAGCGCCCCACGCGATTTGAACGCATTCGTATGTTGGCGATTTTCGAGCTTGAGGTGCAGATCAATCCCCAACTGCAACGACAATCGCGTCGCGGGCACCGTCGGCGTGCGGATGGTGTGGGGGGCGATGGCTTTGTGGGTGTTGCGGATGAGGTCTGGGGTGATGGTGGTCATGTCGGCGCTCCGGGGCTGTGTTGGCTAAACGTGGGGCACGGAAGCCTGCCCCGCAACGAAAAACGCCCCGCTTGTGAAAGCAGGGCGTTCTAATTCACATCGGAGCAGAGGATTAACCCTTTTCTTCGACGATCTCTACCATGTGGGGGATCTTGTTGATCATGCCACGCACGGATGGAGTATCTTCCAGCTCGCGAGTTTTGTGCATTTTGTTCAGACCCAGGCCAACAAGCGTTTGCAGTTGGTCTTTAGGGCGACGGATCGGGGAACCGATCTGGCGGACTACAATTGTTTTAGCCATGGTTTAGGCCTCCTCAGCGACTGGAGCGGCTGCTTCAGGCGCGTTGTCACGTGCTGGCAAAATGTCAGCAACTTTTTTACCGCGACGCTGGGCAACAGAACGAGGCGACGCCTCTTTCTTCAGACCATCGATGGTCGCGCGGATCATGTTGTACGGGTTGGACGAGCCAATCGATTTCGCAACGATGTCCTGAATGCCGAGCATTTCGAACACAGCACGCATTGGACCACCAGCAATGATACCAGTACCTTGTGGGGCAGTCCGCATAACAACGCGGCCCGCACCGTGACGACCGTTCATGTCGTGGTGCAATGTGCGGCCTTCTTTAAGCTGCACGCGGATCATCTGACGCTTGGCTTGCTCAGTTGCTTTGCGGATCGCTTCAGGAACTTCCTTGGCTTTACCCTTGCCGAAACCGACGCGGCCTTTTTGGTCGCCGACCACTACGAGAGCGGCGAAACCGAAGCGCTTACCACCTTTAACGGTTTTGGACACACGGTTGATGGCAACGAGGCGATCCTGAAATTCTGGTGTTTCTTCGCGACGGTTACCGCCACGCTGGTTGTCTCTGGCCATGAGGCCTCCTGATAAATTGTGGCTTGCGCCGTTTGTATCGATCCCAGTGACATGTGCCCTGGATCATCGGAGGGGCCCGCAAAGGCCCCTCACAAGTCTTAGATTTTCAGACCGCCTTCACGCGCAGCTTCGGCCAAGGCCTTCACTTTGCCGTGGAAGAGGAAACCGCCACGGTCGAAGTAGGCTTCGGACACGCCGGCCTTCTTCGCACGTTCTGCGATTGCTGTGCCGATCTTGGCGGCAGCTTCGACGTTGTTCTTGCCAACGACGCCCAATGTCTTCTCGAGGGAAGACGCTGAGGCGAGCGTTACGCCATTCACATCGTCGATCAACTGGACCGAGATGTTCTTGGAAGAACGGTGAACGGACAGACGCATGCGTCCTGCGTTTACCTTGCGAAGTTTGTTCCGAACGCGCAGACGGCGTTTGATGAACAGTTGACGTTTTGTGTTTGCCATTGCTGTTACCTCTTACCTTCTTTGCGGAAGATATATTCGTCCTTGTACTTGATACCTTTGCCTTTGTAGGGCTCGGGCTTGCGCCATTCGCGGATGTTTGCCGCGACTTGGCCAACAAGTTGTTGGTCGTTACCTTCCACGAAGATGATCGTGGGTTTCGGAGCCGTGACGGTCACACCGTCCGGTACGATGAAATCAACATCGTGCGAATAGCCAAGGTTCAGCTTCAGGATATTGCCCTGCATAGCTGCACGATAACCAACGCCGTTGATCTCAAGCTCTTTTTTGAAGCCGTCAGTCACACCCGTCACAAGGTTCTGAACCTGTGTACGGGACATGCCCCACTGCTGACGTGCGCGCTTGGACTTGCCGCGCGGTGTCACAGAGACGGCGTTGTCTTCAACAGTCAACGTAACGTCGTCTGTTGCTGTAAAAGTACGAGTGCCTTTCGGCCCCTTAACTTCAACTGTTTGGCCGGACACAGAAGCAGTTACGCCGCTGGGCAGATCGACCGGTTTTTTACCAATACGAGACATTTAATTCTCCTTAGAATACGGTGCAGAGCACTTCGCCGCCAACATTGGCCGCCCGTGCGTTTGCATCCGACATCACACCCTTAGGGGTGGAGACAATCGACACACCAAGGCCCTGACGGACCGTAGGGATATCATTGACGCCCATGTAAACGCGACGACCGGGTGTTGAAACCCGTTTCACTTCGCGAATAACAGCTTCGCCTTCGTAGTACTTGAGACTGATTTCGAAAGCCGGGTGGCCGTCAGCGCCAGTCACGGCTTCGAAGCCGCGAATGTAACCTTCGTCCGCCAGGACCTCGAGCACCCAGCCGCGCAGTTTAGACGCAGGTGTTGCCACCATGGACTTACCGCGCATTTGGCCGTTACGGATGCGTGTCAGCATATCACCGATAGGATCGTTCATTGTGTTCTCTCCTTACCAGCTAGACTTGACCATACCGGGAATTTCGCCATTGGAACCGAGGTCCCGAAGTGCGATCCGGCTGATCTTAAGCTTACGATAGTACGCGTGTGGGCGACCTGTAAGCTGGCAACGGTTGTGCAGACGAACTGGCGCGGAATTACGCGGCAGTTTTGCAAGCTTAAGACGAGCAGTGAACCGCTCTTCCATTGTCTTGCTGTCATCGAGTGCGATTGCTTTGAGTTCGGCGCGCTTAGCTGCGTACTTTTTGACGAGCTTCTCACGCTTCACTTCGCGGGCGATCATGGATTTCTTAGCCATACTAATCTTCCCCTTAGCTGTTGAACGGCATGTTGAAATGCTTCAACAGCGCTTTTGCTTCTGCATCGTTGTCTGCGGTTGTGCAGATCACGATATCCATACCCCAAGCAACGTCGACTTTGTCGAAGTTGATTTCGGGGAAGACGATGTGTTCCTTCATGCCCATGGCGTAGTTGCCACGACCATCGAACGATTTGCCGGATACGCCGCGAAAGTCGCGGATACGTGGCATTGCGATCGTGGTCAAACGGTCAATGAATTCATACATACGGTCGCCACGAAGCGTCACCTTGGCACCAAGTGGCATGTCTTCACGAACGCGGAAGCCAGCGATGGACTTCTTTGCTTTGGTGATGACGGCCAACTGACCCGCGATTGAGGACAGATCGTCCTGTGCGGATTTGGCTTTCTTGGTGTCGTTCACAGCTTCGGAACCGCAACCGATGTTCAGAACAATTTTGTCCAAACGTGGGGTTTGCATGGCGTTCTTGTACGAGAACTCTTCCATCATGGCAGCACGGATGCTGTCATTGTACATCGCCTTAAGACGAGGTGTGTATTTTGCAGTATCAAGCATCAGATCACATCCCCTGTTGTCTTGGCGAAGCGGACTTTTTTGTCGCCGTCCATCTTGAACCCGACGCGCGTGGCTTTGCCGTTCTTGTCCACAACCGCGAGGTTGGAGAGTTGAATTGGCATCGCTTTAGGTGTGCGACCACCCTGCGTTGTCTGGGATTGCTTAACGTGTCGGATGGCGACGTTCACGCCATCTACGATTGCTTTACCGGACTTTGGGTCAACGGACGAAATCTCGCCTGTTTTGCCTTTGTCTTTGCCGGCCAGCACGATGACAGTGTCACCCTTGCGAAGTTTAGCAGCCATTTTACAGCACCTCCGGAGCGAGCGAGATGATCTTCATGAAGTTCTTCGCGCGCAACTCACGAACAACTGGCCCGAAAATACGGGTGCCAACAGGCTCGTTTGCGTTGTTGAGGATGACAGCAGCGTTGGTGTCAAACTTGATTGCAGTCCCGTCATCACGACGAACCTGCTTTTTGGTGCGAACGACGACGGCCTTACGGACGTCACCCTTCTTAACACGGCCACGTGGAATGGCTTCCTTCACCGATACGACGATAATATCGCCAACCGATGCGTAACGACGGTGGGAACCGCCGAGTACCTTGATGCACTGAACACGGCGAGCGCCGCTGTTGTCAGCCACTTCAAGGTTGGTCTGCATCTGGATCATTTAGACTTCTCCCGACCTATAGGGTTAACCCCGATTCTGACCGGGCCCCTAGGGTTTCGTTAAATAGGTTGTTTTCGTGGCCTTAGGCGACGATCACTTCCCAGCGTTTCGTTTTAGACTTGGGCGCACATTCCTGAATGCGGACTTGGTCGCCCACGTTGAATGTGTTGGCCTCATCGTGTGCCCGGTACTTCTTGGACTTACGAATTGTCTTTTTCAGAACCGGATGCGTAAAGCGGCGCTCTACGGATACAGTTACGGTCTGTTCGTTCTGGTTGCTTGTGACAACACCAGTCAGGATACGCTTAGGCATCTGTTAAGCCTCCGTCTTGGCAGCGTCAGCTGCTTTTTGGTTCAAGATTGTCTTCACACGAGCAGCAGAGCGTTTGACAACGCGCATACGTGCTGTGTTCTCGAGCGCGCCAGTCGCCTGCTGAAAACGCAGGTTGAAGGCTTCTTTTTTCAGGTTGGACAGCTCTTCACGAAGCTGGTCCGGGGTTTTATCCCGCAGTTCATTCGCGTCCATCGGACGACTCCTTTTGCAACATCATCGGCGGGCGGTTGGGCAGAGCGCCCAAACGTAACCCGAATCTCCGATGGAGTGGGTAGATTGGGGGCGTATAGGGGGTGTTGGTGGGTGTGGCAAGGGGGTTGTCAGATGAGCCGCGCTATAGCCGCCTTCTACAATTTTCCTTACTTTGGGTCTCTTCCATGAGGAACAAATCATCTTCTAACAAAATGATGTCTGTATAGACTGGCATCGTCAAAAATTCATCGAAGATAGTCGGCGGTATGATACTGTCGGGGACATCCATTCCACGGTATGTGAGTTCAATAAACTCTACGTCGGTTGCTTGCCGCATCAAACGATCATTTTCGATCCACCACTCGCCCATAAAGTGTATGTTTGCAATGATTGGATGTCCATTCAGATCGTATTGACCATCTAAAACTAGGTCGAACCCACGATCATCGAAGTATGAACCCGAAAATTGCCCCTCGAAATCCGGCATGTCAGCTAATTCCAGATCGCAAATCCATGTGCCATTGATCAAGGGTTTCGAATGAACGAAGTTGCCGTACAGGACGGCCAAGCCAACCTTCGCGAGAGTTAAAAGCTTATACATTTTCTTAAATGACCCGATTCACCAATGACTGAAGTGAACAGACTTCTCGATAAATGCGGCGATAATGCGAGAGCTATGTGACCGAAAAGAGCAAACTGGTTGTTTGCGGATGGGAATAGATACGATAGGACCGAGACATGACAAACATCCGCTCCCTCTTCGCAACCCGCCTGTACCAAGCCCGCCTTGGGGACATTGACGCCGATGAACTCAAAGCGTCCTGCTATTCCATTGCCGATGATGATGATGCGGGCAATGAATGGTGTGAGGCCAATGATTTTCCAGGCTACACGTCCTATGCGTCGCTCACAGATCTGCCGTGGCGGTTTCCGATCTTTGCGGATGTGGTCAAAGCCCTCGACGCCCATGTCGCGGCATTTGCGGAAGATGCGCAGTTCAATCTGGATGGGCGCGCGTTGGTGCTTGAGGATATCTGGATCAATATCCTGCCCGAAGGCGGCATCCACACCAGCCACATCCATCCCCATTCCGTGGTGTCCGGCACGACCTACGTGAAGATGCCAGAGGGCGCGTCTGCGCTTAAACTCGAAGACCCGCGCAGCCAGATGATGATGGCCGCCCCTGCCCGACTGCTCGACGCGCGCGAAGAAATGCGCCAGTTCATTTACGTCCAGCCCACTGTTGGCGATGTGTTGCTGTGGGAAAGCTGGCTGCGCCACGAAGTTCCGATGAATATGTCCGAGGACGACCGCATTTCCGTAAGTTTTAATTACAAATGGGAATAATTTCCCGCACCCGCTGAAACGATCCGTCAACATTTAACCACGATACCCGACCCGATCTCAGAAGGGGTACGGTATGGTTCGGTTTTGGTTTTGGTTGTGTTGGTAGGAGGCGCGCGCGCTGAACTGCAATCCCTATTCCCCCGTAACGAAGAAATCCCCGACACCGTAACCCGTGCAGGCCTGTTTGCACCGACGGGCAATCAAGGCTTCTTTGCCCCACTGCCTGAGCGCGCCGAGCGTGTCCGCGTGCGCCCCTCGCCAGCGGGACCGGAACTGCGCAGGTTGATCGCCTTCTGTCGCTCATCACGCGCGCCGAAGCCGGATCGGCAGGTTATAATGCGGTGCAACATGGTGCAAGGGTCAGGCCCGCCGCCCTGCCCACACAAATGACGCTTGGCGAAATCTATCAATGGATCAACGACACCCCCGGCCAGCCCCACGCCATTGGTCGATACCAGTTCATCCCGCCCACGCTACGCCGCGTTGCACGGGAACGCGGGTTTGGGCCAGAAACCCAGTTCACGCCGGGGGTGCAAGATGCGTTGGCGTTGGTGCTGTTAAACGATGCAGGCTTCGCGCGTTTTCAGGCGGGGGAGTTGGATCGTCGCCGCTTCATGCACAACCTCGCGCGGATTTGGGGCGGTTAGCCTCGGTCAATTGAAACAGTGCTTTCCCAACTGTCCCACCCCTCACCACGCTAACGAATGCGGCAGCCATCCTGCTGCGTTGACTTTGGATATGGGATGGGTCGCAATTATACTTCTTTTGTCCGCCCCCTCTTGTAAGCTTCTGCCAACGCCAAGGCGCACAGCCGAAGGCCCGACGGGAAATCGACAAAGTGGAGTTTCAAAAACCCGGCACAGTAGTCGCGGAACTTTGGTGCCATGACTTTCACGAAAGCCTCGCCTTTTACACGCAAACGCTCGGCTTTGTTGTGGGCCAACACAAACCAGGGAGCAGGCATGCTTATCTCGTGCGCGGGGGCTCTCAGGTGATGATCAGCAATTTCGACTACCGCGGAACATGGGAAACCGGCCCGTTCGAGAAACCGCTGGGTCGCGGGCTCAACTTCAGCTTCTTTGTTGATGACGTGCAAAGCATCTATGACGATGTGAAGGCCAAAGGCGTAACATCGTTCGTTGATATTTATAACATCTGGTATTGGCGCCCCGATTGTATGGCGAACCACCGTGAATTCGCGGTCCTTGATCCGGACGGCTACATGCTGCGGTTTTCCGAATGTATTGACCACCGCCCGCTAAAACCTGATGACGAAGATCACATGTTTGAGTAACGGCCGCTTCACTTCGAAAAATATCATGTTCCACAACGAAAAACCCCCGCCGATTTCTCAGCGGGGGTTTTTATGTCTCAAGTCCGGTGCGGGGCACGCACATTCACTACGTGAAAATGCTACACCGCGTTCCGCGAAACTTGCGTTTCGCTAGAACTACCAGTCTTCGCGAACCACTGTCCGTGTCTTAACGGGCAGCTTCATCGCTGCGAGGCGCAGGGCTTCGCGGGCGATTTCTTCGTTCACGCCGTCGATCTCGAACATGATACGGCCAGGTTTGACCTTACATGCCCAATAATCCACGGAACCTTTACCTTTACCCATACGAACTTCGGTGGGCTTAGAGGTGACAGGTACGTCCGGAAAGATACGGATCCAAACACGGCCCTGACGTTTCATGTGACGTGTCATCGCGCGGCGTGCTGCCTCGATCTGACGTGCTGTCACACGCTCTGGTTGGGTCGCTTTGAGGCCGAAAGTACCGAAGTTCAGGTCGGAGCCACCTTTGGCTTCTCCCTTAATGCGGCCTTTATGCTGCTTACGGAATTTAGTGCGTTTTGGCTGAAGCATTGTTTAATCCTTTCAGCGATCACGGCCACCAGGACGTGCACCGCGCGGGGGCGGACCATCCTGAAGCTCTTGAAGTTTACGGTCATGTGCAGACGGATCGTGCTCCATGATGTCACCTTTGTAGATCCACGTCTTGATCCCGATGATACCATAAGCAGTCTGTGCCTCTACGTGCGCGTAATCGATGTCAGCACGAAGGGTGTGGAGTGGCACGCGGCCCTCACGATACCATTCGGTCCGCGCGATCTCTGCTCCACCAAGACGGCCGGCAAGGTTCACACGAATACCAAGGGCACCCATACGCATTGCGTTCTGCACGGCGCGCTTCATAGCACGACGGAAGGACACACGACGCTCAAGCTGTTGCGAAATGCTCTCACCGACAAGCTGGGCATCAAGCTCAGGCTTGCGCACTTCAACGATGTTGAGGTGCAGTTCGGAGTCAGTCATCGATGCAAGCTTCTGACGCAGAGTTTCGATGTCTGCACCTTTCTTGCCGATGATGACGCCCGGACGGGCAGTGTGAACAGTCACGCGGCACTTTTTGTGCGGACGTTCGATGATGACACGAGACACTCCAGCCTGTGCACAATCCTTCTTGATGAAGTCCTTGATCTTAAGGTCTTCGAGCAAAAGATTGCCGTAGTCTTTGGTATCTGCGTACCAGCGGCTGTCCCAGGTACGGTTGACCTGAAGACGCATGCCGATCGGGTTTACTTTGTTACCCATTATGCTTGCTCCTCAACTTGGCGCACCAGGATTGTCAGCTCGGAAAACGGCTTGACGATTTTGCCGAAACGGCCACGTGCACGAGGACGTCCACGCTTCATCGTCAAGTTTTTACCCACATAGGCTTCGGCGATGATCAGTTCATCAACGTCGAGGTTGTGGTTGTTTTCTGCATTCGCAATTGCGGACTGAAGGCATTTCTTCACATCCGCTGCGATCCGCTTTTTGGAGAACGTCAGGTCCGTGAGGGCCTTGTCCACCTTTTTGCCGCGGATCATTTGTGCGACGAGGTTCAGTTTCTGTGGCGAAGTGCGAAGCATGCGCAGTTTTGCACGAGCTTCGTTGTCAGCCACGCGGCGGGGATTTTTATCCTTGCTCATGGCTTATTTCCGCTTCGATTTTTTATCAGCCGTGTGGCCATAATAGGTCCGTGTTGGTGAATATTCACCAAACTTCTGACCAATCATGTCTTCGGTGATCGTTACTGGGATGTGCTTCCGACCGTTGTAGATGCCGAACGTCAGGCCAACAAACTGCGGAAGAATAGTAGAACGACGGGACCAAATCTTGATAACATCGCTGCGGCCGGATTCCTTGGCAACTTCGGCTTTCTTAAGCACGTAGCTGTCAACGAATGGACCTTTCCATACAGAACGAGACATATATTAACGCCCCTTTTTCTTGGCGTGCCGGGACCGAACGATAAGACGGTTGGACGCTTTTTTCTTGTTACGTGTCTTGGCACCCTTCGTCGGCTTACCCCAAGGAGTAACCGGGTGACGACCACCAGACGTACGACCTTCACCACCACCGTGTGGGTGGTCGACCGGGTTCATGACGACACCACGAACAGACGGGCGCTTGCCATAGTGGCGCATACGGCCGGCTTTACCCATGTTCTGGTTGGAGTTGTCAGGGTTGGACACGGCACCAACGGTGGCCATGCATTCCTGACGCACGAGGCGAAGTTCACCCGAGCTCAAACGGATCTGAGCGTAACCACCGTCACGACCTACGAACTGGGCGTAGGTGCCGGCTGCGCGTGCAATCTGCCCACCCTTGCCTGGCTTCATTTCGATGTTGTGGATGATTGTACCGATAGGCATGCCCGAAAACGGCATCGCGTTGCCCGGCTTGATGTCTGCTTTGGCAGCAGCAATGACCTTATCGCCAACAGCCAAACGCTGTGGGGCAATGATATAGGCCTGCTCACCATCGGTGTATTGAACGAGCGCGATGAACGCGGTGCGGTTCGGGTCATATTCGATCCGAGCGACAACAGCTTCCATGTCGAGCTTGTTACGTTTGAAATCTACGATGCGGTAAAGGCGTTTTGCCCCGCCGCCACGACGACGTGATGTGATCCGTCCGGTGTTGTTCCGTCCGCCCGACTTGCTCAGACCCTCAGTGAGGGCCTTAACTGGGCGACCTTTCCAAAGCTCCGAACGGTCAATCAGCACCAACCCACGTTGGCCAGGCGTCGTCGGTTTGTACGACTTAAGTGCCATGTTTGCTACTTCCGTTTGCTTGGCGGACCGCTAGTGCGGCCCTGATGTATGAAGGCCCCCGTAGGTGCCCGATGATATGCTTGCCCAAGTTGGGCGAACAACAAAGCCCCAGACGAATCTGGGGCTGTGCCGATGGGGTCTGATAGGGGGTGGGATGGGGTTGGTCAAGGGGGACTTGAACGGAACTAATTCAGAGATCAACGGCGAACATAAGCCCCATTGTAAGAAGGGTCACCACATCGACTGAGTACCAATCGGTTCCCCTGAATTGATATCTGACAGAAGAACTCAAAATTTCCGCCCCAAGACTGTCCACTAAAAGCTATTTCCGCTCCTGACACCCGATATCGCATCCCATCATAGCGCGTCGTCACCATTGAACTAAACTCCGACGGAATTACTTGCCGACTGTCAATGAAGTCCAATTCAGTTCCGGTGCTTCGATCTTCACGCCAAACCGTTCCCGAAAGGCTGGCTACCGATTGATCGGGAAAAGCAATTTGATCGTCAACTATCATGTCAGAATCATCAGTCGGCCCGTAAGGCGAAAGCGAGAAGCAAAATAATTTCCTTGTCTCGTAGTTGATTGAGCAATCATTCGGACCATCTGGCCCCACCATTTCGAAGTATTGGATTAGGTCAGCCCTTTGACCGTTTATGGCGAAGGCAGAATATACGCTCTCGTCTCTACTTTGCACTACCGTTCGCGAGCCTGACGGCCAGTAGAAATCAATAATACATCCATCTTCGCCGCACTCTCGCAATTCCTTTCGGCATGGCTCAACATCAAACACTTGAGTAGCATCAACCGACGAAACGCGGCAGTAGCCACCGACTGCACCATCGTTTGACGCCGCAACTCTATCCAGCGTTAGCCCCATATTAGTTGCTCGTGAAATCAAGAGCTCGCGCAATGCTTCGTTTTCTGTCTCATCAATAACGGTAGCAACAATTGAGGAGCATTGGTCTAAGCTAATCCCCTCAATTCCATAAAACACAAACTCGAGGCAATTCCGTTCGTTTGATTCCATGCTTTCTTCTTCAGCAGCCAATGGACCAAAGCTCAGACAAACGACAATTAGCGAAATTAAGAACCGCATACAGGCTACCTTCAACTTGAGTGTTCGAGAGTAAGGAACGACCACTTCATTGCAAACAAAAAGGCCCCGCAGTTCACACTGCGGGGCCCCTCTAATTCTCAACCGTAAAACCTAAACCTTACAGGCCAGTGGATACGTCGATTGTGTTGCCCTCTTCGAGCGTCACGTAGGCTTTCTTCACGTCTTTACGCGTACCAAGCTGGCCGCGGAAACGCTTAACTTTACCTTTAGTGATCGTCGTGTTGACCGCTTTGACCTTTACACCAAAGAGCGTTTCAACCGCTTCTTTGATCATTGGCTTGTTCGCTGCGATATCGACCTCGAAAACGACGGCGTTGTTTTCAGACGCCATTGTTGCTTTCTCGGTGATGATCGGCTTGCGGATCACGTCGTAGAGTTCTGCTTTGGTGCTCATGACAAACGGGCCTCCAGTGCTTCGAGACCAGCCTTCGTCAGCACAAGTGTGTCCGACTTCAGGATGTCATAAACGTTCGCACCCATAACAGGCAGAGCGTTGATCGATGTGATGTTGCGTGCTGCAACGGCGAAATCTTCGTTCACAGTCGCATCGATGATCAAGCAACGCTTCCAACCCAGTGCGCCGACCGTTTTGGCCAATGCAGAAGTCTTCGCGTCTTTGATGTCGATGTTGTCCACGATGACCAACTCACCAGCAGCTACTTTAGCTGACAATGCGTGGCGAAGACCCAACTTGCGGAACTTCTTTGTCAATTCGTGGCCGTGGCTGCGAGGTGTTGGACCTTTGTAGATACCACCACCGCGGAAGATCGGAGCAGAACGTGCACCGTGACGCGCGCCGCCGGTACCTTTCTGACGATAGATCTTCTTTGTGGAATACTTAACTTCGGACCGGGTTTTCACCTTGTGCGTACCAGCTTGCGCATTGTTGCGCTGCCAGCGGACGACGCGGTGCAGAATGTCGATGCGTGGTTCAAGACCGAAGATGGCCTCGTCCAGATCAACAGACCCTGCTGCTTTGCCGTCAAGTTTGATTGCTTCAGCTTTCATTGGAGGAATCTCCTTCCGGTGTCGCTGTTTCGACTGCATCTTCTGCGGCCTGTTCAGCTTCTGCGGCTGCTGCGGCTGCTGCGGCTTCTACTGCTGCTGCTTCTGCGGCTGCGGCTTCGGCCATTTTTTCAGCTTCTTTGGCAGCGGATGCCAAGGCTGCTGGGTAGATCACGTTGTCAGACGCTGGCTTCTTAACCGCATCCTTGATTGTGACCCAGTTGCCTTTGGAACCTGGTACGGCGCCTTTGACCATGATCAAACCACGGTCGGCATCTGTTTTCACAACCACAAGGTTCTGCGTCGTAATCTTCGCATTACCCATGTGACCGGCCATCTTCTTGCCTTTGAAAACCTTACCGGGATCCTGACACTGACCAGTGGAACCGTGTGAGCGGTGCGAAATCGACACACCGTGTGTCGCGCGCAAACCACCAAAGTTCCAACGCTTCATCGCACCGGCAAAACCTTTACCAATGGACGTACCCGAAACGTCAACGAATTGACCCTCGAAGTAATGCGAAGCAATGATTTCTTCGCCAACGGCGATGAGGTTGTCTTCGGACACGCGGAATTCGCAAACCTTACGCTTTGGTTCAACATTTGCTTTCGCAAAGTGACCACGCATCGGAGCAGATGTCCGCTTGGCTTTTGCCGTACCGGCGCCGAGTTGAACAGCAGAATAGCCATCCTTTTCAGCAGTCCGCTGGGCTACAACCTGCAGCTTGTCGAGTTGTAGAACGGTCACAGGAATCTGCTTTCCGTCCTCTTGAAAAAGGCGGGTCATACCCAACTTTTTAGCGATTACACCAGAGCGCAACATAATCATCCGCTCCTTTATACTTTGATCTCGACGTCAACACCGGCAGCAAGGTCGAGCTTCATCAGCGCGTCTACTGTTTGTGGTGTTGGGTCGACGATATCCAGCAGACGCTTGTGCGTGCGGATTTCGAATTGATCACGGGATTTCTTGTCGATGTGAGGTCCACGAAGAACTGTGAATTTCTCAATCTTGTTTGGAAGCGGAATAGGTCCGCGTACCGAAGCACCTGTGCGTTTGGCGGTGTTTACGATTTCCTGTGTCGACGCATCGAGCACACGGTAATCAAACGCCTTCAAACGGATGCGGATGTTCTGGCTGGCTGCCATGTTCATCACCCTTCATTTGGGCTTAGATCGGAGAGGAGGACCGTGGCTCATCCACACCCCTCATCGCGTCTTTATGTCCAACGTAAACAGGGCACGCATGTCGCACCCACGTTGGATAAAGGGGCTATAGGGGGAGTCGGGGGATGTGGCAAGTGCGGAGTTTGAAGGGGGTTGGTTTTGCGCTGAACGCTCTCAGACGGCATGGGGGCGCAGTTTATCGACTTCGTCGCGATAGGGCGCAGCCCCAACAGGAAGGTCGCGGATGATCACCGCATCCTGATGACGAAGCTGTTTGACCAGAACGGGGACAAGCCGCCGGAATGCGGCCCAGATGGAAGGATCAGGCGGCGGCATATCATGTTTGATCAGAGTATGAAGTTTGGGCAGATTATAATAAGGGACCATCGTAAACATGTGATGTTCAAGGTGATAGTTCATGTTGAGATAGATAAAGCGGCTGACAGGGTTCATCAGCACAGTTCGCGTGTTCAACCGATGATCTGACACGTTTTCGGCCAGCCCGAGGTGTTGTAGCAGCCCCGTCATCACATGATGCCACGCCCCGTACAGACGCGGCAGGCCGATCAACATCAGCGGCAATATCGACCCCATCCATAGTGATGTGGCGACGGTGACAGCATAGATCAGCAACCAGATGCGCGCGACCAAAAACAGGCGTGCGTGGTCTTTGGTCGCGACATACATTGCCTCTTGCGGGGCGATGCGCCCGCTGGCGTGCAGGATCATGCTTTTGAACGCGTGATAGACATCAACGACGCCCGTAAACGCCAAGGCAACGCGCAGTAAATCAGGTGGCCGCATCGCGACAATTTCGGGATCGCGCCCAACAACGACGGTGTCGGTGTGATGACGCACGTGGCTGGCCCGCCAAACAACCGGATTCCGCATCATCATGAAACAGGCAATCTGATAAACGACAGCATTCATCCAAGGCGTTTTGAACGCGGTCTTGTGGCCGCATTCATGCCACCGAGAATCTGCGCCGGATCCGTATAGAACCCCGTAGATAATCCAGAATGGAGCAGACCACCACGACGGCCACAGCGCAATTGCGATGGTTGCGGACACAATCAATGCGCCAAGCCAGAGCGCTGTATCACGCAGGGCCATCGCGTCCGATTTTTGCATCAAGGCCCTGATAGCCTGTGGGTCAACTGTCGGGCGAAACCAATTCGGATTGGCGGTGCCGTTTAAGGCCGTGATGCTGTCCCCCTCGCCTGAAAGTTTGTAATTCCGGGTCATAAAAAAAGCTAGCGCCGGGTCTACGTTGCGTCAACGGTTTGGTGACAGTCGACCAACGCAAAAGGCCCCCGCGTTTGCGGGGGCCTTTCTATTTCTTCTAGCCTTTAGCGTTCATCCGCTCTCGTCATTTGCAAGCAAACGACTGCCGCGGATGCACGCTGCTAAGTTTGCTTAAGCAAACTTAGGCAATGATCTTTGCAACCACGCCGGCGCCGACTGTGCGGCCGCCTTCGCGGATCGCGAAGCGCAAACCGTCTTCCATCGCGATTGGTGCGATCAGCTCAACGTTGAACTTCAGGTTGTCGCCCGGCA
>JABBAI010000169.1 GCA_018608045.1 Octadecabacter sp. | reverse complement strand
TGGGCATCTCGTTTCTTCTCAACCTTTTAGTCGCATCTTAATATAGGAAAGCTTCATTATGGCCATGCGTTTTTTCTCGACCAAGGATCGTCCGTTTCATATGGGCCCATATCCGCTTGAGCGTTTAAAGCGTACTGACACAATGCCTGATCTTAATGCTGTTCCCGCATCAAAGCTGCTTGATTTTCGCGCTCTAGAAACGCCGCATTCACTGGTAAACGCTATGGGTGAGTATCAGGCAATGATGGACGCAATCCGTGAAGGAGTGGTGAATAAGACGCCCGCGAGCGCTCCAAGCGATCTGGTCGAGCGTAGCAACCACCTGAAAGCATTCGGGTACTTTCAGGACACCTCAATGGTTGGCATGTGTAAACTGCCCAAAAGCGCGGTCTTGAATAAGCCAACGCGCAATCCTGACATCGACCGCCTTGCTCATGACATTCGCACTAAACAGACCAAGACGTTGGCTTCTGGCATTGACCAAATCATGGCCGGCCTAAAGGATTCGATCGAAGCGCCCCTCGACGCGATAGATCATCACACTCACGCAATCGTGCTACTGGTAGAGCACCACCGCGACCCCAAAGAACACGAACCAGGCGCGGACTGGATCATGGGCACCCAAGACCATCGCGCGGCCCTACGTGCCACAGAAACTGCTGTGATCTTGGCAGAATATATGCACCTTCTGGGATTTTCTGCGCGCGCGCATACGGCCACATCTTCAGATGTTGATCTGAACCAACTGGCCGTTGCAGCAGGCCTCACATCTGTCGAGAAAAATCGTTTGTTCGCTCCCTACATAGGCGAAGGCTTCGGCCTCGCCGTGGTCACAACCACCTTCGAAATGGCCTGTGATGCACCCCTTGCACCTTGGGCAGAGCAGCCCAACAGCCCCGCTTGGTGGGTCGGTAAGGGCACCTCAAAAAGCGCGTTCAATCGTGATCCCTACGCCAAGCGCAATTACGCGGACGGCGCGCATGCCTTCGAAAAGCTCAAACGCGTGGACACACCCACGACCTACATAGACGAGGACCGTGTCGCACGCGTACCCAAGCGCACCGACATGTTCGCGCGCGCCCAGTTTGGCGACATGGGCAAAAAACAGCAGCAGGCAGCCTCTGGTGGATGGTATGCCCGTAAAAGCCCCACTGCCTTTGCGCAGCGCCGTTTGCTTGGGGCCTTTGTTCTGCTCCAAGACGGGGCGACCGACACAGTCGATGTGCGTCCCAGTGATCCAGTCGCCAATGCAGCCAATGTAAAGGCAGCCACCTATTTCCTTGGCGTGGACGCCGTTGGCATCAGCCGCTGCCCCGCCTGGACATGGTATAGCCACGACGCCACCGGCGCGCCGATTGTCCCCCCCCACGATCAGGCAATCTCGATGATCATTGATCAGGGCTACGAGACCATGGAGGGCGCATCAGGCGACGACTGGATCAGCGTCGCACAGTCCATGCGTGCATATTTGCGCTTTTCTCTACTTGGCGGCGTGATTGCCAAACAAATCCGGCGGCTCGGTTACAAGGCTAAAGCCCACTCAGTCATGGACGGCGAAGTGCTGCAACCGCCCTTGCTGCTGCTCAGCGGGTTGGGCGAAGTTAGCCGCATTGGCGAAGTCATTCTGAACCCCCTTCTCGGACCGCGGCTCAAATCAGGCGTGGTAACGACAGACATGCCAATGGCGCACGACAAACCCATTGACTTCGGCCTTCAAAGCTTTTGCGAAAGCTGCAACAAATGCGCTCGAGAATGCCCCGCAGGCGCGATCACAGCCGGACCGAAACGCATGTTCAACGGCTATGAAATTTGGAAATCCGACAGCCAGAAATGCACTACCTACCGGATCACGACTGAGGGTGGCGCAATGTGCGGGCGCTGCATGAAAACTTGCCCTTGGAACTTAGAGGGCATCTTCAAAGAAAAACCGTTCCGCTGGGCAGCAATGAATATGCCAAAGGCCGCGCCAGTGCTGGCTAAGCTTGATGACACGCTGGGTAACGGCGGTCTTAATGAAACCAAAGCATGGTGGTGGGACCTCGAACTGAAAGAGGACGGCGGCTATAAAGAACCCGCCGCCCCCGTCAATCGTCGCGATATTTCTCCAGAGCTAGATCTAAGGTACGAGGATCAAACCCTTGCCGTGTATCCCGCCAACCTCGCACCTTGGCCCTATCCCTACCCGTTCCCAATGGACCGCGAGGCAGGCATCAAAGCCTACAAAGACATGATCAGTGCAGACGAGTACAAAGCCCGTCTAGCGCGCGGCGACACGGGCGGCCTCTCGCACGAACGCCCTGACTTTACGGATGCACCAGTAATCATGGCGCGCGTCAGCAAAGCCGAGGCAATGACGGCAGATGTCACCAAATACGAGTTCAGCTCTTGGGACGGTAGCGCCTTGCCCGAATGGAGCGCGGGCGGTCATTTAGACGTGGTGGTCACCCCAGACTTCTTGCGTCAATATTCCATGTCAGGTGATCCAGCTGACACCTCTAAATATCAAATTGGCGTGTTGCGCGAAGACGACGGGCGCGGTGGATCACTGATGATGCACCGTATCTTTAATGAAGGTCGGCGGGTCTTTATCTCTAAACCCATCAACCACTTTGATTTGGTCGAAGAAGCCACCAAGACATTCCTCATGGGCGGTGGAATTGGCATCACTCCGATGATCGCTTTTGCACACCGACTGCACGCTTTGGACAAATCTTTTGAGCTGCATTATTCAGCCAGCAAGATGGAAGGTGCAGGATATACAGACGACCTCAAAGCGATGCCTTGGGCTGATCACGTCACGTTCCACTTCTCAGACCAAGATACACGAGCGGATTTGGATACGCTTTTGAGCGGATATAATGATGGTTGGCACGTCTACACATGCGGCCCAGATCGCTACATGGAAGGTGTCGTACAAGCGGCTGCGCGCCAAGGTTTCCCAGAAGACGCTCGGCATCTGGAGTATTTTTCTGTCCCAGAACAACCCGATTACGTGAACCACCCCTTCACGGTAACACTGGCTAAGTCAGGTAAAGAACTGGCGGTGAGTGCAGAAGAAACGCTCTCAGATGTGCTGCTCGCCAATGGCATTGCTGTCGACGTCAAATGTTCTGACGGCATCTGTGGCGTATGTAAATGCGGGCTAATCGAGGGCGAAGTGGAGCATCGCGACTATGTTCTGTCAAACAAGCAACGCGAAAGTGAAATCATAACCTGCCAATCCCGCGCTACTGATGCAGAGGGGCATATAGTGATCGATCTATAGGAAAAT
>JABBAI010000010.1:1828-3298 GCA_018608045.1 Octadecabacter sp. | reverse complement strand
GATCTGACCTCTTTGCCCGGACTGATGGGCATTGGCGCGGCGGACGGGCTTTTGCCGGACCTGCTGGAAGGGCTGGCCGATGCGATTGCGCGCGCTTGGGCCGAGCGCACTGTCAACGATGCGGCCGCGGTGCACGCCGCACTTGCCGCGGTCTCCGCGGATTTCGCCCTTGCGGGGCTCGTGGCCTCCGGCACGGGGTCGATGCTGGACGCGGGCGCAGTGGCGTCGCCCTTCGTGCTTGGATATGACGGCACGACCTTCAGCGTAGATCTGAACGAGCTTCTGGTCGCCGAAGAAAATGGCGTTCGCGCTGTCTGGGGCGAGGTTCCGCTGCTGCAAAACATCGGTGAGCGCACGGCAGATTTGCGGCTGTCGGCAGCGCTGACCTTCACATCCACTTACGAGACAGCACCCGCGGGCATCAAGCTGGATCTGGGTGCCGAGGTGATCTCGGCCGATGACAGCCTGTCCAGCCTCGATGTCGATCTGCCGGGTGACCCTCGCATCGCGATGGACACGCTGCGGTTGGAGCTGAGCCAAGGGTTCGTGCTGGGCGCGACCGGCTGGGATCTGGACGACAACGATACGGATACGCAGGCGAAGATCGCCTTCGAGTTGAAATTCACCGATCCGCGGGGGGAGAGCGGCACTTTCGCACATCAGCGGCTTAATCGTGAGTATACCATTTCGCTTGCCGATGTGCGAGCGCTGCGGGTCGTGAACACCGGCCATTCCGATCTGTTCGATGTCGATGACCGCGAAGCGCTCTACTGGTTGCAGATGCGGGCTGCCGACACGATGGTCGAGCAGGGCTTCGTGAACGCGCTTCTGGCCATGCCGGAGCTGAAGGGCATCATCCCCACCCTCGGCAAGAGCATCGCCGAGATGCTGGTGAACGACGCGCCCGCCACCGCCGCGCAGCCCGATCTGCAGAATTACCTTGTGAATGTTTTGGGTACCGCCTTGAGCGGTATGGAGACCCCAACAGAGCTTGGCATTGATTTGGACGGCTTGCTCTCGGAGCTTGCCACCGGCCCCCATTATAACAATCAGGCCTTCGATGCCACGGACGGCGTCATGCTTGAGTTTCTTGGCGAAAACCTGAGCCTGCCGGAAATCCTGATCGACTTCACGCGGCTGAGCAACTTGATGCTGTCCGGGGCGATGTTCCGCGAAACGCCGCAGGCCTCTGTCCGGATGCGGATGCGGCTGCAACATGCCTTGGAACAGAGGAATTCATACAGCAAATCGGCCAATGGCACGCCCGCGCTTGTCCTGTCCGAAGACCGGCTGCGCTTTGACACTTGGTTCGAGCCGCTGGGCACATCGGGATCGACGCCCAAGATCTTCGACTTCGCGCTGGATTTTGATCAGTCCAGCATCGAGGGAGGGCCCCTGACGATCGACCTGGGCACACTGGGCAAGCAGACGATTCAGGCACCGCAATTCGCGCTGAACGTGGGCTTCCGC
>JABBAI010000010.1:0-1786 GCA_018608045.1 Octadecabacter sp. | reverse complement strand
GAGTTGGTCAGCGGCACGCAGAAATTGCCGGGGGCCGAGGCGCCCCGGCTTTCCCCGCTTCTGACCGACACCGAGGCGCAGCTCGTCTTCATGCCGGTTGCGGATCAGGAGGCGCAAGACTTTGTCCGGACCTTCAGTGCCGAGCATGGCTTGGGCTCTGCCGATATCGGCAAGATCTACATCGACGATACTGGCGCGCGGTTCCGCCTGACCGAGATTGTCAATTCAGACATGGCTACCTTCCGCTCGCTCGACCGGCCCGTCGATGCCACGCAGACGACCGCGCGCGCGCCTGTCGGGGGGCTGACGCCGCCCGCGGCCTTCTACGAATTGATCCTGCCCATCAATTACGCCGGTGACGGTGTGGACAACGACATGTTCTCGCCCCGCTTCATCGCTTCGGGCTTCGACGAGATCGTTGCCGATGACCCGCGCCTGTTGTTGGTCAATGACAGCGAATGGGAAATGAAGACGCTGCTGGACGAGGCGGCCGATCGTTTCTCGGGCGTCTGGCTCCAGCGCGATGGCGCGCTGTCGCAGTTCGATCAGCTGCTGCGCCAGAGCGTCGGGTCCACAGATGGCTTGAGCGGGTTCATGACGCAGGGCATGGAACTGCTGCATGGCAAGAGTTTCATTGACCTGATCGAGGATCCAGCAGCCAGTGTCGATTTCGACACCGGACTGGCAGCGGTGATCACGCAGCATCTTGATGCGCTCAACAATTACACGCCGGAAGCCCTGCCAAAGCACTTCACGGGTGCCCCGATCCACAGCGACCTGCGCGCCTATGTCGATGAGCTGGCCGAAAAGCTGTCTGAAATCACAGGACTCCAGACGGACAAGCTGATTAATCTGGCTGAGGTCACGACCGGCAATTCGACATCGGCCTCGACCCTGCAGGAGATGGACGACACGCTGTCGGCGGATGGTCGTCTGCTGGAAGAAGTGCGTTACCGCATCAAGATCCAGGATCTTGTGACCTACTCGAAAACCGTGGGTGAGGATTTCATATCCGAGCTGTTCGACCTTACCGCCATGGGGATCACGCGGGGGCATGAATACCTCGACCGGATGGATATCGACGGGTTTGAATTCGGGCTTTACGCGGATCTCGACCTGAACATCGATTTCGGTCTCAAGCGCGATGGCGGGCAGTTCGAGCCCTTCATCGAACTGTCCGAGGTCATGGGCAATGTCCGGCTGACCTCGACCATCGCCAGCGAACCGATCCCCGAGGTCATCTTCCGCAATGCCCAGCAGATCGTCGTGGGCGACAAGACCTTTGATGGTGTCTCGAACCGGGCAACGCTGAAATTCGCGCCAAGCTTCGTGTTCCGGCCTACGGAAGGATCAAAGGATTTCTCGGGCGGCATCACCTCGGATATCGAGGGTATTGCCGAGTTTGTCTTTGGCCTCAATGAGGTCAGCGCAGGGGCCGGCCCGGAAATCAAGGTCGACCTGTTGCCGGGCGCGGCACATCCCGGCCAGCTGTATGAATACACTGGAAGCGGTCCGCTGACGGTGGCTGATCTGGCCGATCACCTATCCACGCAAAGCGGCGTCGCTCTCAAGGTCGGCGATGTCGTGTTGGTGGGTGGTACCAGCCTTTACGAATACATCGGTTCGGCGGATCTCACCGGGGTCGATCTAAGCGCCGAGGACTACAGCGAAACCGCACTTTGGGCGGCGCATGACCTATTCTCGGTGCAGGGTATCTTCTCCACCGGGGCGGAAACAGAAGGCAAGGAATTTGCCAACGTGGTGAAGGCTGGGGCCAGCACCGGGT
>JABBAI010000061.1 GCA_018608045.1 Octadecabacter sp. | reverse complement strand
TCGGACGGGAATGGGGCAGCTTATTAACGCGGGGCGTTGGCTTTTCGGTGCTGACCTAACCGGAACAAAAAAGACACCTCAAGCGCGCGGCGCAAGAGATCATCACTTTCAGTATCGGGCTTTTTGCCAAATCCGGCGTTCTGCGTACCGGCAATTAAGCCCAGAGAACAACGCGCCTTCCCAGAGATACCAATTCACGTAGTAACGGTCCCCGACAGCGACGCGGTTTTCTAAGATATGATCGTATTCATCGGGCGTTAGGATGCACGTCACGGTGTACAGTTCGTAATCGTCGTCGCCGTCGGATCGCCGAGGAACACTGATTTCCGCTTCTTGGTCCGTGCGAGTTTCTTCGCTGTCACCATAATAAAAAATACTGGTCGGTAACGCCGCGGCAAAGCCGTGCAGGCGGTGTCTCTCATCATAAATAAGGGCATGGTAGGCACCGAAGAGCAGGGCGCCGACGACAACCACGCTAATTCAGATTTCCCAAAAGGTGAGCGGCTTAAGCTCTTTGGTTTCATCTGCTTGTCCGCGTTTTCGGGTTTGGCGCTGCAGTGGCGCCGTTTCGGCTGTGTCTGTTTGCGGTGTGACGGGTTTGGGCGATCTTAGTGGGGGCGGCGATTGAATGATGGATGTGCGCTCAGTCTTTTTTGTACGCGTTCAAACAGCCAAATATCAAAGGCATCTTTAGGTTCTGTTACGATATCACCCCATGCGATGTGACATCGGATCACCTCACCGGCGGCATCGTGGCTGTATCGCAGCATTTTGCCCGTGGCATCCATTGCTAATACAGCGTTGTCGTGCCCGCCTTGAACGTGGTTCCGGCCTTGGTGTGCACAGCGGTAATCTTGATCGGATACCGCATGTCGATAGGGTCAGGCAGGCAAATAACGCCGCGCGTCGCCGTTGAGCTATTAAATTTCGGCTCGGTCATAAGAATAGGTCGCCGTCTAAATAATCTGCATCCAAGAACCACAACTACAGCATGATTTACCAATGCCGTAAATCCGCTGGTGTAAAACTATTCAGAATTGATGGCGGGCAGACAGGGATTCGAACCCTGGGAACCTCTCGGTTCAACGGTTTTCGAGACCGCCCCGTTCGACCACTCCGCCACCTGCCCGCGACTAGGATCGTGCGCGTTCTAGGCTTGGGCGGCATCACGCGCAAGGGGGATTGGTGACAATTGCGTGCGTCCCCTTGGAAAGCGGTGCGCGCCGGCTTATTCCTATTAAGAACTCATAAAAGGCCTGTCTCATGTTTCTCCGCTTTGCGACCCTTGCCACTGCCATCACGTTTGCTTTGCCCGCTGTGGCCCAAGACAACGACAGCGATGTTCTGTTTGAACTGCTAATGTTGCCCGACATTATTGATATCATGCGCGAAGAAGGGGTGAGTTATAGCGACACGATCGGCCAGGACCTATTCGCAGGGGAACCAACGCAGGAATGGGCCACTGTTGTTGGCGAGATTTATGACGTTGACGTCATGACCTCTGTCGTGCGCGCGGATTTCGAAACATCGTTGCAAGACGTTGATCTGGCCCCGTTGATCGCGTTCTTCGGATCCGATCAAGGCCAAATGATTGTCGGTCTTGAAGTGTCAGCGCGCCGTGCCCTGCTTGATGACGTCGTTGAGGAGGCCAGCAAAGACGCAGTGGCGCGAGCGCAGACCGACGCTGATCCACGCTATGCGTTGGTGAGCGAATTTATCGAAACGAATAACCTGATCGAAACCAATGTCGCGGGTGCGCTGAATTCGAACCTCGCTTTTTATACGGGGCTTGTAGATGGGCGCGCGTTTGGCGGGGCGTTGAGTGAAGAACAAATCCTCACGGATGTTTGGGCCCAAGAAGGCGACATTCGCGAAAGCACAACTGAGTGGATCTATTCGTTCTTGTATATGGCTTACGGCCCGCTTGGCGACGCGGACATCCAAGCCTACATCACGTTCTCGGAAACCGAGGCGGGCGGCGACATCAACCGCGCCATGTTTGAAAGTTTTGATCGCCTGTTTGAGGGGATCAGCCGATCCTTAGGCCGCGCCGCCGCGATGGAGATGACCAGCCAAGAGCTGTGAAGGCTACCCCGACACCACCATGATCGCCACAACCAGAGCATCCAGATTGCTGGCATAAAGCGCAATGTCGGATTGGAGCTGTAGCGTGTGTGGCGCACGGATCGATTGCGGCACACCGGCAATATCAAAGGCTTTGGTCAGGGTCGGTCCGCCGCCACGCTGGATGTCCATGGCGAGGGCAGGGTGGTTGATTTTGACAAAGATTTCCACCTGACCACGGGTCTGATTATAGGCTGCATTGCCGAACGCCGCCCCCACCGCATTGAGTGGCAAAAGCAGTGGATTGCCCAAATGATTGGCGTCAGAACTGCAGGCGGCGGTAAACGCCATAATAACAAAGGCAAACTTGCGCATATTGGTCCCTCATTTGGGTTGACTTGGGGGGCAGCCTTCGCGATAAGCCGTTAACCGAGCAAGCTATTTGTTTGGGGATAAGCAAAATCTCGCCCCCCGATATGGGACTGATGGGCGCGCTGTTTACGGGTTGCGCAAGCAATTAACGCCTTAGAAACATGATGTTTTCTTGGGGACCCCAGAGACGCGATTGAAAAAGGAAGATACTATGTTTGCGGTTCTAAAAACCGGCGGCAAGCAGTACCGAGTCGCCTCAGGCGATGTACTGCGTGTCGAAAAGATCGCTGCGGAAGCTGGCGAAACAATCCAATTCAACGACATTTTGATGGTGGGCAACACTGTTGGTGCGCCAATGGTAGAAGATGCTGGCGTTCAAGCCGAAGTCATCGACCAGATCAAAGGCGAAAAGACGATCAACTTTGTTAAGCGTCGTCGTAAGCACTCGTCCAAGCGCACAAAGGGCCATCGTCAGCAACTGACACTGGTTCGCATCACGGACATCATGGAAAAAGGCGCAGGCAAGTCCGGCGTCAAAGCGGCTCTCAATGGAACGGGCTTCATGTCTGCTTCTATGATCGAGCGCGCTGCAAACCCAGGTATGCCATCTAGCGAAAAAGCCGCTGCTGCTGCCGAACGTGCATCCCAGCCAAAGAAGGCTGCAAAGCCTGCCGCGAAAAAAGCTGCTCCTAAGGCTGCTGCTGAAGAAAAAGCACCCGCCAAGAAGGCCGCACCTAAGAAGACTGCTGCCAAGACAGACGGCGCAGACGATCTGACGCGCATCTCGGGTGTTGGTCCGGTTATGGTCAAGAAGTTGCACGCGAACGGCGTTACAACCTTCGCCCAGATCGCAGCATGGACGCCTGAAGAGGTTGCTGCTA
>JABBAI010000025.1 GCA_018608045.1 Octadecabacter sp. | reverse complement strand
GTTTGTGCATCTTCACCCGGCGCACGCCCAACAATCTGGCGCACCCCACGCACGGTAGACAAGGTTTGGAAACGGTCAAGTTGATCTGCTAAATCTGGGCTGGTCAGGTCACAAAAAACAACCTGCGCCATCGGCCAATCGGGATTTGCATCGGCGACTGCTTGAACCCATTTGGCTTCTCCCCACGCATCCACGGCCCCCACTTGAACATGAACAGAGCCCACAAATCCAAAAGGCGCCGCCTCTGTGCTGAACTCATCAATCAGGTAATTGCGTTGGATGGGTGCGGGATCACCAAAGAAACGCGTTACGCCCTTTGCCTCAAGCCACGGATATGAAACCGCATTTAAGTCCCAAAGGTGATGGTGCGCGTCGATGTATCTCATTCCTGCACGCCTTCCAGTTCTCCCAAAATGTCTACACCTTGCTGGTTGAAAAAGTGCAACATATCGAGAAACACCCAGTTTTCCTTGAGCTTGTCCCCATCCCGTCGATAAACGTCTATAACCCGAAACTCGCAAAGTTTGTCATTGGATGGCAGCCCCAGATATCCACCTGTTGCTTTTGCCTTGAAGTTTGGCCAACCAAAGAAACCACTATAATTGCCCTCAGCGATACGGGCGATGTGACCTGTTCCCGATCGGTCGCTTAGCCCAGCGCGGAATGGACCTGAATGTTGCTGAGCATAGCGAGCGATCGTATAAGTCGCTCCAATACCCGCAGGACCCCACCAGATCATGTCGTCGTGCCAACTTAGGGCTAGCTCTTCCTCAAGCGGCAAACCGCTATTCCATTGCCCTAAGTCGCTGATCATTTTGTGCATGACTTCTAATGTCTTTTGCCCCTCTTCGGGATCAGCATCGTCAAACAACAGCGCGTCATGGGGTGCAGGTCCAGGTTGGACCATGTGTGCGGCGGCTTGGTCTGGAAAAGGTTTATAGCCTGCCTGCATCATAAAATGTGGAATATCAAAGTAGAATGCAGTTTCAGCGATCCTGCCATCTACAACTTTGTGGAACTCAGCATAACGTAACATGATCATTTTGCCGGTTGGCTGAATTCCCAACCAAGGGGCGTCAAACAACCCCATCAAGTGACCCATCGAACAAACCCAAACTGATTCACCGTCGTCGATAAAATTGTTACCCGCGAAAAAGGCATCCATCCGCCGTTGCATGGACGTTACAGCCCCGCGAAACGGCTGCCAGAACAGTTCCGACACCGTTTTTGAATCTGTTTGCAAATGAAAAGGATGAAAAGCGCGCCATGTGTAGTTATCAGCAGTGTACTGGCCCAGAACGGCGGTGATTCCATCCCCTTTGGCATTGTCCAAAGCGTCATAGTATTCCCGTATCACTTGTTTTTCAGCTTGAAAACTCAACGTATTTTCCTTTTTTCCTTTGATACAAAGGGCTTTGCATCGAACCGCATCAGTATTTTGCATACGTTTGCAAAATTAGCTTGCATGAGCGTTTGATCAAAGTCTATCCTTTTTGCAAACGTATGCAAAATGATCAATGATCATCCGGGGGGACTGCATGGCCGAAATCCAATTGTGCAATCTATCAAAGCGATGGGGAACCTTCGTTGGGGTTGAAGACTTCAACCTTACAATTGCGGATCAAGAGTTTCTTGTGCTGCTTGGACCATCAGGCTGCGGCAAGACGACAACCATGCGTATGATCGCTGGTTTAGAGGACGTAACAGGTGGCGACATCCTGATCGACGGTGTTCGAGTGAATGATTTGGACCCCAAAGATCGCGATGTTGCGATGGTGTTCCAATCCTACGCTTTGTACCCGAACATGAATGTGTACGAAAACATTCGTTTTCCTTTGAAGGTACGTAAAATCCCTGAGGCCGAGCATGAAGAACGTGTGATGCGTGCCTCTGCCATGGTTGAACTGGATGATTTCCTACATCGCAAACCAGCAGAACTATCTGGTGGCCAACGCCAACGCGTGGCTTTGGCCCGTGCGATTGTACGTGAGCCCAATGTCTTCTTAATGGATGAACCTCTTTCCAATTTGGACGCAAAGCTGCGGGTTTCAACCCGTGCTCAAATCAAAAACCTAAGCCACGAACTGAAGGTCACAACCATCTACGTCACCCACGATCAGATCGAAGCCATGACATTGGCAGACCGCGTGGTCGTGATGAAAGGCGGCGTTGTGCAGCAAGTGGGCAGCCCGACTGAAATCTATGACCGCCCTGCCAACGCTTTCGTCGCCAGTTTTATCGGCTCACCTGCCATGAACTTGGTGACCGGATTATCTGCGGGCGGCGTCTTTGAAGGCGATCATATCAAGGTCGCAGGCTTTGACATAGCCGATGGCCCTGTTCAGCTAGGATTTCGCGCAGAAGACGCATCCATCGTGGACACTGGCGGTGAAATCCACGCGGCTGTTTACACGATGGAACTGCTTGGGGACGCGACGATGATAACTGTTCGGGTGAACGGCGAGCTGGTCTCGGTCAAAGCATCCAAAGAATACCGCGCACAGATCGGCGACATGGTTCGTATCTCTGTGCCAAACGATATTTGCCATTTGTTCGATAAACAAACAGGTGCGCGAATTGGGGGATAACCCCGAACCAAATCCCCAGAAAAGGGGAGTAACCAAGGTGCGATCTTGCAAGGCGCATCTTAATGAAAACCAGGGAGAAACAAATGTTTCTAAAGACAATTACATTCGCAGGTGCTTTCGCACTTTTGGGAAGCACAGCAATCGCCGGATGCGGCATTTCAGGCGGCAACGTCAGCGTTTTATCCAACGATTTTCCAGCAATTCAAGCCGTGACATCTGCCGCAGCAGCATGTGCTGGTGACGGCGTAACGGTTGAAACCAACCTTACCAAGGATCACAAAGACATCATGGTTGCGGCTCTTACCGCTAACCCTGCTCAATACTCCTCAGTGGTTGTTTCCAACTCTACCCTCGTCACATTGATGAACGACGGTTTGGTTCGCCCACTCGATGAGATGGTTGCCAAGCACGGCGCTGCATTGAGCAAAAGCCAGTTGATCACAGTGAACGGCAAAGTGATGGCCGTTGCCTTCATGGCCAACGCACAACACTTGTTCTCACGCACTGACGTGTTGGAAGCAGCTGGCGTTGATGGCATCCCAGCAACTTATGAAGACGTTCTTGCAGCCGCTGAAAAAATCCGCGCTGCTGGCTTAATGGACTATCCCGTTGCTTTGAACACAAAAGCTGGCTGGAACTTGGCCGAAGAGTTCGTGAACATGTACATGGGTACAGGCGCTGACTTCTTCAAATCAGGCACTGCAGAAGCTGCGGTAAACAACGAAAACGGCGTTGCTACTTTGG
>JABBAI010000005.1 GCA_018608045.1 Octadecabacter sp. | reverse complement strand
TGGTGTTTGCTGACCCCCGATGGGGCCGACGCGACCGAGACGCAGAAATTGCGCAGGTATTGGGAAGCTTTGGGCAGCAACGTCGATGAAATGGACGCCGATCATCATGATTTGGTCGTCGCCGTCACGTCGCACACCCCGCACTTGATTGCCTACACGATGGTCGGTGTGGCCGATGATCTGAGCCGCGTGACCGACAGCGAAGTCGTGCAGTTTTCCGCGGGTGGCTTTCGCGATTTCACCCGCATCGCCGCGTCCGATCCGACCATGTGGCGCGATGTATTTTTGAACAACAAAGACGCGACCCTCGAAATTTTGGGGCGCTTTACTGAGGAATTGTTCGTTCTGCAACGTGCGATCCGCCAAGGCGATGGTGATCTGCTGCACGATTATTTCACCCGCACCCGGTCCATCCGGCGTGGCATCATCGAGGCTGGGCAAGACACCGATGCGGCGAACTTTGGTCGCAACCTCAAATCATGAGGGGCGCGATTGCATTCGCCCTGATCGTCGCCCTTGGAGGGTGTTCGCGCGAGGCCCCCGAACCGACCGTCGGTCCCGGAAATGTCTGCGGCGATCCGGCCTTGTTTGGTGAAATCATCGGCACAGTTGAAGGTGCGGGTGCCTGCGAGATTGAAAACGCGATCCGCCTGACATCCGTGTCTGGTGTCACGTTGTCGACCCCTGCGACGATTGATTGTGGCACTGCTACAGCCCTGAAAAAATGGGTCGAAACAGGTGTCAGACCCGCGGTTGGCGACACGGGTGGCGGTCTGTCGTCCCTGCGGGTTGTTCGCATTATTCCTGCCGTTCGCGCAACAACCAATCGGGTGCGCGCCTGTCTGAACACAGCTTTGGCAATGCTATCGATATCGCGGGTATCGGGCTGAACGACGGCACTGAAATGACGGTTCTCACCGATTGGAACGGGCGTTATGCAAGCCAATTGCGCGCCATGTGGCAGGCGGCATGCGGACCCTTCGGGACCGTCTTGGGACCAGAGGCAGACCGCTTTCATCGCGACCATTTCCACTTTGACACGGCGGATTATCGGTCGGGCAGCTACTGCCGCTAACGCAAGACGGGTGCGGCCCCCAACGGCATCATCCCCAGCATCATGTTCCCGTCGACGATATTCAGCGTGACGGTCAACGTGTCTGGAATGTGCGGTGTTTCATCCATGTTGTTGGCTATTTCTGTCACCAAGAACTGCCGTTCATCCTTCACCGCACCCGTGGATACAGCCAAATCCAAACCCTGCTGCCAGTTGCGCGCAGAGATTGAAATGGACCCGTTCAAAATCCCGTTGTCATCCGGCGTGACCTCCCCGATTGCCGACAGGGACATATCCCCCCAGCTTAGCGCGAATTCCTTAAGGCTCAGGTTTTGGATTTGCGCGGGGTCTGTTGATCCGTTCAATTCGATCGGTGCGCGCAGCTCTACGTCGCTATCAAATCGCAGGCTTTGAACTACAGGCGGTTGCAGGTTTTGTGGGTCGATCATGGCGCGGATATCCTCGGGCAGGACAATCGCGCGGGCCTCAAGGAAGACATCATAGGTTTGGGTGGTTTCTGGTGTCAGGCGCATCGCGGCCAGAAGGTTCGCCATGGCGAGTTCAGCCCCGTCTTGCGTGCGGATGCGCGGGTTATCGGCCTCAATCGTGGCGGATTGCACGGCCAATGTCGCACTCGCGCGCACTTTTCCCGATGCGCGCATGTCGTTGGTGATGATCGTGAACATGTCCCCACCAATGTCCAGCGTCTGTTCGTTGGGGAACACGGCGATGACCTCATTGGGGCGGTAGGACAGCGCCAACAGCTGGAAGATAGGGGCCAAGTATTTTAGCCCCGTCGCAGGGTCGCCAAATTCCAGATCGGTGATGGTGGTGTCAAACCGCGACGGAAATCCGCGTGTGTGCATGGTGTTATAGGTCAGATCATATTCGCCAGCGTCGACCTGCACCAAGGCTTCGGTCAGCCGGTACTGAATCTGGCTGCGCCCGACAAACCAATATCCGCCATAAAGCGACGCCGCGACAACAACGAGAACAATAAGTTTGCGCATCTGTGACCCTTTCATCAGATCGGTGTTTGGTGTTTAGAGGACCCTTAACGGAAGGGCCAGTAACATGACCATGTGGGTGTTTGGATACGGATCATTGTTGTGGAATCCCGGCTTTGAACCGGCGGAAACTGTGACGGCGACGCTGTCGGGCTATCACCGCAGTTTTTGCATGCTGTCGATCCATCATCGCGGCACGGTCGAAAAGCCTGGGCTGGTGTTGGCGTTGGACGAAGCCGACGCAACCTGCACAGGTGTCGCGTTTCGCGTCGCCCTCGAGGACGAGACCCGCGTGTTGGCCGATTTGCGGGAACGCGAGCTTATCTCATCAGCCTATGTTGAGGCCCATGTTCCGCTGGCCTTAAGCGACGGGCGCGATGTGCAGGCATTGGCCTATGTCATCAACCGCGATCACGATCAGTATTGCCAATTCGATCTTGAAAAGCAGGCGCAGTTGATTGCCCGCAGTGTTGGCGGACGCGGCCCGAACCCCGAATATCTGTTCAACACCGCCGACCATCTGGTCAAAATGGGGATCAATGATCCCGATATGGCATGGCTGGTGGCCCGTGTGCGTGACCTTGGTTGATTTCGGGGCTGATTTTGTTTGGGGTTTGCGCCCGCAGCCCCTATTATGAAGTTAACAAACAACAAAGAGGTGCCTAATCCCATGTTAACAGGGGACGAAAAGGCCGCAGTGCAGTTCTCACAACCTTGGCGCCAGATCACTTCGATGCTGGTGGTTTTGGCGTTGGTCGGCGCGGGCGCGTATTTGGCATTTCCACGGGTCGGACCCGTGTTTCTGGCCAATCCGTACCTGAACGGGTTTATTTTTGTCGTCTTCCTCATCGGCGTTGTGTCGTGCTTTGGGCAGGTTTGGCAGCTCATTAAATCTATCGACTGGATCGAAGCGTTTGCGGGTGAAAAGCTCGGCCCTGATGTGATCAAGGCACCGGGGCTACTTGCCCCGTTGGCGACGTTGCTACGATCGCGTGACCCGCGGATGCAGTTGTCGTCCAGCTCCTCACGCTCGATCCTTGATTCAGTGTCCCAGCGCATCGATGAAGACCGCGAAATCACGCGCTATATCGTCAACACACTGATTTTTCTGGGCCTTTTGGGCACGTTTTATGGTCTGGCGACCACCATCCCCGCTTTGGTTGAAACGATCCAATCCCTCACCCCCGGTGAAGGGGAATCTGGCGCGGATGTCTTTGCGGACCTACAGGCCGGCCTTGAAAGCCAATTGGGCGGCATGGGCATCGCGTTTGCATCGTCCTTGCTCGG
>JABBAI010000187.1 GCA_018608045.1 Octadecabacter sp. | reverse complement strand
CCGGTTGAGGCGTTTATTCGCACGGCAGACCGCACGCCGCTTAACTACCTTACACGTCCCCTTATGGATTACATTGCGCGTACTTTCCGGGACGGCTAGCCTAGTGTGAACCAATCCAAGGAATTACACATGTCTATCGAAGCCCGTCTTGCCGAACTTGGCGTCACCCTGCCCGACGCCCCCGCCCCTGCTGCCAATTATGTGCCGTGGGTGTTAAGTGGGAATCAACTGTTTGTGTCGGGTCAGATTTCCGCAAATGCGGACGGGTTTATCACGGGCAAGCTGGGCGATACGATGACCGCTGAAGACGGCGCAATCGCGGCGAAGTTTTGCGCGATCTCTCTGCTTGCGCAACTGAAGGCCGGATGCGGTGGCGACATTGATCGCCTTGTGCGGGTCGTCAAACTGGTTGGATTTGTAAATTCGACCGCTAACTTCGGGGATCAGCCCAAGGTCATCAATGGAGCATCCGATTTCATGGTCGAAGCGTTGGGCGACAAGGGCCGTCATGCGCGCAGTGCCGTGTCGGCGGCATCGCTGCCCTTTGGCGTCGCCGTTGAAATCGAAGCCATTTTTGAAATTGCGCCGGCCTGATGGATACGTTGCCCGCCAGCTTTCTGGATCGCCCAATTACCCACCGCGCCCTCCACGATGACACCATGGCTGAAAATTCCATGGCCGCTATCATGGCCGCGATTGAGGAAGGCTACGGGATCGAGATCGACATCCAGCCGTCAAAAGACGGGGTGCCAATGGTGTTTCACGACTATGATATGGCGCGTTTGACGGGTGTCGCTGGCCCCATCGCGCAGGCTGGGTCTATTGCCCTCGGTTGTATTGCACTGTCAGGTGGTGGCGGGACGATCCCGACGCTGGCTGAAGTCCTTGAGGTGGTCGCAGGGCGTGTTCCGCTTTTGATCGAAATCAAAGATCAAGACGGCGCACTTGGCCCCAATGTCGGCCCGCTTGAACATGCTGTTTGTGATGCGTTGAAAGGGTACGTCGGCGACGTAGCATTGATGTCGTTCAATGCCCATTCTGTTGCCGTTTGTCAGCAGTTCGCGCCGCATATTCCGCGCGGGATCACGACCTGTTCGTACCCTGCACAAGACTGGCCAATGGTGCCAAAAGACGTGCGATATGCCCAAGCGCGCATTCCAGATTTTGACCGTGTCGGTGCGTGTTTCATCAGCCATCAGCAGGATGATCTGGCGTCACCCCATGTAATTAAATTGCAAGATCGCGGCGTACCGATCCTGTGTTGGACCGTGCGCAGCCGCGAGATCGAAGAACGTGCCCGAAAGATTGCCAATAACATCACTTTCGAAGGTTACCGTGCTTGATTGCAGCCCACACCGCGCCACTTGTTTGTGATGGACAGCGCAACAATCGAAATCACCACCCACCTTTCAATCGCGGCGATTGATCCCGCTGATTGGGATGCCTGTGCCTGCCCAGAGGCGGCGGACCGGCGCGCGATTGATCCGTTTACGACGCATAGGTTTTTAAAGGCACTTGAAGACAGCGGAAGTGTCGGGGCTGGAACAGGTTGGGACCCGCATTATCTGGCCGCGCGCCAAGACGGGCAGTTGATTGCCGTTGCACCGCTTTATGGGAAAAACCATTCCCAAGGCGAATACATGTTCGATCATAATTTCGCCCAAGCCTATGAACGGTCCGGCGGGCGATATTATCCGAAACTCCAAATCGCGGTGCCGTTCACCCCTGCCACGGGGCGGCGGTTTTTGACCCGCGCAGGGTTTGAAGTTAAGGGGATGTCAGCGCTTGTGCAAGGCGCTGTTCAGATCGCGTCTGATAATGAACTATCTTCAATCCACGCGACATTCTGCACGGAAGGGGAAGCGCTGGCAGGCGCCGAAATGGGCCTATTGCACCGCACATCGCAGCAATACCACTGGGCCAATGATGGATACGCGGATTGGGATGCGTTTCTAGCTGCATTGTCATCACGCAAACGCAAAACATTGCGCAAGGAACGGCACACCGCGCAAGACTTTGGTGGTGATATTGTCCAGCTGACAGGCGATCAGATTGAACCACACCACTGGGATGCGTTTTGGGACTTTTACCAAGACACTGGTGCGCGCAAGTGGGGGCAGCCCTATCTAACGCGCAAATTTTTCGACATCGCACAAAAAACTTTGCGCGATGACATGTTGCTGGTGTTTGCCATGCGCGACGGTGTGCCGATTGCGGGGGCGTTGAACTTTATCGGGCGCGACACGCTGTATGGCCGCTATTGGGGCTGTTCAGAAAACCTCCCCTGCCTGCATTTTGAAATCTGCTATTATCAGGCCATCGACTACGCCCTCGCCCACGACATGAAATTTGTTGAGGCTGGCGCGCAGGGTGAACACAAGCTGGCGCGCGGATATCTGCCCGTGACGACCCATTCGTTGCACTGGTTTGGCAATGCAGGGTTTCGCGATGCCGTTGCAGATTACCTTGAGGCAGAGCGCAAAGCAGTGGATGAGGAAATAGAGGTCCTGACATCATACGGGCCGTTCAAGAAAATTCATGTGGAGGAACAGGAATGAGCGAACCATTAGATCAAGAAGGCCGCGCCGCGCTATCAGATGCAGGCTGGGCCGTGGGCGAAACGCAGGCAGACAAAACATTTGTCTTCAAGAATTTCGTTGAAGCGTTTGGCTGGATGACGTCCGTCGCGATCGTAGCCGAAAAATTGAACCATCATCCCGAATGGTTCAACGTCTATAAAACTGTGAAGGTCACGCTGACGACACATGACACGGGCGGTTTGTCTGACCTTGACTTAAAACTGGCCAAGCGGATGGATGCGCTGGCAGGTTAACCCCACCAGCGCGCGCCATTACATATCTTCAAGCAACCCTTCGCCTGCGGACACTTCGCACATACCGGGGTTTTCTTCTTTGTTCAGGACTTTGACTGCGCCGTCCATCACCAGCATCGCGTAGCGCTTTGATCGATCGATCAGGCCTGTGGGGAGTGCGGAAAATTCCATGCCCATCGCTGTGGTGAATGCCGCCTCTGGATCGCCAGCCATGGTGATGCCAGCATCCGTGGCACCAGTGCTTTCGCCCCATGCGCCCATCACGAACGGATCATTGACAGACACGCAGATGATCTCATCAACGCCGCGTTCTTTGAACGTGTCTTTGGTGCGAATAAAGCTTGGCACATGGGCCGTTGTGCATGTTCCGGTGTACGCACCCGTCACTGCGAAAAACACAACGGTGCGCCCTTCCGTGAGGGTGGAAATGGACACTTGCTCTGGCCCGTCTGCGCCCATCTTTACAAGCATCGCATCGGGGATTTTGTCACCTACTGAAATTGTCACGTCGTGTCCTTTATTGTTTTTTAGAGCTGGAGGAATTGCGTTGGTCTCCTTTGCCAATATAGGGTCTGATTTGGCAGCAACCAGACAGGATAAGACGAATGAGCCATATTGTGGTGATCGGCGCAGGCCAAGCAGGCGCATCTTTGGTCGGAAAACTGCGATCCGAAGGGTTTGAAGGCGATATCACGCTGCTTGGTGCAGAAGACGGTCCGCCGTATCAGCGCCCTGCGTTGTCCAAGGCCTATTTGCTTGGTGAGATGGAGCGTGACCGTTTGTTCCTGCGCCCGCGCGAATGGTATGAAGGTAACGACATCAACCTGCGCACAGGCACCCGTGCTGTCGCCGTCGATGCTGCGTCAAAAACCGTGACGCTGGAGGACAACGAGGTCCTTACATACGATCACCTTGCGTTCACAACAGGGTCACACCCCCGAACCCTTCCCGCCGCAATCGGAGGAGAGCTGGACGGGGTTTACACCGTGCGTGACCTCGCAGATGCTGATGCCATGACACCTGAATTTGTCGCAGGTCGCCGTTTGTTGATTATCGGCGGCGGTTACATCGGTCTTGAGGCGGCAGCTGTCGCAGCGAAACTGGGACTAAAGGTCATTTTGGTTGAAATGGCGGATCGTATTTTGCAACGTGTTGCCGCTGCTGAAACATCCGATTATTTCCGCGATCTACATACCGTGAACGGGGTCGATATCCGCGAAGGCGTCGGCCTTGATCGCTTGGTTGGTGACGGGCGCGTGACCGGCGCAGTTCTGTCTGACGGGATGGAATTGGACGTGGATTTTGTGATTGTCGGTGTCGGGATTTATCCGGCGACGGCATTGGCTGAAAGTGCAGGCGTTGCCTACGACAACGGAATTTTAACAGATGCGCAGGGCCGTACATCTGACCCAAATATCTGGGCTGCGGGTGATTGTGCGACGCTGGCGTGGAAGGGTGAACAGATCCGCATAGAAAGCGTCGGCAACGCGATCGATCAGGCGGAAACCGTTGCGCGCAATATATTGGGCGCGGACACGGACTACGCCCCAAAGCCATGGTTCTGGTCGGATCAATACGATTGCAAACTGCAAATAGCGGGGCTGAATATCGGCTATGACAACGTCGTGACGCGGCGCGTCGATGATGCGCAGTCGCACTGGTATTACAGCGGTGACACGTTGCTGGCTGTGGACGCGATGAACGATCCGCGCAGCTATATGATTGGAAAACGCTTGATCGAAGCGGGTAAATCCCCCGCGTCCGACGTGATTGCCGACCCCATGACCGACATGAAGGCGCTTTTGAAGTCATGAGGATTATTGCGGGCCAACACCGTGGCCTGACCCTTGCGGATGTCGGGCAGGGTGACGCCGCCGCGCACTTACGCCCCACAACTGACCGCGTGCGGGAAAGCCTGTTCAATGTATTGATGGGCCACGGGATGCCCCACGGCGCGCGGGTGTTAGATCTGTTTGCAGGCACCGGCGCGCTGGGACTTGAGGCACTGTCACGCGGCGGCGTACATGCCACGTTCGTTGAAAACGGGCGCGTCGGGCAGCGGTTGATCGCTGAAAACATCGCCAAGGCAAAACGACAGGCCGATGCGGTGATTTTGAAGATCGATGCGACCAAACTGGGCCCTGCGGCCCAACCCGCCAACCTTATTTTTCTTGATCCGCCTTACGGGCAGAGCTTGGGCGCAAAGGCGCTTCTGTCGGCACACGGCGCAGGTTGGATCGCCCCACGCGCAATTGTCGTTTGGGAGGATTCCGCACCGCAACCACCGCCCCCGTTGTTCACGTTGCTCGACCAGCGGCGCTACGGCACCACGCATATCACCATATTGGAAGCCCCATGATTCCCGATCTTGTTGTTTTCGACTGCGACGGCGTTCTTGTCGACACGGAGGGCGCAATTTTTGAAGCGATTGCCGCCAGCCTGACCCGTCATGGCCTACCGATGGACCCCGTCGACGGCGCGCATGTGTTCACCGGAAGCACGATGCCAGCACTGCGTGACAAGGCGCGTGATATGGGCGCGTCCTTGTCTGACACTTGGGTTGATGAGGTGACGGAAGATATTCACGCACGCATCGCACAAGGCGTTGAGGTGTTCGATGGTGTGTTGGACCTAATCGACGCGTTAGACGCCGCGGATGTTCCAATTTATGTCGCGTCGAACGGCACGATGAAACGCATGTCTTTGTCTTTGGGGCCATCTGGTATCTGGGACAGACTGGCCGGACGCATCCTGAGTTGTGAGACATTTACTGCCAAGCCCGACCCTGCGATGATTTTGCACGCGATCGCCCAGACAGGCGCGTCACCTGCACGGTCGTTCATGGTGGATGACAGCATTCCGGGGTGTCAGGCAGGATTGAACGCGGGCGTGCGCACAATCGGATTTGCAACCGAGGGGCAAGATGCGCAGCTGTCCGCAATTGGCGCAACAGTCGCCAATTCAATGGCCGACGTGCGTCGTCTGATGCTCGATCAATAGGTCGGGTGGAACGTGCCGTTTGGTGACAGCGTGAAAATATCCGCGCCGTCCGCGGTGATCCCGATTGAATGTTCAAACTGCGCTGACAGTGATTTGTCACGCGTCACTGCTGTCCAGTCATCCGCAAGGATTTTGGTTTCCGGGCGGCCCAAATTCACCATCGGTTCAATCGTAAAGAACATGCCTTCTTCAAGAACAGGGCCCGTGCCCGCACGCCCGTAGTGCAGCACATTGGGCGGCGCATGAAACACAACGCCAAGTCCGTGACCGCAAAAATCACGCACAACCGACATGCGCTGGGCTTCGACATACGATTGGATCGCATGGCCGATGTCGCCAAAGGTATTGCCCTGTTTCGCGGCCTCAATCCCGAGCATCAGCGCATCATGTGTCACTTGGATTAAACGAGCTGATTTGATGCTTGGCTTGCCACCCGCGACGTACATGCGGCTCGTGTCACCGAACCAACCGTCAACAATCACCGTGACGTCGATGTTCAGAATATCGCCTGACTTGATCGTCTTTTCGCTCGGAATTCCGTGACACACCACGTGGTTCACGGAAATACAGCTGGCGTGTTGATAGCCCTTATAACCGATCGTCGCGGACACAGCGCCCGCATCGTTGACCCAAGCGGTGATCAACCGATCAAGTTCGCCAGTCGTTTGACCCGGGACAACGTGTTCTGCGATGCGATCCAGAATGTCAGCCGCCAGACGCCCCGCAACGCGCATGCCTTCAAAATCCGAAGGATCGTACAACCGGATACCTTCTTTGGTCAGCACTGCTTTTGATGTGTTCACGTCACTTATCCTTCTCGCTTGTCATCCAAATAAGACACTGACGCGCGATTCAAAACCCCTGCGGGTGATAAACTCATGTGGGCGGGTCAAACGGGACGCGATTGGCCAGCGTGATACCGTCTGGTGATATTGTGCAATCAAAGCACATCACTTCAACACCTGCGTCCATCGCTGATGCAAACGCGGCAGCATAAGTCGGGTCCAGATCGGCGGCGACAGACACATGGGTGCAATCGGTGCGCTGCACCAGAAACAACAAAACCGCGCGGTGCCCTTGTTCGACCATCGCGGCCAGATCGCCCAGATGTTTGGCACCCCGCGCTGTGACGCTGTCGGGAAATTCGGCGTGGCCTGCGGTGCGCATCAAGGTCACGCTTTTGACCTCAAGATAACAATCCCGCCGCCCAATCCCTGACAGCAGGAAATCAACGCGGCTTTTCTCGCGGTACTTCACCTCTGGGCGGATGGTGTCATAACCGTCCAGCCCGTCGATCCCTTTAGCCAATGCTTGCGCGACAACGCCATTCGCAGCGCCCGTATCAATGCCCACAAACGCATCGCCCACTTGCGCCAACCGCCATCCCCAATCGAGCTTTTTCTTCGGGTCGTCATTGCCTTCAAGCCAGACGCGCATACCTTCGTCCTTAATGCTCATCATTGATCCGGGGTTGGGACAGTGCGCCTTTACGACCGTGCCATCGTCCAATTCAACATCAGACAAAAACCGCATGTAGCGGCGGATCAGGCGGCCTGAAACAAGAGGAGTGGCAAAGCGCATATCAGCCACTTATACCTTTAAGAAACGCGAAGGAACCCGCATGCAAAACCCAACCGCCGCGATGCTTGTCATTGGTGATGAAATCCTGTCAGGGCGCACGCGCGACGCCAATATGTACTACCTTGCGGGACAGCTGACCGAGGCCGGAATTGATCTGAAAGAGGTCCGCGTTGTCAGCGATGATGCACCTGCGATTGTGGCCGCCGTAAAGGCCTTGTCGGGCGCGTTTGACACTGTGTTTACCTCTGGCGGGATCGGGCCGACACATGATGATATTACGGCCGATTGCATCGCTGCGGCGTTTGATGACCACATTGATGTGCGCGCCGATGCCCGCGCGCTGTTGCAAGCGCATTATGATCGCAACGGGCAAGAATTGAATGACGCGCGCCTGCGCATGGCCCGTATCCCGGACACCGCCATGCTGATCGACAATCCTGTCAGCATCGCGCCGGGTTTTACCGTCCAGAATGTGCACGTCATGGCCGGTGTGCCGCGCGTCTTTGAGGCGATGGTCGCCAGTGTTCTTCCAACACTTACAGGCGGTGCGCCGCTGTTGTCCCAAACCCTGCGCATTGATCGCGGGGAAGGCGATATTGCTGGCCCGCTTGGCGCATTGGCTGCTGATTTTGATGATCTGTCCATCGGGTCTTATCCGTTTCAGAAGGACGGCAAGTATGGCGCCAACATTGTGATCCGTGGGCAAGATGGCGCCCGCATTGATGCGGCGATGACGCGGCTTAAGGCGGATTTCCCTGAATGACACCTGAAACCCTCACGGCGCTGATTGATGGAACTTGGCCCGCCAAAGGCATCCGCGCTGTGGACGGCTGGACCATTCGTGAAGGGGCCGGTGGCGGCAGCCGCGTAAGCTGCGCATCACAATTAGACCCAAATGCACGAATTGAAGATGCGGAAAAAGCAATGCGCGCCTTGGGTCAAACACCGCTGTTTATGGTGCGCATCGGTGAGGATACTTTAGATCAGGACTTGGATGACCACGGGTACATCATCAAAGATCCGGTCACGTTTTACACCTGCGCCACGCACGACCTCGCGACGCAGCGCCCGCCACCTGTGACGTGTTTTGAAGTTTGGCCGCCCCTCGCGACACAGGCAGAAATTTGGGCTACAGGCGGGATCAATGCTGACCGACTAGATATAATGGACCGTGCACAGGGTGCCAAAACCACTGTGCTGGGTCGCCTTGATAACACCCCTGCGGGCACGGCGTTTGCGGCCATTCACGCAGGCACCGCAATGGTGCATGCAATTGAAACGGCTTACGATTTTCGCCGTCAGGGACTGGCACGCCATATGATCCGCGCGCTTGCGTTCTGGGCCCAAAGCAACGGCGCGCAGACAGTCGCGCTTTTGGTGACGACAGCAAATACGGGGGCAAATGCTCTCTATGCTTCCATGGGCTTCGCAGCTGTGGGAGGATACCAGTACCGCATTCACCCCTCGGAGGCCCGATGACTGATCGCCCAACCGCCCTTGATTTGCCGCCTGTCGATCCGTTGCCGGATCACATCGCCAAGTATTTTAACCTGTGTGATGACAAGCTGGGCTATGTGCCAAACGTGCTGCGCGCCTACGCGTTTGACGAAACAAAGTTCGATGCCTTTTCGGCGATGTACAATGATTTGATGTTGAGTGACTCCGGCCTCTCAAAGCTGGAACGCGAAATGATCGCCGTTGTCGTGTCGTCCATCAACAAATGTTTCTACTGCCTCACTGCGCACGGCCAAGCGGTGCGCGCGCTGTCGGGCGATCCAAAGCTGGGCGAAATGCTGGTGATGAACTGGCGCGTGGCCGATCTGGATACCCGCCAAACCGCGATGCTGACGTTTGCCGAAAAGACGACGAAGGCATCAGCAGAGGTGACCGAGGACGACCGCACTGCCCTGCGCACCGTCGGCTTCACCGATCGCGACATCTGGGACATCGCGTCGGTCACAGGGTTTTTCAACATGACGAACCGCATGGCGTCCGCCACCGATATGCGCCCCAACGACGACTACCACGCGCAAAACAGATGATACGAAACGCCTTCCTCCTTTTGTTGATGCCGATACAGGCCACGGCTGTCACGCTCGACATGCCGAGCAATGCCACCTTATCGGATGAAACGGTGCAAGCCCTGCAAAGCTACGACATGCCCACAAGCGGGTGGTCGTCGGATAGCGGGATGGAGGTTTTAACGGCCACGGGCGAAGTGCGAATGCAGGCGTGGCGGATCGATGCGCCCGGTGTCACACCGTTGCAATTGCTGGCGCCACTGCAAGACCAGCTGGTCGCGGACGGATTTGAAGTACTATTTTCGTGCACAGACGATGCCTGCGGCGGATTTGATTTCAGGTTTGAAACTCCCATTTTGCCTGCCCCTGCGATGCACGTGGACCTTGGCGATTACCGCTATCTTGCGACCCGTAAAACGGGCGATGATGGCGTTGAACTGGTCAGCCTTTTTGCCAGCCGAACAACATTGGCTGGATTTGTGCAAGTGACCCGCGTCGGGCAGGCCAGAGCCAACCCCGTGGCTGCGGCGGATGCCCCGGCACTGCGCGCGGTTGCCGCGACCATCACCGGTAACCTTGCCCAAGAACTCGAAACGCGGGGCCGATTTGTACTGGCTGATCTGGCCTTCCAAACCGGATCAGCGCAATTGGGGGACGCGACATTCGCGTCACTTCAGGACCTCGCGGATTATCTGGTGGCGAACCCGCAGCGCACTGTCGCATTGGTTGGTCACACTGATTCCGTCGGATCAATGGACGGTAACATCGCGTTATCAAAACGCCGCGCCGGATCAGTGCTGGAACGTCTAGTGACCGCCTATGATATTCCGCGCCGCCAGCTAGAAGCGGAAGGTATGGGATATCTGTCCCCCCTTGATACTAACCTGACGGACGACGGGCGTGACGCGAACCGCCGCGTCGAAGTCATCATCACCTCAACCGAATAAAAAAACGCAGCCCCGAAAGACTGCGTTTAAGTTAGGGTGTAGCACCCATGGGGAAATCGTTTGGCTTACCAGACATCGGGACCTTTTTCGGCAAATGAATGCACGAGGAAGTCGATGAAGGCGCGGACCTTTGGCTGCGTAAAGCGGCCCGGGGGGTACACCGCATAGATGCCTTGGGTTTCGACCGGAAGATCAGGGATCGCTTCTTCGACCAAACCTTGCTCAAGCGCATCTGCGTATAGGAACGACGGCATGTAGGCGATTCCAAGACCCGAAATCGCGGCGTTCAAAAGGGACTGACCATCGTTGACCGTCAACCAACCCGCGGTGCGCACTTGACGCTTTTCACCGGATGGCGCTGTCAGTTTCCAAACAGCAGAGTTCGCTTGGTTGGAGTAATGCAGCAACTTGTGGTCGTTCAAATCGTCGATCTTTTCAGGACGACCATATTGTTCAAAGTAACCCGGTGCGGCGACCATGCGACGTGTCGTTTCTGTCAATTTGCGGGCCCGCAATGTGCTGTCCTCCAGCTCACCGATGCGGATCGCCATGTCAAAGCCCTCAGAAATCAGTTCAACGTAACGGTTGTTAAGGACCATGTTGACCGTGATGTCCGAAAATTGGCCAAGGAAATCACCAAGCACGGGGGACAGATGGTTCACACCAAAGTCTGTCGCCACGGAAATTCGAAGTAGTCCCGACGGCGCGCTTTGCATGGATGTGACAAGCGCATCCGCTTCGCCTGCATCATTCAGAACGCGACGAGCGCGGTCATAATAGGCAAGGCCAATTTCAGTAAGGCGATCCATTGATGATCCTCGGGTTACGTCTGTTGTTCGAGGATTTGTATCGTGGTCAAAAGGGGCAGCACTGGGGCACGGGCCTGACAATTGCGGGGTAATGGCACGACTGTTGCGAGGCAGGAAACAGGGAAACGCGGTGTTTCCGCGATCAAAACGTCAGTATAATCGCCGTAAGCCAAAGCGGCAGTGTCAGTGCTGACAGCAGGGTCGATTGCGCGACAGACGTGGCCGACAGTTCGCGATCCGCCCCGAACCCTGCTGCAAGAACATGGGCGGCAGATGCCGTCGGTAATGCCGCAAACAACACCAACGTGCCTGCCAACACAGGCGATGCCCCGAACACGATGCATGCGACAAATGTCACCGCTGGCATCACGACTAGCTTAGTTGCACACAATATCCCGCTAAACCAATTCAACCGCGCCAGTGCCCCCCAGTTCATTGTCGCCCCGACCGAAATCAGCGCCACGGGGATCGCCGCTTGTGCGACCATTTCAAGCGGCGCCATGATGAGGTCGGGAATATGCAGGCCCGACAGCCCCACAGCCACACCCAACACGGACGCAATCAGAAATGGATTGCCCGCCACCCGCCTAGGGGTCGCCCAGATGTTCCCGCTGCCGCGCGACAGTGCAGTCACGGCAAACACATTCGCCATCGGGATTGCCATGCCCACGGTCACCGCCAACACGCCGATCGGGGGGTCCGGCAATGTCATCACCGCGACAAACGCCATCGCGGTATTGAAACGCCACGCCGTCTGCCACGCCCCCGCAAAGTCCACAAACCGTTCCGGCCCGAAACGCCGCGCGCCATATCCGACGATCAGACCCACCAGCAAGATCGCCCAAACCATCGGACCGATCCGCACCACATCGCCCAGCGCAATCGGCCTGCTGGACGCGGCCACAAAAATCAAGGTCGGAAAAAGGATCTCAAAGTTGAGCTTGTCTAGCCCCTGCCAAGCGTTCTCAGATAAGCGACGGCGCACAAGGCCGCCCAAGCCGACCATAAGGAAGCTGGGCAATAACCCCACAAAGATTGCAACGAATACCATGCCAAACCCTTAGGTCCGGGATCGCCTTGTCGCAATCCAAATAACGACTTGGGCTATTTGTAGGTCGCGCGCCGTGCGCCAAATTCGGCCACCCGTTTGCGCCATGCGCGATAGCTTCCGGTCTTGAGGTTTGACCGCATCAACGCGACCACCTCTTTCTCGGACAGGCCATATTCAAGCTTAATGGTGTCAAACGACACATGATCGCTCAACGCCATTTCGATGATCGCACTTTTGTCTGCTTCGTTCATGACCAACAATTAGCGCGCGCCTAAAGACTGGCAACCAACCGCGTGCCTTGATCAATCGCGCGCTTCGCATCGAGTTCGGCGGCAACATCCGCGCCGCCGATGACATGGCATTTGATGCCAGCCGCATCCAACGCATCTGCCAAAGATCGTTCCGGCACCTGCCCCGCGCACATTACGATGGTATCGACTTCGATCAACGTCGGGCGATCACGCGCTTCACCAAATGTCACGTGCAACCCATCCGCGTCGATGCGTTCGTAATTCACGCCACCGATCATCTGCACACCCTTCATCTTCAATGCTGCACGGTGGATCCACCCGGTGGTCTTGCCCAACCCCTTGCCCAGCTTTTGGGCCTTGCGCTGCAAGAGCGTCACCTCACGGACGGCTGGTTCGGGCTTCGCACCCTCGGCCCGCAGACCACCACGGGTGTCGGACGGATCACCGACGCCCCACTCCTCGAGCCATTCATCAAGATGTTCAGTCGGGCTATCGTCAGTCACAAGGAATTCGGCCACATCAAAGCCGATACCACCCGCGCCAATGATTGCGACGCGTTTTCCGACCTTGGCCTTGCCGCGCAGCACGTCAATATAATTCAGAACATTGGGGCCGTCTTGCCCGCTGATTTGCGGATCGCGAGGGGCCACGCCCGTGGCGATAATCACCTCATCAAACCCTGCCAGATCATCCACGGTCGCATCGCGCCCCAGCTTCAACGTGATACCAGCTTGTGCAACTGCCGCGCGGTAATAATCCACCAAGCCCCAGAATTCTTCTTTGCCGGGAACCTGTTTGGCCATGTTCAACTGACCACCAATGTCGTCCGCGCGATCAAATAGCGTGACCTCCATGCCCCGTTCCGCCGCGGCCAATGCTGACGCCAGCCCCGCGGGCCCAGCGCCGACGATACCGGTCGTCTTGGTTGACGGCGCCAACACCAGTTCAGTTTCATGCGCCGCCTTGGGGTTCACCAGACAAGACGCGATTTTCATGGAAAACGTGTGGTCGAGGCAGGCCTGATTGCATGCGATACACGGCACAATAAGATCGGCCTGACCTGCTTTAGCCTTGGCTACGAAATGCGGATCGGCCAAAAACGGGCGCGCCATGCTGACCATATCCGCACAGCCATCCGTCAGGACGTCTTCCCCCACTTGGGGCGTGTTGATGCGGTTGGATGTGATGATCGGGATATTGACCTCACCCATCAGCTTCTTTGTCACCCACGTAAACGCACGACGCGGCACGGATGTCGCGATGGTCGGAATGCGGGCTTCGTGCCAGCCGATGCCTGTGTTCAGGATGGTCGCACCTGCGGCCTCAATCGCTTTGGCAAGGATCACCACCTCGTCCCACGTGGATCCGTTGGGGATCAAATCGATCATGCTAAGACGGTAGATAACAATGAAATCAGGCCCGACCGCCGCCCGCACACGACGCACGACTTCGACGGGTAGGCGCATGCGGTTCGCGTAACTGCCACCCCAATCGTCTGTCCGCTTGTTGGTGTGGGTCACAAGGAACTGGTTCAGGAAATACCCTTCGGACCCCATGACTTCTACACCGTCATATCCAGCTTCTTTGGCACGTTGCGCAGCCACAACCATGTCGGCGATCTGTTTTTCAATGCCGTCTGCGTCCAGTTCCCTTGGCGGAAACGGAGAGATTGGGGATTTGACAGCGGACGGCGCCACGCAATCCTTGGAATACGCATATCGACCCGCATGCAAAATCTGCATGGCGATCTTACCGCCAGCGTCGCGCACGCGGTCGGTTACGGTTTTATGATTGGCGATGTCCGCGTCAGAAAATAGCCCTGCCGCACCGGGGAAAACGCCGCCTTCGGCATTCGGGGCCATGCCACCTGTCACCATCAACGCCACGCCGCCCCGCGCACGTTCAGCGTAAAATTCCGCAACACGGTTCCAATCGCGGGTTTCCTCGAGGCCCGTGTGCATCGATCCCATCAGCACGCGATTTTTCAGCTTCGTGAACCCCAGATCAAGGGGCGCCAAAAGATGCGGGTAATTGGTCATGACGCGGCCTCCAAAAAGCTAAACATAGCATGTATGGCGCTACAGCCCACGTCATCCTAAACGCCGCGTCACACGTCTTTGATTTCTGGCACTTATACGGGGGTGCGGGGGCTGGCCCCCGCTTGGTCGGATTGGTAACGCCAATTCGAAACAAGATCAGGACCCGCCATCACCCATTTCAACGCAGTGGCGGCGGAATGCCTTTTCAGCATGTCCAACTCGGCGCGCAGCAACGTCAGCTCGGCACGGATATCTTCAGCCAAAGCATCCCCCGCAACGATTGAAAAACTGCCCAGCACCACATCTTCTTTGCGATCACGAATCACGAAGGTCTGTACGCCGTCCGCAATCCGGTTAACGGGGATCGGCACCGCAATCCGCCAGTGTTCTTCAACACGGTCTTCTTCGATGGTCACACCGTCGACAGCAAAATCAAGATGCGTCACTTCGATGTTGGGCTGCCAGTCGCTGCGGCCACGGTGCTTGATTGCCCCGTGCCAAACGCCCTCAATCATCCGCAGTTTTGTCAGTTCAATTGCGTCGGACATCATTTGCCCTCCCTAAAGCTCTGCACGCGGATTGCGCGAAAATGTGAGATCGCGCAGCGTCACTTGGTTCATTTCCGGACCCTCAAAGATCAAATCAATCCACATGGCTTCAACCCGCTTTTCGTTCAGCTTCGTGTAGGCAAGATCGAATTCGACCATGATTTTATCATCCGACAGCGGCAGTTCACGCACGATCTGTTCGGTGTTCGGGCCGTGGCGCCCGTTCAAACGCGCAAAAATCTCGAGAGGTTTTTCAACTTCGACAATCACTTCCATACGAAGAAGGTGGCGGCGCAACAGACCCTCGCATGCGGACTACGGCATATTCAAAACAAGGCTCAGGAACGATCCATCAAAGCGGAACACGTCCATACGCAGCCCGAAGGGGGCCAAATCGGCCTCACGGTAGTTGCGCAACTGGCGCAGGGTCAGTTCGGAAATCTGGCAGTCGTGAAAAACAGTGACTTCATCACCCAGCATCGTTTTACTGTCGACCGCGCTCAGTCCTTTGAACGGCAACGCGCCGCGCCACAACTGCGGACGCCAGGACCAATCCGTGCCCGCAGGTTTTGGAAAGGACGTCGATCCGATGCGAGGAAGCGCAAGCCTGCTGTCCGCTTGATGGGACAGTTCATCAAGCTTTTGGCGCAATATCCGTGCCTCATTGCGCTGGGTGCGCAACACTGACAGGTCTGTCGTCCCCGCAGCCAACGCCGCACGTGACCAAAAGGCCCGCGCGCGCCGCAAGAGCACCTTTTCTAAAAGACTTGTTCTGTGCTGTCCCATGAGTGTCCGAGAGATTCCTTTCCAGCAACCATACCTGCCAAATTGTTTCGGGAAAGAAAACAATTAGCGGCTTTTTCCCCGGAATATAAATGCGATTTATTCGCTGAGTGCCACAATGACGTTCGCTTCCGCGAGCTCTGCCATGGCGACAGTCAACAAACGCTCGCCTTCACCACGGCTTAGGGCACCGCGATCAAAGCTCAGAACCGAAATTGTCACAAGGCGCCCGTTCACATCCAGAAACCCGCGCCATTGCGGTCCCGATGTGCCCATAATCGCAGGCCCTGACGTATCTTCAAAGCGGGCTAACACGCCTGCGCGGTCCGTTATTGTCGACACCTCAGATAGATTTACGGGGTCACCATCGCCAGCCAAAAGCCCGCGACCTGCATCACTTTCGAGGAATGCTGCAAACGCATCTTCGTTGTCGGTAACGCTTGCTGTGTCCTCGTCACCGAATTGGACGGTGATCAAACCATCAAGGGCTGGCATCACGGCTGCATCACTGGACAGCAAGGCACAGCCCGCCATCACAGAAAATCCGCGCCGCGCGTCGCTTGCGCCTTGGTCAATGCAGTAACCTTCGGGACCGCGGGCACGCACGTCACCCCCCAAAAGGGCAAGTGTGCGGATGCCTTCGCCGGTGACGTCGCTTGGCGCACCGATGCTGGCCAGCCCGTTCGCAATGCCATTCGATACCTCGGTGCAGCCGACCAATCCGGTGCACATGACGACCCAGAGCCCCCCTTTGATCCACATGGTCTTACAGATCCATATAGATGTGGCGTTCGACTTTGGCACCCGGATGCGTCACCGCACCATCCTTGGCCCCACCGACAAGCTGGGCATATTTCCACAATGCGCCAGATGCATAGATCGTTTCTTTCGGCCCAGCCCAAGCGTCGCGACGCGCCTTCATGTCCTCATCAGAGATGTTGACAGACAGCTCACCGGTTACGGCGTTCATCGTGATGATATCGCCGTCCTTGAGCAAACCAATCGGGCCGCCGTGTGCCGCTTCTGGCCCAACGTGACCGACGCAGAAACCGCGTGTGGCACCGGAAAAACGACCATCGGTGATCAGCGCGACCTTCTTGCCCATGCCCTGACCGGACAAAGCAGCCGTTGTTGCCAGCATTTCGCGCATGCCAGGACCGCCTGCGGGGCCTTCATTGCGGATCACGAGGACTTCACCTTCTTCATAGTTGCGCGCCTTAACGGCGGCAAATGCGTCTTCTTCGCTTTCAAAGCAACGCGCTGGACCCGTGAACGATTGTTCCTGTGTCGCCATCCCAGCAACCTTTACGATCGCACCTTCCGGCGCGAGGTTGCCTTTAAGACCAACAACACCGCCCGTTGGTGTCAGTGGCGCATCGATCGGGTAAATCACGCGGCCATCGGCATCGCCCTCAATACGGTCGATTTCCTCACCGATGGAATACCCTGTCGCTGTCATGCAATCTTCGTGAATCAACTTGGCTTTGCGCAGTTCTTTCATCACCATCATCACCCCGCCCGCCTCATAAAGGTCCTTGGCGACGTATTGGCCACCGGGCTTGAGGTCGACGAAGTAAGGTGTGTCGCGGAAAATCTCACAGACATCCTCGAGCGTGAACTTGATACCCGCTTCGTGCGCAATCGCTGGAAGGTGCAGGCCAGCGTTCGTGGACCCACCCGTACAGGCCACAACGCGCGCTGCGTTTTGCAGTGATTCAAGCGTCACAACATCACGGGCACGGATGTTTTTGGCCAGCAGGTTCATGACCGCTTCGCCCGAAGCAACGGAATACTGATCGCGGGACTCATACGGCGCTGGCGCGCCAGAAGATTGCGGCAATGCCAGACCAATGGCCTCGGATACGCAGGCCATGGTGTTGGCCGTAAATTGACCACCACAGGCACCCGCAGACGGGCATGCCACACGCTCAAGAACCTCAAGTGCTGCGTCGGACAGATCGCCAGCTTGGTGGCGACCAACAGCTTCGAACATGTCTTGGACGGTCAGGTCACGGTTCGCGTATTCCGCAGGCACGTCAGCACCAGCAGGGGCGCGACCCGGAAGGATAGACCCGCCGTAGATAAATACGGATGGCGTGTTCAAACGCACCATCGCCATCATCATGCCGGGCAAGGATTTGTCACAACCCGCAAGGCCAACAAGCGCATCATAGCAGTGGCCGCGCATCGTCAATTCAACCGTGTCCGCAATCGCTTCGCGGGATGCGAGGGATGACCGCATGCCTTCATGCCCCATCGCGATCCCATCGGTCACTGTAATGGTCGTAAATTCGCGTGGCGTGCCGTCGGCGGATTTCACGCCTAATTTCACAGCCTGTGCCTGACGGTTAAGCGAAATGTTACAGGGCGCGGCTTCGTTCCAGCACGTCGCAACACCGACAAGCGGTTGATAAATCTCGTCCTCAGTCATGCCCATTGCATAGTAATACGACCGGTGCGGCGCGCGCGACGGGCCTACTGTTACGTGGCGGCTTGGCAGGTTGGTCTTGTCCATACGTGGTTTGGTCATGGGGATATCCTCCGGAAAACTGTTAAAAAGGGTCTAAATCGCGCAATCAATGTTCACAAGTCGCAAGTGGGTTGGAAAACATCTGCTGTGACGGCACTGTGGGGGGATGAAATTATCATTCACGCCCCTGATCGGGGACTACGCGATCACGCGACTGACCGCCGACGCACCCTTGCCCGATTGGATGACGGGCGACGGATTGGTCAGCATGACCCGCGCCGAGGATGAGGTTTCTATTGTCTGTCTGGCAGACCGCGCGCCCAATGCCGCCGATAAAGGTTGGACAGCACTACGTGTCGATACCTTGGCAGCGTTGGACGAACCGGGCGTCGTGCTGGCCGCGGTGACGCCGATTTCCACGGCGGGCCTTGGTGTGTTTGTGATGTCGACCCATCTGCGGGACTATCTTTTGGTCCGCAGCGCCGAAATGGACGCGGTAAGAACGGCCCTAACCTCAGCTGGTCATGATCTTGACTGACCGCTATGCAAATATGCGTGCGCGCGCGTCCCTTTATGCAGACAGCGCGAATTGGGCCTACATTGGTATTGTGATGGCCGCGCTGTGGTTCGGGTTCATCATCATTTTCCAGATTATCTTTGGCCTTTGGGCAGGTTTGCAAACCGTTCAAGACAATCCGGATGTTGTGGACGCGTTCTTTTTAGGATCAACACCCGCGGCCGTGCGCTGGACGCTTGCGACATTTGCCATCTACACGGCGCTGTTGTTGGGGATGATGCGGCTGGTCCACAACCTTAGACTGCGCGCGCTGATCGGACCAACCCGCACCGCGATCAACGAATTTATAAAGGTAACGCTGTATCTGTCACCGATCTACGCCTTTCTTATCATCCCGTCCCTGTTCCTACCCGAGGCCCAGCGCCAGTTCACCACCACCACGTGGCTGTCCATGCTGCCCGTCATGTTGCCGCTGCTGTTCGTCCAGATCAGCGCCGAGGAATTTGTGTTTCGCGGATATCTGCAAAGCCATATGGCGGCCCTCACCTCCCATCCGATTATTTGGATGGGGGTGCCGTCGTTCCTGTTCGGGATGATCCATTTCGACCCCACAGGCGATCCCTATGCCGCGTGGTCCTATGTGATCTGGGCCACAGCACTTGGGCTGGTTTGCGCGGACCTCACGGCACGATCCGGAACGCTTGGCACCGCACTTGCAGTTCATTTCATCAATAACATCGGCGCGCTGATTATTCTGGCAGCGGATGATTGGCTTTACGGCGCGGCCTTGTTCGTTTGGCCAACGTATGGGGAACCTTGGGTGCCGTGGATTCCGTTTGAGGCCCTGTTTCTGTTCACGGTCTGGCTTGCTGCGCGTCTTGCACTGCGCCGCTGATTGCATTTCGCTACAACGGGGCTTATCTCAATCACAACACTTTTTGAGGGCCCTATGAACTGGATTTCCAACTACATCCGTCCGCGCGTCAATTCCATCTTCTCGCGCCGCGAAGTGCCCGAGAACCTGTGGTCCAAGTGCGATGAATGCGGCACCATGCTGTTTCACCGTGAATTGGCGGAAAACCTGAATGTCTGCACATCTTGCGATCATCACATGGCGATCACAGCGCGCCACAGATTCTTGGCGCTTTTTGACGGCGGCATCTTTACCCGAGTTGAAGTACCCGCCCCCACCGTCGATCCGCTGCATTTCCGCGATCAGAAAAAATACCCTGACCGCATGAAGGCCGCGCAAAAATCGACTGGCGAAAAAGAAGCCATGTTGGTCGCTGAGGGCGAGATTGGCCGCACGCCTATCGTCGCTGCCTGTCAGGATTTCAGCTTTATGGCCGGATCTATGGGTATGTACGTCGGCAACGCGATCATTGCTGCGGCCACCCGCGCCGTTGAAATGAAACGCCCGCTGATCCTGTTTTCCGCAGCAGGGGGTGCGCGCATGCAAGAAGGGATTTTGTCCCTGATGCAGATGCCGCGCACGACTGTGGCTGTTGAAATGCTCAAAGAAGCGAACCTGCCCTATATTGTCGTGTTGACCCACCCGACCACCGGCGGTGTTACGGCCAGCTACGCGATGCTCGGTGATGTGCATATCGCTGAACCCAACGCGCTGATCTGTTTTGCAGGACCGCGTGTGATTGAACAAACGATCCGTGAAAAGCTGCCCGAAGGGTTCCAGCGTGCGGAATATTTGTTGGATCACGGCATGCTTGACCGCGTCACACCGCGCGGCAAAATGCGCGATGAATTGATCACAATCACCCGCATGCTTCTGGGGCTTGATCCGGTTGTTGTCGCCGATTTGCCAGCACCCGAACCACACGTCCCACACGACGACGTCACACCCGAATGATCCTGTGGCCTGCCCTTATCGGGGGTGTGCTGGCGACGTTGACTGGCGGCGCATTGTGGCGGCTTAGCCTCTTGCACCGTGCTGGAATTATCGGGCTTATCGTGATCGCCATTGCGGGTTTTTGGCCGTTGTTCGCTGTGGCGTCAGGGGACGACACGCAACTTGTGTTGCACATGGCCTTGTTTGCGGCGTTCGGCGCGGCGGCAGTGTTTTCCCATAAATTGGGGATTGCCGGATTGGCCGCGATCCTTATGGCCCATGGCTTACTTGATGTAGCCCTTTTCACAACACCGCACCCCGGCCCGATATGGTGGCCAGCGTTTTGTGCGGCCTATGATGTGGTGTTGGGCGCAATCCTTCTTTTATCGTTGACCCTTCGAAAGCCCACATGACCCAAAATTCTGACGTCATCCTCGCGCGCATGATGGCGCTGCACCCCAAGATCATTGACCTGACGCTTGATCGGATGTGGCGTTTGCTGAATGCGCTCGGCAATCCAGAACGCCGCTTGCCGCCTGTGATCCACATCGCGGGCACCAACGGCAAAGGCTCCACGCAGGCAATGATCCGCGCGGGGCTCGAAGCACAGGGCAAACGCGTCCACGCCTACACATCCCCCCATTTGGCACGGTTTCACGAACGCATCAGGCTGGCGGGGGACTTGATTTCAGACGACGCCCTGACCGAAGCGCTTGATCGCTGCTACGCTGCAAACAACGGCGAAAACATCACTTACTTTGAAATCACGACCTGCGCCGCAATTCTGGCATTTTCGGAAACGCCAGCGGACTACACACTTCTTGAGGTCGGTCTGGGCGGGCGCCTGGATGCGACCAATGTGATTGATCCTGTGCTCAGCATCATCACGCCTGTCGACCTCGATCATCAGCAGTTTTTGGGGGATACATTGCCGCTTATTGCGGCGGAAAAGGCAGGCATTATCAAGCGCGGTGTGCCTTGTATTGTTGGCCCGCAGCAAGACGATGCAATGGATGTGATTGAAGCCGCCGCCACCCGCCTTGGCGCACACTTGATCGCATACGGGCAGCATTTCCATGTGCGCCAAGAACACGAACGCCTTGTGTTTGAGGATGAGACTGGCCTGCTCGACCTCCCTCTTCCTGCCCTGCCGGGTCCCCATCAGGTGCAAAATGCGGGCGCTGTGCTGGCGGCATTGCGCTATCTTGGCGCGGATGAAACAGCTGCGTCCGCTGCGGTGACCCAAGCCAGATGGCCCGCGCGTATGGAACGTTTGACAAAAGGGCCTTTGGTTGATCGCGCGGCCCCCGCAGAGCTGTGGCTAGATGGCGGACACAACCCCGCCGCCGCACATGCGATTGCTGCCACGCTGGACACGCTGCCCAAACGTGAAACTCATTTGATCTGCGGGATGTTGAACACCAAAGACGTGGCGGGTTTCATGCAACCCTTGGCACCCTATGCGACCTCCCTGGTGGCCGTCGCGATCCCCGGTGAAACCAATACATTGCCTGCTGAAACCACCGCCGAAGCGGCCACGGCGGCGGGGATCAGCGCCCATAGCGCGCCGGATGTTTACGCCGCACTTGACGCAATCACCGCGAAGACACCCAATGCCCGTATTCTGATTTGTGGCTCCTTGTATTTTGCGGGGCACGTGATGCGAGAAAACGAATGATCCGAACCGTCGCCCTTATCGCGCTTTTGGCCACGCCTGTTGCAGCCGCTGATTTTGAATTCTGCTGGGAAGGCGCGAACGGGTACCGCATGGAAGGGACAATGCGGATCGACGATGCGCTCCTGAACCGATCAATCTTGACCGAAGACGACATCGGCACATTCTTCATCCAAGGGTTTAAGGATGACATCGCACTTGGTGCGTGGGACATGTCCCAGATGACCCCGACCACCAGCTGGAACCTAAGCTTTGATCCACGCGGTATGGTTTTCCCGACGGGCGGCATGCACGACAGCGACAAAGGGCAAGCGTGGAACGCGGGTGGGCGCGCGG
>JABBAI010000156.1 GCA_018608045.1 Octadecabacter sp. | reverse complement strand
TTCGTGGTTGACGATTTCAAAGCCAACGACGTGGTTCAGTTCTCAGCCAATGAAATGTTCCGCGTTGACGGCCAGCCAGCCTTCGCATCCGTGGTCTTCAAAGGCGGCGGCGATGCAGCATCCGCAGCACGGTCCGTTCTCGAAACAGGCGAATTTGATTACGCTTGGAACCTGCAGATCGACCCAACCGTTCTGTCGGACATGGAATCTGCGGGCCTTGGCACCGTTGTGACTGCGTTCGGTACATCTGTTGAACGTCTTCACCTCAACCAGACGAACCCGTCTGCTGATCTGGGCGACCTTCGTGCAACTGCTGAGGGCGGTCCACACCCGTTCTTGACCAACCGCGTGATCGGCCAAGCCATGTCCATGGCGATCGACCGCGAATTGCTGGTTGAAATTGGTTACGGTGCGGGTGGTCAAGCCACATGTAACGTGCTTCCTGCACCTGCGATCTACGCATCCACAGCCAACGACGCTTGCCTTGTGCAGGATGTTGCCGGCGCGAATGCAATGCTCGACGAAGCAGGTATCGTCGATACAGACGGTGACGGCATCCGTGAAAGCGACGGCACTCCGATCGTCGTTTTGTACCAGACGTCCACAAACGCTGTGCGTCAGGACAGCCAAGCGCTGATCAAACAGTGGTGGTCTGAAATCGGTATCGATGCAGAACTGCGCAACATCGACGCGTCGGTCTTCTTTGGTGGCGATCCAGCCTCCCCGGACACGTTCCAGAAATTCTTTGCCGACGTGGAGATGTACACAAACAACTTCGCGGGTGTTGACCCAGAAGCCTACATGGCGAACTGGACCTGTAAAGAATGGCCAAGCCCTGAATCCCAGTGGCAGGGGTCTAACATGCAGCGTTTCTGTGATCCGGCCTATGACGCACTTGCAACGCAACTGGCATCTACTGCCGGTATCGAAGCGCGTTCGGCTCTCGTGAAGGAAATGAACGACATGCTGATGCAATCCTATTCCATCATCCCACTGATCCACCGTGGCGGCGTATCTGCACACGCCAACACATTGGGCGGCATTGAGATTTCCGATTGGGACTCCGAGCTGTGGAACATCGCAAGCTGGTACCGCATCGCTGAGTAATCAGATTTGATACAAACGGGGTGGGCGCGCAGGTGCCCACCCTTTCCTCCCCCCTTTTTTCGGATTCAATTTCCATGCAGCCCACCGCCCTTGCCCTTATCGCCTGTCTCGCGCCGCTTCCTGCGGCGGCCTTTGGTGATATGGACTGCATCGCACTGGAATCCTGCACCGCTGACGCCTGCACCCCGTTTAGCGACCTCACCACCGACCTGACGTTGTTTTCAGTTTCATTCGACTGGGGCGCGCAGCAGGCGAATGTGACGTCGAATGATGAAACGATGGCCCTCCCCTTGATACAACGCCCCCGATCAACCGTGTCAAACGGCGACGCGCCAATCATGGAAACCACAGCCCTTTTTGGCGATCCTTCCATCGGGCATTTGCGCATCCAGGGCCAAGATTCCGCGTCCGGTCAATCCTTGATCGCCCTTTGGACACGCAGCAGCGCATCTTCTGCGACGTTGCGCGCCAGGTGTGACCTGAGGACCGCAGCATGACAGTTTTGAAATTCGCACAGTCCCGCCTCAGAGGTATCCCATGCTGACCTACACCCTCCGGCGCCTGATGACGGCGATCCCGACGTTGATCCTGATCTCGTTGATCATTTTCCTTCTGCTGGACCTCGCGCCCGGTGATCCGACGGCACAATTGCCGCTGACGATCCCCCCAGAAGTGCGCGAACAAATCCGCCAGTCTTTGGGATTGGGTGAACCCGTCCACATCCGCTATTTCCTCTGGCTCAAGCAGATGATCTGGACAGAACCGATGTTTTATCTGTCGGAATCCGCCAGCTGGATCAATACGCCCGACGCGCCGCGCCTGATTTCATGGCAGACCCGCGCGCCCGTGCTGGACACGATTTTTGAACGCCTACCACAGACCATGATGGTTGTTGGCCTTGCCTATATCGTTGGTGTTTTGATCGCCCTGCCCATCGGCATCATCTCTGCGTACAAACAATATTCCGTCTTCGATCAGGCCGGTACGTTCGTGTCCATGATCGGCTTTTCCATTCCGCCGTTCTTTAGCGGTGTTCTCATGATCATTCTGTTTACGGTGATGATGCCCAATGACAGCTTTTGGTGGTTCCCGTCGATCTACGACACGACGCTGGTGATCGACAGTTGGGAAAACTTTGGCAAACAAGTGCGCCAGATGGTGCTGCCCGTGATGGTGCTGGCCTTGCAAACAACTGCGCAAATCTCGCGCTTCATGCGCGCTTCGATGCTCGATAACCTCAACCAGGATTATGTGCGCACGGCCCGCGCCAAAGGCATGACAGAAAGCGTCGTGGTGATGCGCCACGTTCTGCGCAACTCAATGATCCCTGTGGTCACCGTTATCGCCTTGGGCATCCCCGCGATCTTTGGCGGCGCGATCATCACTGAACAGATCTTTAAGGTGAACGGCATTGGCCAACTTTTGATCGTGTCGATCCAAGCCAGCGACGTGCCAATGGTGCAAACACTGACCTTCATCTTTGCCGTGCTGATCGTGTTTTTCAACCTGATCGCCGATATCCTTTATGGCATCCTAGACCCCCGAATTCGTTATGATTAAGGTCCGATATGACTGATCACTCCATCGACACACGCGACGACGCGCCCGCCCGCAATCAATGGTGGGATGTCTGGGACCAGTTCAAGACCCACAAAGGTGCGGTCATGGGGGCTGCCTTCTTCATCTTCATCATCCTCGCGGTGTATATCGGCCCTTATATCTGGACCATCGATCCAACCTACATCGACGTGCGCGCCCGCAATCAGGGCCCAACATGGACCCACCCATTCGGCACGGATCAACTGGGTCGCGATATGCTGGCGCGGATGATGGCTGGGGGGCAGACGTCAATCTCTGTCGGGCTCACGGCGATGGGCCTTGCACTGTTCCTTGGGACACTTGTTGGCGTGCTCGCTGGATATTTCAAACGCATCGACGGGTTGTTGATGCGCACGACGGACCTTTTTCTCGCCCTACCCCTGTTGCCGCTTTTGCTCGTCATGGTCATGCTGTTTCGCCAACCGTTGTCGGCGTCCTTTGGCCCTGAAACGGGTATCTTCATTCTGATTGTCACGGCCATCGGCATCACATCTTGGATGCCAACGGCGCGTATTGTGCGCGGTGATGTTTTGGCGCTGAAGGAACGTGAATTCGTACTTGCCGCGCGCAGCATCGGGACACGTCCGGGCAAAATGATCCTGCGCCATGTGCTGCCCAATGTAATGTCACCTATCATGGTTTCGGCAACGCTTGGCATTGCCACCGCGATCATCACAGAAAGCGCGCTGTCGTTCCTCGGGCTGGGTTTTCCACCGGATTTCCCGACATGGGGCCGCCTGCTGTTTGATGCGACTGATTTCATGCAACAACACCCCGAACGTGTGATGTGGCCGGGCCTTGCGATTTCTCTGACGGTGCTGTCGGTCAATTACATGGGCGATGGTCTGCGCGATGCGCTTGATCCACGTATTCGAGGCCTCTGACAGGAATGGCGCACCCGCATGGGTGCGCTACCCCGCCCGCGGCACGCGCCGACCGAAGGTCGATCAGTCGTTTAATTCAATCTAGTGATTTGCGGACTTGGCGCACCATCAACCACACCAGCCCGATCACCAGTGGTGTCAGAACCGCTTTCATCACACCCGAACTCAGCCCGACATCCCCCGCGAACGGCAACGCCATATTGGCTGCCAGATTAACGGCGTAATAAGAAATTGCGACGATCGACAAACCCTCAACCGTTTTTTGCAATCGCAGCTGTAAGTCCGCCCGCCGGTCCATGCTTTCCAAAAGCGCTTTGTTTTCGCCCGACCGTTCCACATCCACACGGGTTCGCAACAAATCCGACGCACGGATCGCGCGATCGGCCATCGCGTCCAGCCGTTCTTTTGTGCTGGCGACGGTACGCATCGCGGGATCAAAGCGGCGCATCATAAATTCGCCAAAGGTCTGACGCCCCTCAAAGCGTTCCTCGCGCAAAACCGTGATCCGTTGATTCACGATCTTCTCATAGGCTGTCGTCGCGCCAAACCGGAACGTCGATTTCGCCGTTAACGCCTCAAGTTGGCCCGACACTTGCAACAACGACCCAAGCGTGGCTTCTGTCGCATCCGGCGCCCCTGATAAGGCTTCCGTCAAACTGGACAAGCGCACATCAAGCGCACCCATTGTCCCCCCAAGCGTGCGGCAGCGCGAAAAGCCAAGCATCGCCATCGCCTTATAGGTTTCAATCTCGCACAACCGTTGCACCACGCGGCCAACGCGACGCTCCCCCGCTTCGGGCCGCGAGAAGACGGCAAAGCGCATGTGTCCCGCCGGATCAATCCGGAAATCTGCGGCAATCACCGCGTCATCATCCAGAACACGGCTCACTGCGACGCTTTCGGGAACAAACCATTCGGCTACTTTTTCCGCGATGCCCTCATCGCCGGATTGCTCTTCCACCCGCAACAAGGCGGACGTGATCCGAAGCCCTGGCGCATTGGCCAACCAGTCTTCGGGGAACATCGCAAACGTGCCCGCATCAAAGGGCTGTTTCGCCGGCCCGTGCCCGAAAATCGTATAGGTCACGAATTCTGTATGGCTTTCCCACTTCAGCAGATGCCGCCCGATTTGGCCGAAATAATGCGTCGCGCCTTCTTCGGGATGAGGGGCTGCGTAGTGATCCAACAGGGCCTTCAAGTGCGCCACGTCCAAACTGCGATCCCGCCCGACAGCATTCTCGGCAGCCTTGATTGCAAGGTAAGCCGCACGGCACGGCGCATCGAGCGTCGGGAACGGTCGCGCATGCAATTCATTGGCAAGGCTATAGCGCAGGGGATGGTCTTGGATCGGGCTCATCAACATCTTCCTTGGGAAATACGTTGTCCCATAGCTAAACAATACCACCCTACAGTAAAGGAAAAACCTCACAAAACCATAAGGTTAGCGGCGCACAACGGTATACAGTGCGGTGATGTCGGGTTTCACCTCTCATGCTCCGCCCCGCCACAGCATCCAAGAACCCCTTGAAAGCAATCAAGGAATTACGCCAACCCAATCCCGACCAACACAGATGACAGGTCGACGCTGCTCCGACACGCACCGCTATGTCCCGCAAAATGTCTTGAAATTTTGCACCCGCCCGCGGCACGCGCAGATCGTAAGATCTCTTTCCACCACCCGCGCTGCGCGCTACCTAGGCGCATGACCACAGTCCTTTTGAACAAACCTTTCGGCGTCCTGAGCCAATTCACCGACGCCAAATCCCCGACCGAGCGCCCGACGTTGTCTCAATTCGATTTGCCTAAAGGTGTCTATGCGGCAGGGCGGCTAGACCGTGACAGCGAAGGTCTGTTGGTCTTAACAGATGACGGCAAGTTGCAAGCGCAACTGTCATCCCCGAAATTCAAAACCCCGAAAATCTATCTTGTGCAGGTTGAGGGCGACCCAAGCGACGCCGACCTTGCCCCCCTGCGAACCTCTGTCAATCTAAAGGACGGCCCGACCCTTCCAGCGCAAGTCAAACTCATTGAGCCACCCGACCTTTGGCTGCGTGATCCACCTGTGCGTGTCCGCAAATCAATTCCGGATCGCTGGGTTGAAATCACCATCACCGAGGGTCGCAACCGCCAAGTCCGCCGCATGTGCGCCCACATCGGATTTCCGTGCCTGCGTCTTGTGCGCTGGTCGGTCGGCGCATGGAGCTTGGACGGGATCGGTCAGGGGTCGTGGATTACCGCCTGATCAGGACACACAGGCCCCTGTCGCGGCGGTGGCTGTGCCTTACGCATCAAATGTGCCTGCACTGACCGCGTCGCCCATGCGAATGGCAATGCCAGCGCCTTCAATCTCGGACCCGCTGACTGTGATTTCGCGGGTGCCGACCGTGTCTGTCGTCCAAATCAATCGTGAACGCGACAACGCCGCCCACTGGAAGCGCCGCAAGGGACAGTGTCATCTGATTGTCCCCGTCCTGCACGTCGCTTGCCCCAAGCACGCTGTCGGTGCCAGACACCAATTCGCACGGCTGGAACACTTCGACGCCAGCACCATCGCCCGTGATGTCAAAAATCAAGTTGGACGGCGATCCCGCCAGATCAATCGTGAGGTCAAATGGCCCCGTTGCACAGGCAGCCACGTTGGTGATGGTAAAGCGATCCTTTGGCGCGCCGTCGCGAAAGGTGACAGTCACGTCGGCTGCGGCTGAGGTGGCAAGGAACGTGATCAGGGCAGATGGCAGGATGCCGATATTTGGTCTTCGGTTGATTTTTAACAAGGTTAGCCCACTTGGGCTAAAAGGCAAAAGGGCCGCAGGTTTCCCCACGGCCCCACTTTTGGTTTGTCGCGACGCCTAGTCGATCTTACCAAGCAGCGCATCCAGTGACGCCTTCGCATCCCCGTAGAACATGCGCGTGTTTTCTTTGAAGAAAAGCGGGTTTTCGATGCCAGAATACCCCGTGCCCTGCCCGCGTTTGGACACGAACACTTGCTTGGCTTTCCAGCATTCAAGAACTGGCATGCCCGCGATTGGGCTGTTCGGATCATCCTGTGCCGCTGGGTTCACGATATCATTGGACCCGATGACGATTGCGACGTCGGTGGTCGGGAAATCATCATTGATCTCGTCCATCTCCATAACGATATCATAGGGCACCTTCGCCTCAGCGAGCAGTACGTTCATATGACCCGGAAGGCGCCCCGCCACAGGGTGAATCGCGAAGCGCACAGTCTTACCCTTGGCGCGCAAACGACGTGTCAGTTCAGCGACGTTCTGTTGGGCTTGTGCCACAGCCATACCGTAACCGGGAATAATGATAACGCTATCAGCTTCTTCAAGCGCGCCTGCCACTCCGTCCACATCGATGGCGATCTGTTCGCCTTCAACTGCCATTTGCTCACCCTGCGGGCCGCCAAAGCCGCCCAAGATAACCGACACGAACGAACGGTTCATCGCCTTACACATGATGTAGGACAGGATTGCGCCACTTGATCCGACCAGCGCACCAACCACGATCAACAAATCGTTGCCGAGGGAGAAACCAATCGCCGCAGCCGCCCAGCCTGAATAGGAGTTCAACATGGACACCACGACAGGCATGTCCGCACCGCCAATCCCCATGATCAGGTGATACCCGATGAACAGCGCCGCCAGTGTCATGATGAACAGCGGGAAGAACGCGCCAGTGTTGGAATACATCAACAGCGTGATGACCGAAATCGCCGCCGCCGCAATATTGAGGACATGACCACCGGGCAGCTTTTTCGCCGCCGAGTCCACTTTTCCTGCCAATTTGCCGTAGGCGATGATCGACCCTGTGAAGGTGATCGCGCCAATGAAGATACCCAAGAACAGTTCGACCCGCAGGATCGCCAGTTCGACAGATGTCTTCTTGGCAATCAGCGTGGCAAAAGTCCCCAATTCTTTAAGGTCCGCATTTTCAGCGATCAAAGCCGCCACGCGGCCCATTTCGAAGTGTGCGATAAAGCCAACAAAGACCGCAGCGAGGCCGACAAGGCTGTGCATCGCGGCGACCAGTTCAGGCATCTGCGTCATCTGGACCTTCGTCGCGAGTTGGTAACCAATGGCACCGCCCCCCGCGATCAGCAGGATCGACAAAAGCCAATTCCCAGACCCAGGACCGACAAGCGTTGCAGCCACGGCCAACGCCATACCCGCAATGCCATACCAGACAGCGCGCTTGGCGCTTTCTTGACCTGAAAGACCACCCAAAGACAGGATGAAAAGAACTGCTGCAACGACGTAAGCTGCTGTTGTAAAACCGAATTCCATTATGCCAGCTCCCTTAAGATTTCTGGAACATGGCGAGCATCCGCCGTGTCACGAGGAACCCCCCGAAGATGTTGATACCGGTCATAAACACCGCGAGACCCGCAAGCAGAATGACCAAGAAACTTCCCGATCCGATCTGCACGAGCGCCCCGAGGATGATGATCGACGAAATCGCATTCGTCACCGCCATCAGCGGGGTGTGCAAGCTGTGCGCGACCCCCCAGATGACTTGGAAGCCGATAAAGATCGACAACACGAATACAATGAAATGCTGCATGAAGGACGCAGGCGCGACAAGGCCGATGGCCAGCAAAATGGCCGCGCCAATCACAATCAGCGTGACCTGTGATTTGGTCTGTGCCTTGAAGGCCGCCGTTTCTGCGGCGCGTTTTTCTTCTGGCGTCAGCTCAACCACAACCGCTTTTGGCTTGGCCGCAATCGCCTGAATTTTGGGCGGCGGCGGCGGGAATGTGACAGCCTTGGCGTGGGCGATGGTTGCCCCGCGAATGACATCGTCTTCCATATTATGGTTGATGGCACCGTCTTTTTCGGGCGTCAGGTCCGTCATCAAATGGCGAATGTTGGTCGCGTACAAAGTCGAGCTTTGGGCCGCCATACGCGACGGGAAATCGGTGTAGCCGATAATCGTCACGCCGTTGTCAGTGACAATCTTCTCATCCTTGACGGTCAGTTTACAGTTACCGCCTTTTTCAGCGGCAAGGTCCACAATGACCGAACCGGGCTTCATGGATTTGACCATGTCTTCGGTCCAAAGCTCAGGCGCTTCGCGGTTCGGGATCAGGGCCGTTGTGATAACGATGTCCATGTCCGGCGCGATTTCGCGGAACTTCGCAAGCTGTGCTGCGGCAAATTCTGGCGAGGAAACAGAGGCATAGCCACCCGTTTCTGCGCCGTCTTTCTGGTCTTCTTCAAAGTCGAGGAACACGAACTCCGCGCCCATGGATTCAACTTGTTCAGCCACTTCGGGGCGCACATCAAACGCATAGGTGATAGCGCCAAGGGACGTGGACGTGCCGATTGCCGCCAATCCGGCGACCCCTGCCCCGACAACCAACACCTTAGCTGGCGGAACCTTACCCGCCGCCGTGATCTGACCCGTGAAGAAGCGTGGAAAATTATTACCGGCCTCAATCACAGCGCGGTACCCTGCAATGTTTGCCATGGACGACAGCGCGTCCATTTTCTGGGCGCGCGAGATACGCGGAATCATTTCCATGGCGACAACCGTCGCGCCCTTTTTGGCAGCGGATTCCATTTTCGCTTCGTCTGCCACGGGGCTGAAAAAGGAAATGACCGTTTGATCCGCGCTCAGGCGTTTCATTTCACCGTCATCGGGAACGCGCACCTTGGCGACCACATCAGCGGCCTTCCACAAGGCAGCGGCGGTTTTGACAACCTCAACGCCTGCGTCTTTGTAGGCTTTGTCGGAAAATCCTGCGGCCTCACCTGCTTTGGTTTCGATCACACAGTCGTGGCCGAGTTTCTGGAGTTCGAGCGCTGACGCCGGCGTCATCGCGACGCGATTCTCACCCGCAAATAGTTCTTTTGGTGTGCCGATTTTCATGACCATCCCCGTTCATAATCTCAGTTAACAAAAGGAGTTATAGGCCGATCCGATGATTCACAAGGAAAAGACGGGTATGCATTGGTATGCTTGCGCTAACGGTTCAAAGCCAACGCCGTGTTGTTGTTTCGTATTGAATAAACTCTGCGCCGAACTTTTCCCTCAACCGTGTTTCCTCAGGCTTTATGAAACGCAGGGTCAGAATATAAACTAAAGCCGCAACCAACGGCAGTGCGACCCACGCCCCCCACCATAAGATACAGCCCACCAAGACAAAGACATCGCCAAGGTAAATCGGGTTGCGGGTGCGCGCAAAAATACCGGTTCGCACAAGGTGGGATGCCTGCAGGTGTGGCAGCACGGTCGTCTTTTTCATACGCATTTCGGTAACGGCCAAACCCATCAGGATCAGCCCGACCATGACCAAACCGACACCAATGCCGCGCACCATCATATGATCAAGAACCGTTTCAAAAGGCAGCGTCTGCCCCAACCAAAAAGCCGCATAAAGAGCCGCCAAAAGCCAAATCGGGGGAAGGTCAATCCATCTCATGCTGACATCCTGACAGAACAATGAGGCCAATAACACCTTGATTGTCTTTCAGTAATTGGCTGTCAGACCAATTAACGGCTCTTGAACCAATTTCCGCCACAAACAGACCCAGATTAGGGCACCGATCAACCCTAGTTCCGCCATGCCCCCTCCGTAGGTAGGGCGAAATGATTTCGAATTAGGATAGTTAGTATGCCCACCCCCCTTGAGTTAAATTGGTCCCAAGAAACAATTACCACGGGTGGTTTCACCCAAGACACAGGCGGCATCAATGTCGGGGTGTCTTATGTAAATGACGGGAGTGGCACGAGCTTTTCGAACAGCACGTCACCGCAATTCGTTGGCACAGGTGAGACGTTTTCAACGTCATCGTCTTTGCAATTGGGCGGCGACGGCAATAACGGAACTGCTGGCGATGAACAGACGTCGACGACAACCCTTGATTTTAGTGCTGTTGACGGATCCGGTTTCAGTTTCGAAGTCGAAGATGTTTCATTTCGGATAAACGACTTTGATACCAGTTCCGGGATCGACGTCGTGACCGTGCGCGCTTACGACGCCAACTGAAACCTTCTTGACGTGACTTTGACATGGAACGGTACGGCCCTCACGAGCACGAACGCGACGCTGATCTCCAATGTTGCGAACGGCTCTGCGGCGACTGAGACAGGTTCCATCTTGGTCGAGATCGCGGGCCCTGTCGCCTCCATCGAAATCGACTATGTAAACAACGGCACTGGTGGTCAGGCACTTTGGGTGACTGACGTGCAGTTTAACGCGATTGACCTTGATGGCACAGTTGAAGGATCAAGCGGCGACGACGTTATTGATGACACCTATATTCTTGACCCTGACGGCGACAAAGTCGACGCGGATGACGAAATCCTGCCGGGCTTTGGCGCGGACGGTGACCTTATCGAAGCCTACGGTGGTGATGACAGCATTCTGGCTGGCGCTGGTGATGACGAAGTCTATGGCGGCGACGGTGCGGATACCATCGACGGTGGTACCGGCGACGACACCCTTTATGGTGGCAACGCAGATGAGGTTTCAGACCTGATAGTCAACGGATCCTTTGAGGATCTGACAGGCACGGTCGACACGTCTTGGGGCGATCAAGGCACGGGATCAATCTTCGGTTGGACAGACTATAACGGCGGCGAATTAGACCTACATGACAACGGCAAGGGCGGAACATTCGCCACAGACGGCACCCATGTCCTCGACATGGGCGGTACACCGGACAATGTGCACGTCTATCAAGACATCTCAGGCGCTGTGTCAGGCGAAACCTATTCCCTGAAGCTGGATGCAGGCGATGTGACGGGCGGCGGCAACTCCATCGAAATCTACTGGGGTGGTGACCTTATTGCCACGATTGACCCCGTCGAAGGCGGCATGGAGAGCTTTCAATTTGACCTAATCGGCGGCGCGGGCGATGGCGCGAACAGGCTCGAGTTCAAAGAAATTGGGCCCATTGATCCAGATGGTGTGCAGCTGGACAACATCCAGCTGATCGGCCCGGACGGTAATGCCGCTTCCCAGGACACATCGGGCGATGTCATCGATGGCGGTGCTGGCGACGACACGCTGGACGGCAACGATGGCAATGACGATGTCTATGGTGGCACAGGCGATGATACGTTCAATGTCAGTGCTGGTGAAGGCATCGACACCATTACAGGGGGCGAAGACAGCGACGGCCTCGACGTTGATACGCTGGGCTTTACGGATGCGACCGGACCCGATGACGTTGACGTCACCATGTCTGGTGATGAAGCTGGGTCTTACGCCTTCCCGACTGATGGCGGTTCTGGCACGTTCTCTGAAATCGGAGAATTCACGCTAACAGACCAAGATGACGACTTTGACGGTGTGGCCGCGACAGGTGGCAACACAGTTGATGGTGGTGCTGGCGATGACGTATTGGTTGGGTCTTCTGGCTCCGACAGTTTTACCGGCGGCACTGGTGACGACACGCTTAACGCAAACGCAGGCGATGACGCGCTGGATGGCGGCATGGGCAACGACGTTATTTTTGGTGATGAAGGCGAAGACGTCATCACAGGTGGCGCCGACAACGACAGCCTTTATGGCGGTCAGGATAATGACGACCTGTACGGTGGCGACGGCGATGACATCGTTGAGGGCGGTGACGGCGACGACACGCTTTATGGTGGCGCGGGTGCGGATAAGCTTACAGGTGGCGCAGATCAGGACGTAATCTATGGCGGTGCGGGTGATGTGGTTAATAGATCGGGAAGCGGCGTTGATTATGACACGCTGATCGTTTCAGACGTCGATTATATCGACTACGATACAGATCCCGAAAACGGCATTGTCTATTTCAACGGTGGCGGCAGCCTTACGTTCACAGACATCGAAAACGTTGTGGTAAGCGACCGCGATTTCACCGTCAGCGGCACTGCAGGTGATGATACCATCAATTCGGGCTACACAGGTGATCCCGACGGCGACCAAGTCGACGACACGGATGCGATCATTATCGGTCACGAACCTAACGACGACCTGATTGAAGCAGGTGCTGGCAATGACGTTATCACGTCAGGTGCGGGTGATGACACCATCTATGCTGGTACAGGCAACGATACTGTCATGGCGGGCACGGGCAATGACACTGTGTTTGGCGGCGAGGGCGACGACGAAATGTCGGCCGGGATCGGAACTGACACCCTTTACGGTGGCGATGGCAACGACACCTTCCAATTCTCCGATAGCGACGGAACCAATACGGTCGTTGGCGGCGAAGGGGATGACACTGGCCTCGGCGATATCCTTAACACCAACGCGCCAAGCGACGTCACGATCACTTCTGCAGGTGACGAAGCGGGCACGATGACCCAAGGCACGACAACTGTCGAGTTCTCGGAAATCGAATTCATCCAGACCGATTCAGGCAATGACACAGTCGATATCAGCAATGATACGACGGGCATGACTGTGTTGACCTATGAAGGCAACGACACTGTTTATGGTGGATCGGGTGGCGACAACCTCAATGGTCTTGGCGGGATGATACGCTGGATGGCAACGGTGGTGCTGACACTCTTACGGGTGGGGCCGGCGATGATACAATCATCTTTGCCGAACGCGACACCGCGTCAGGTGGCACGGGCGACGATCTGTTCGTGCTCGAAGACCTTGGCGAAACCTCCAACGGAACCATCACAATTGATGGTGGGTCAGGCGACGAAACCATCGGCGGTGGCGATACGCTGCAGCTCGGCGACCTTGGTGTTCTGACGCAAGCGGTGAAAGACACGTTTGTCGATGACGGTACGGGCAGCTTTTCTGGTTCGGTGACGCTTGACGATGGTACGATCCTCAACTTCTCCGAGATTGAGAACATCATCTGCTTTACGCCGCAGACACGCATTGCAACCCCACTTGGCCTTGTCGCGATTGAAGACCTTGAGGTCGGAGACATGGTCGTGACACGCGATCACGGGTTGCAGCCCATTCGCTGGATCGAAGGGCGCAATGTCCCTGCGATTGACCGTTTTGCCCCTATTCGCATTCGCAAGAATGTGCTGGCAGGTCAGGACCGCGATCTGATCGTGTCGCCAAAACACCGCGTCCTGTTCCAAGGATATCGTGCGGAATTGCTGTTTGGCGAAAGCGAAGTTCTGGTGTCAGCCAAACATCTGGTGGATGGCCTGGACGTCACGCAGGACGAGGCTGAAATGGTCACATACGTACACATGCTGTTTGACCAGCATGAGGTGATCTATGCAGAAGGTGCCGCCACCGAAAGCTTCCATCCCGGTGACATCGGCTTTTCCGCAGTCGGGGAACAGGACCGCGAAGAACTGTTCGCAATCTTCCCTGAACTACGCGCCGATCAGCATGCCTACGGGAACACAGCGCGCCGTTGCCTAAAATCTCACGAGGCACAATTGATCCGTCTTTAAGATCACTTCTTGATTACAATCTATGGCTGGGCCAGTGTTTGAACCAACACTGGCCTTCCCCTTTTGTATTGGACGTCACATGCGCGCGCTTCTTTTCACCCTGCCCTTCATCGCACTCAGCGCATGTGGAACACCCGCACCGCAACAAACCGCATCAGCGTCTGTGGATACCGTTATTGATATTCCGATGGACCCCGGCACGCTTCGGTGCACATTGCTGGGCAATTCAAATGCGCAGACGGCTGCAACGGACTGGGTCATGGGGCGTGCGCGTGCCGCAGCCCTGTCAGGGCGCATCGCGAATGTGCCCGACCAAGCAGGCGTCGCATCAAATCTTGCAAACTATTGCCGCGCAAACCCGAACGCGACCGTGCGGGATGCGTCGGCGCAAATCGGATTTTAGGCGCTTTTGCGAATACCGGTGACGCCAGCAGACCACGCGCGCGCCGCATCACCGAACGCCTCAAACAGGGGCTTTGACACGGGATCAAGGCCGGCGTTCCATTCCGGATGCCACTGCACAGACATCGTAAATCCAGGTGCGTCTTTGACATAGATCGCCTCTGGTGTGCCGTCGGGCGCATGACCGTCAATGACCACACGATCGCTGCTGTCCATGATCCCCTGCCCGTGCAGCGAATTGGTCAAAACCTGCGTGTCCCCCCAAAGGCGCGCAAAGGGCCCGCCCTCGGTCAGGGTCACGATATGGCGCATGGCGAATTTTTCTTCCAGCGTCCCGTCGGGCGGCATACGGTGATTGTCACGCCCTTCAATATCACGGATCTCGGGATGCAATGTGCAGCCCATGGCCACGGCAACTTCTTGAAAGCCACGGCAAATCCCCAAGATCGGCTGACCGCGTTCAACGCATTTACGCACCAGCGGCAGCGCGATGCCATCACGACCAACATCAAACGTGCCGTGGGCTGGCGTTTCGGCATGGCCGTATTCGCTCGGGTGGACATTGGGGCGCCCGCCCGTGAATAAAAAACCATCGCAAACGTCCATCAAATCATCGACATCCACAAACGCGGGATCAGTCGGGACAATCAGGGGCAGCGCGCCGCAAACCTGCGCAATCGCGGCCGAATTCATCTCACCTGCCGCATGGGCCGGATATTCATCATTGATCAGATATAAATTGCCGATGATGCCGATGACTGGTTTGCGCATGCTGACTCCCTTGATCACTATCTAGCAACCCAAGCCGCTAACGCAAAGGGCTTGGATGAACATGGCGGCCAGCATCCGTGCGCGACATTAAATTTCAGCTACTAAATTAGCCGCTTCGATGCCTGCAACAGCACATATTGCATCATTATCAGATGTATCACCCGTCACGCCAACCGCACCAATGACTTTTCCACGTGCATCACGCACCAAAACGCCGCCCGGCACAGGGATCACCTGACCGTTGTACGCGCCATTCGCCGCCAACATGAAATAGGGCTGCTGTTCGGCGCGCGCCATTTGTGCAGTGCCCGCCATACCCAGCATCACAGCCCCGTAGGCCTTGCCGTGCGCGATGGCAAAACGTCCGGGCGCTGCATCATCTTCACGTTCAAACGCTTTGACGTGCCCCCCCGCATCCAGCACGATGACTGACAGCGGTTTCAGGTCCAGATCACGCCCCTTCGCAAGCGCCTTGCGGATCATCGTACGGGCTTTTTTCATCGAAATTTCGGCCATTTTCATACCTTTACAGTGTTAAATTTGAACGAGATATTTATGAATTCCGCTGGGCTTTCAGCTCCAACCGGCGGCGGTGCAGAACGGGTTCGGTGTACCCCGACGGCTGTTCACGCCCGCGAAATACCAAATCAGATGCCGCCTGAAACGCGATACCGTCAAAGTCAGGGGCCATGGGCCGATAGCTGTCATCGCCTGCGTTTTGTCCGTCTACAACAGCGGCCATTTTGCGCATCGCTTCAAGAACAGTGGCCTCATCGACGACGTCGTGGTGCAACCAGTTGGCGATGTGTTGCGCGGAAATGCGGCACGTTGCGCGGTCTTCCATCAGGCCGACGTTGTTCATATCAGGCACTTTGGAACAGCCGACCCCGCTGTCGATCCAACGCACCACATAACCGAGGATACCTTGCGCGTTGTTTTCCACTTCGCGCGCGATCTGGGCCGCGCTCCAACCACTGAAGCGCGCGACTGGGATATCCAACAAAGATTGAAGACTGCTGCGTGGCCCGCCGGCCTTTAGGCTGGCCTGCACAGCGAAGACATCTACCTTGTGATAATGCAAAGCATGCAGTGTTGCAGCGGTGGGTGACGGCACCCAAGCACAGTTCGCGCCCGCACGCGGATGTTCGATCTTTTGTTCAATCATCGCGGCCATAGCATCAGGCATCGCCCACATGCCCTTACCGATCTGGGCCTTCCCTGACAGGCCACAGTCTAGACCGATATCTACGTTTTGGTTTTCATAGGCCGTGATCCAGCCCTTTCGTTTGATGAAATCCTTGCGGCTAAACGGTCCCGCTTCCATGCTTGTGTGGATTTCATCACCGGTGCGGTCCAAGAAGCCCGTATTGATGAACGCCACACGCGATTTTGCAGCGCGGATACACTCCTTGAGATTGGCAGACGTGCGCCGTTCCTCATCCATAATACCGACTTTGATGGTGTGCTGCGGCAGGCCAAGATGCTGTTCCACATGGGCAAAGATGTCGTTGGTGAAGGCGACTTCTTCGGGGCCGTGCATTTTGGGCTTCACGATATAAACCGACCCGTGGACGGAATTACCACTGTCTTGCGCAAGGTCGTGTTTGGCAATCAGCGTGGTGATCATCGCATCCATCAGCCCCTCATAGGCCTCATTGCCGTCGCGATCCAAAACGGCGGGGTTTGTCATCAGGTGGCCGACATTGCGGATCCACAGCAATGCGCGGCCTTTCAATGTCGCCGCTTCACCGTTTGGCGCGGTATAGGCGATGTCGGGGTTCAGCTTGCGGGTGATCGTTTTGCCATTTTTGGTCAAAACCGCCTCAAGATCGCCCCGCATCAGGCCAAGCCAGTTGCCGTAGGCCAACACCTTGTCTTCTGCATCCACACAGGCCACGGAATCTTCGCAATCCATGATCGCAGACACAGCGCTTTCCATCCGCACATCAGCAAGCAACGCGCGGTCGCGCGACCCGATGACACTGGCGCGGTCAAACACCATTTCAACGTGCAAGCCGTTGTTACATAGTAAAATAGTGTCCGGTGCTTTCGGGTTGCCCGTGTATCCGACAAACTGGTCAGGGATCATCAATGGCGCGTCATCAATCATCAACGCACCGCGTTCCACCACATAGCGGCGTACGTCGCCGTGGGACGCGCCCGTGATCGGGAAAGTATCATCAAGGAAAACCCGCGTGCGGGCGACAACGCGGCTGCCGTGGCCGCGATCGTATCCCTTATCCTGCGGGGAACGCCCCATCGCATCCGTTCCATAAAACGCATCATAAAGGCTGCCCCACCGCGCGTTCGCCGCGTTCAGCGCAAACCGAGCATTCGTGATCGGGACCACCAATTGCGGACCAGCGATGCTGGCGATTTCGGGGTCTACATTGGCCGTATCAATCGTGAAATCGTCGCCCTGTGGAACAGCATAGCCAATGTCGCGCAAAAACGCCTCGTAGGCGGTGTAATCATGGGCCTGATCGCCGCGCTCCTTGTGCCAATCATCAATCTGGCTTTGGATCGTTTCGCGCTTTTCAAGCAGGGCTTTGTTTTTGGGGCCGAAATCGTGGATCAGCGCGCTGAAACCTGTCCAGAAGGCATCTGCTGCGATCCCCGTACCGGGCAAAGCGTCGCCTTCAATAAAATCAGCAAGCTGTGCGGCCACTTGCAGGCCAGCGCGATCAACACGTTGCGTCATGAGAATTCCCTTTTGTATGCCGATGCGTACGGCGTTTGAACGAGATTTAGGCCAGAAGTTTCCTATAGGCAACAAAGCGTCGACAGCCGCGCACAGGATTCACTTTCAAATTGAGCACGATTATGAGGATTTAGGACGTTCGCGGCGGCACCGATCCGAACAATACCGCACCTCATCCCAAACCTTTTCCCACTTTTTGCGCCATGTGAACGGGCGATTGCAGGTGACGCAGGTTTTTTCGGGCAGGTTGGATTTTTTTACATTTCTCGGCATTTTATAAATCAAAGCTCAATTGGTTTTTGTCCTGCGGCTTGGTCTTTTTGGCACGTATACGATCATTCATAAACCGCCCTTGCGGGTCTTTTCGAGATGCGTGTTTTTCGATCACATGTGCCGCCTCTGCGCGAAATCTACCCCCCTTACGAACCGCCCAAATTTGTTCCCGGGCCTGTGCGGCAGCCGCCTTGGCATCCACGACAGGCGGCGGGTAGGCAAGCGTTTGTGCGCCGTCCCACAACCACGGTTCTTGCAGATACATATCAGGTACATCCGCCAGTTCGGGCAACCACCGGCGCGTGAAAATACCCTTGGGATCTTGATCATACCCCTGCTTGATCGGGTTATAAATGCGCACCGTGTTCATGCCGGTTGTCCCCGATTGCATTTGGGCTTGGGACCAATGAATGCCCGGTTCATAATCTGTAAACATCCGTGCAAGGTGGGGCGCACTTGCACGCCAATCCAGCCACAAATGATAGGACGCAACGGCCTGCAACATCGACCGCATTCGAAAATTCAGCCACCCCGTCATGTTGAGGCTGCGCGTGCAGGCATCCACAAATGGCAAACCCGTTTCACCCTTTTCCCAAGCCGCGCGCAGCACCGCATTGTCCCCGCGCATCCCTTCATAGGCGGAATGCAGGCAGCGGGTTTCTAAGCTTGGCTGATCTTCTAGCTTTTGCATAAAGTGATCCCGCCACGCGAGGCGGGATTGAAATGATTTCAACGACCTCGCCCAAACCGGATCTGTGTTTTCGCGCTGGCGCGCAGCAGTTGCTTGGGCTGCCTCGCGGATGGACAAAGACCCTGCCGCAAAGTGGGGTGACAAACGCGAACACGCCCATTCCCCATCCAAAGGTGACGACATCGCGCTGCGATACTCACGCCCCCTCTCGGTCAAAAATCCACCAAGCAGCGACAATCCTTGCGCCCGCCCGCCTTGTTGGCGGTCCGGGCAATGGTCCTGTGGGCCGTTTGGCACAGGGTCCGACGCCTCACTGACCCCGTTTAACACAGCGGGTGCATCAATCATCGCGCCAAACACATGACCATCACGCACCTTGGCCCAACCATTGCGCGATGCCAATCGGCGCACCACGCCCGATCCTGCATATTCATCAAACTGAACACCCTGCTCACGCGCCCAATCAATCACGCGGGCGTCGCGCGCAAAGGTCCACGCGTTACCCGTTTCTTCATGGGCCAGAACGTGGGTCACAGCGTGGGTGCGGCGCAAATGTTCCAGCACCTCAACCGCATCGCCTGATTTCACAAACAAAGGTGCGCCCAATGTCGCCAGATCGTCGCGCAGCCCGTCTAGGCAGTCGCGCGTAAAGGCCCATTGCCGCCCGCTGGTGTCGGGCAATGCCCAGTAATCGGGTTCGTAAATATAGAGAGGTAACACCCGCGCACCTTTCGGGACCGCCGCAAGTGCGGCGTGATCTTGAATGCGCAAATCGCGTTTGAACCAGACAATATACATCCCTCCAAAGATAGGCCGCGCGCCCTTGTCGCCAACCCCGCGCCGCCATAGGTTTCAACCAACCCCAGCCGGAAAGATTTCATGAAAGACGCAAGCCCCAAAACCATCTTCCTCAGTGAGTATCGCCCGTTCGGATATATCGTGGATGATGTGCATCTGACCTTCCGGCTTTCGGCGCGGGCAACGCGCGTGGTCTCAAAGATTTCGTTTACGCCCAATGCAGACTTCCCCGGTGAATTCTTTTTGCACGGTCAAGAGGTTAAGCTGATTTGGGCCAAGATCGACGGCGTTGATGTGACGCCGGTTGTCACGGACGACGGCCTGACCTGCGACGTGCCAGACGCGCCGTTTGTGTGGGAGGCGGAGGTTGAGATTTCGCCCGTCACCAACACCGCCCTTGAGGGGCTTTATATGTCCAACGGCATGTATTGCACCCAGTGCGAGGCCGAGGGGTTTCGCAAGATCACATTCTACCCCGACCGCCCTGATGTGATGTCAGTGTTCACTGTTCGGGTCGAAGGCGATCACACTGTCCTGCTGTCCAACGGCAACCTAATGGATGGTGGCGATGGATGGGCCGAATGGCACGACCCATGGCCAAAGCCCGCATATTTGTTCGCGTTGGTTGCCGGCGATCTGGTCGCGCGGTCGGGCCAGTTCACAACACAGTCGGCCAAGGACGTGGCCCTTAATATATACGTGCGCCCTGGTCCTGATGAAATGAAATGCGACTTCGCTATGAAGGCGTTAAAGCGGTCGATGACGTGGGACGAAGATGTGTACGGGCGTGAATACGACCTCGATATTTTTAACATCGTCGCCGTGGATGATTTCAACATGGGCGCGATGGAAAACAAGGGGCTGAACGTGTTCAATTCCTCTTGCGTGCTGGCGTCGCCCGAAACCAGTACCGATGCGAATTTCGAACGCATCGATGCGATCATCGCCCATGAATATTTCCACAACTGGACAGGCAATCGCATCACCTGCCGCGACTGGTTCCAGCTGTGCCTGAAAGAAGGGCTGACCGTGTTTCGCGATCAGCAATACACAGGCGATCAAGGCAGCCATGCGGTCAAACGGATTGAGGACGCGATCACGCTGCGGTCCCGCCAATTTCGCGAAGACAGCGGCCCCCTCGCCCATCCTGTGCGCCCCGAAATCTTTATTGAGATCAATAACTTCTACACAATCACCGTCTATGAAAAGGGTGCAGAGCTGATTGGGATGCTCAAGCGGCTTGTTGGCGATGACGCCTATTATAAGGCGTGCGATTTGTATTTCGAACGCCACGACGGGCACGCCGCCACGATTGAGGATTGGTTGCAGGTGTTTGAGGATACGACAGGCCGCGATTTGACCCAGTTCAAACGCTGGTATTCACAATCGGGCACGCCGCGTTTGTCTGTCACGGATGACTTCAAAGATGGGACCTACACGCTGCACTTCACCCAATCCACACCACCGAACAGCGATCAGGCTGACAAAGCCCCACAGGTGATCCCGATTGCGGTCGGCTTGCTGTCCCAAACCGGTACAGAAATTCAACAGACCGTGATTTTGGAGATGACTGAAGACCAGCAAAGTTTCGCCTTCGACGGTCTGTCTGAAAAGCCCGTGCCGTCCATCCTGCGCGATTTTTCCGCGCCCGTGATTTTGCAGCGCGACCAGACCAACGCGGAACGTGCATTTCTGATGGCCCATGACACCGATCCGTTTAACAAATGGGACGCGGGCCGCGCACTGGCACGCGATGTTTTGATCAAAATGGTGACGCAAGACGCGGCACCTGATGCGGCCTACCTTGATGGAATTTCTGCCATTATGCGTGATGATGCCCTTGATCCAGCGTTTCGTGCCTTGTCCCTGTCGCTCCCCTCCAAGGATGACATGGCACAGGCGTTGCATGATGCAGGTCACGTGCCTGATCCAACCGCCATTTACCGCGCGGCTGAGGCTTTGCGCGTCGCAATCGCGCAGCACGTACAAGACATCCTGCCCCGCATCATGGCTGACATGGCGGTCAATGGCCCCTATTCCCCTGATGCCAAATCGGCTGGCAAACGCAGCCTTGGGCGTGCGGCCTTGATGTTGCTAACCCGTATTGACGGGGGCGCGGCTGCGGCCAAAACCTACGCCGACGGTGACAATATGACGATGCAGCTTGCTGGTTTGTCCGCCCTTTTGCTGATCGGCAAAGGCGAAACCGAAAGTGCAGCGTTTCGCGATCAATGGCAAAACGACCGTCTGGTGATGGACAAATGGTTTGGGCTGACCGTCGCCATGGCACCGCCGGAACAAGCGGCAATGGTGGCCGATGCCCTGACGCACGACCCTGATTTTGATATGAAAAACCCAAACCGTTTTCGTGCGGTGTTTGGCGCACTTGCCGGGCATGCAGCAGGTTTTCATGATCCGTCGGGGGATGCCTATCGGCTATTGGGGGAGTGGTTAATCAAACTCGATGCGATCAATCCACAAACGACGGCCCGTATGACGACAGCCTTTGAAACGTGGCGCCGGTACGGCCCCACACGCCAGACCCAAATGCGCGAGGTGCTTGAAAACATCGCCGGCACATCGGGGCTTTCGCGTGACACTGGCGAAATGGTTGGACGGATGCTGGCACCGCCCACTTCCTGAACGGGCTTCGGCGCGTTATCCTCTTTCCAATTAAAGAAAGGATCACGCATATGCCCGTTCTTATGGCCATTCTTGGCATCATTGGTGCCGCCTATTTCTGGACCCAACGCGCCCGCAATGCCCGCTATATGCTGGGGGATGTTGGCGATATGGCCAATGACGTGCGCCTTGCCGCGCGCAGGTTCGGTTTTACCCGCAAGATGAATGTACATCCTGTTGAGAGCATTGAAGACCCGCGGCTTGCCATTGCTGCTATTGCCAATGCGTTCATTGAACTCGATGATTTACCCACCGCAGAACAACGCCAGCTGTTGCAGGTTCAACTACGATCAAAACTGCGCGCTGATGCTGACGACGCCGAAGAAATGGAAGTGTTGGGTCGCTGGTTCATGTCTGAATGCGGCGGAGCAGACCCCGCCATCGCCCGTTTGTCGAGAAAGCTCTATAAAATTGGTGGACCGAGCAAATGGAACCCTTGATGGATGTCCTGAAAAGCACCGTGAAAGACGGGTTGAGCGACCGACAGCGCGACGCGTTAGAAGACATCACGCGGGCCATGCGTGTGCGATGATCTACCACTTTGAAAGGCGCGGACGCAGGCCTGCCACCGTGCTTTGTGTTGTCGCGATTTGGGCGGGGCTTTTTGCCATTTGGGTAGGTCTTGATGTGACCATCTGGATCATTGCCGCTGTTACGTTGTTTACCCTGCCTGCCGTGTGGGACCTGATTGCTGATCCACGTGGCACGATTGAAATTTGGCAAAACCGGATTGTCTGGTCGTCCACACTTGGTCAGGGGGATCGGTCTGATGTTGATCATGTTCGCTTGAACCGCCGCTTTGACGGGACGTTTAGGGTAACGCTTGTCCACATTGGCGGGGCCACGACACGCCTGCCCTCAGACATCGCCCCACCTGTGACAGACCTTGAAGTCGCGCTGAAAGACGCAGGCATCGCCACGCAGCGCCATCCGTTTTCAATAGTTTAGCCGTCGTTCATCGTCGACAATGTGGCTTGCACGTTCGGGCGGGCCTGCGGGCGGATTGAATTGGCTTTGTTGCACCAATCGGTCTGAGGCCGATCTCTCCCT
>JABBAI010000120.1 GCA_018608045.1 Octadecabacter sp. | reverse complement strand
ACACGCAGGATTCATACACGTCAACAGGATCGCGGCCCGCGAGGAAGTCTGACGAAAGCCCGATTTCAAGAGCGCCAAAACCATCCGTTCTGCTATTGGTACCGATTGTAACACCTCCAGTGGGTCCTTGCGCGGCCCTTGCGCGCTCTTCGCAGATTTCCGCCACCCGCTCCGGTTCAATCGGGGCGGGGGCGCACGCTGCGATAGCGCTGAGCAAGAGGGCCGCGCAGGTTTTTAGCGCAGGTCTTCGAGTGTGATGAAGTCGTAACGCACTAGCACTTCGATCAGACATCCAACCGCTACTGGGTTGGCGTCGAACACTGCGTTGATCGCGTCTTCGCGGGCTTGACCCGTCGTTTCGACCATCGCAAACAATTGTGCGTTCGATCCGTGCTGCACTGGGCAGTTCGCGAATTCGTGCGCCAGAACATTCTGGCTGCCACCGAGGGACTGCATCGTCGCTTCGTAGGCGTAGTTGTAGGGCTTGTAATCCGCTGTCGCCGCTGTTGCTGTGACGATCAGGGCCGCTGCTGTCATAAGGTATTTCATACTCGTGTCCTTTGGTTGCTGTAGGAGTCTCTGCTGAGATACCGACTGCATTCTCAAAGGAACGTGGCGCATTCATGGCAGTCGCATGACCAGAATTAACCAAGTTTGAGTGATGCAATCGCGCAACCCTAACACGATCCACAACAGCATGCCCCGCCGACGGATCGGTCAGGGGCTGCTGATATGTGGGGCGTTTGGTCATTAGAATGTGCGTTCTTTCGGGGCGATTTTCTTCAACGAAATACCGCCGTCTTTTTCTTTGCTAAGGGGCGTTGTAATGACGGGACGGTGGGACAGTTCCACCTTGGCACCATCAACGCGGGCAATCGTGTGAACGCGCCAGTTTTCGTCATCGCGTGTTGAATAATCCTCATGGGCGTGGGCGCCACGGGATTCCTTGCGCGCTTCGGCACCAACGATTGTCGCCAATGCGTTGGGCATCAGGTTGCCCAGTTCCAGCGTTTCCATCAGGTCCGAATTCCAAACCAAGGATCGGTCGGTGACATGAATATCGTCCATCTTACCCGCAATCGCCGTCATCTTTTCAACGCCCTCTTTGAGGGTTTTATCAGTGCGGAACACGGCGGCGTCTTCTTGCATCGCCTTTTGCATTTCCAGACGCAAATCAGCGGTCGGGTTGGCCCCGTTCGCGTGGCGCACGGTGTCAAAACGATCGAACGCTTTGTCGACAGATGGCTTGTGTGTTGATGGGATCGCGGCATTGCGGTCAACAACCGTGCCTGCACGGATCGCAGCGGCACGTCCAAAGACAACAAGGTCAATGAGTGAATTTGACCCCAAACGGTTCGCGCCATGAACGGACGCACAGCCCGCTTCGCCCACGGCCATCAAGCCCGGCACAACGGCGTTGGGGTCTTTGGCGGTGGGGTTCAACACCTCACCAAAGTAGTTCGTGGGGATACCGCCCATGTTGTAGTGCACGGTTGGCAAAACAGGGATCGGTTCTTTGGTCACGTCGACGCCTGCGAAAATCTTGGCGGATTCAGAAATGCCCGGCAGACGTTCGGCCAGCGCTTCTTTGGGCAAGTGGTTGAGGTTGAGGTGGATATGATCCGCCCCTGCCCCGACGCCGCGCCCTTCGCGGATTTCCATGGTCATACAGCGGGAAACGTAGTCACGCGGCGCGAGGTCTTTGTAGTTGGGGGCATAGCGTTCCATAAAACGCTCCCCTTCACTATTCGTCAGGTAACCGCCCTCACCGCGCGCGCCTTCTGTGATCAGGCAGCCAGAACCGTAGATACCTGTGGGGTGGAACTGGACGAATTCCATGTCCTGCAACGGCAGCCCAGCGCGGGCGACCATGCCGCCGCCGTCACCTGTGCAGGTGTGCGCAGACGTGGCTGAGAAATAGGCGCGGCCATAACCGCCCGTCGCCAAAACAACCATCTTGGCGTTGAAGACGTGCATCGTGCCGTCATCAAGTTTCCAGCAGACCACGCCTGTACAGACGCCATCGTCGGACATGATCAGGTCGATCGCAAAGTATTCGATGTAAAATTCAGCCTGCTGTTTCAGCGATTGACCATACAGCGTGTGCAGGATCGCGTGACCCGTGCGGTCCGCAGCCGCGCAAGTACGCTGCACGGCGGGGCCTTCGCCGAATTCTGTGGTGTGGCCGCCGAATGGACGTTGGTAAATTTTGCCTTCTTCGGTGCGCGAAAACGGCACGCCGTAATGCTCAAGCTCATACACCGCTTTTGGGGCTTCGCGCGCGAGGTATTCCATCGCGTCTGTGTCGCCCAACCAATCAGACCCTTTTACGGTGTCATACATGTGCCACTGCCAGCTGTCGGGGCCCATGTTGCCAAGGGACGCGGCGATGCCGCCCTGTGCTGCAACCGTGTGGGACCGCGTCGGGAACACCTTTGAGATACAGGCAGTCCGCAGACCCTGTTCGGCCATGCCAAGTGTCGCACGCAATCCAGCGCCGCCAGCACCAACAACAACGCAATCATAATCGTGGGTTTCGTATTCGTATTCAGCCATTGCGGCCTCCGATAATTAGAGTGCGATCCGCACGATTGCGAAAACGCCAGCCGCAGCGGCGGCGTAGCTGAGGCAGATTGATCCGATGATCAGCGCCTTGCGGGCGAACCCGTGAACATAGTCTTCGATCAAGGTTTGAACACCGCCTTTGAAATGCAAAAAGCCCACAAGCAGCGTCAGAATGCCGACAATCGCGGGAAACGGGCGGGCGTAGTAGGCGGCCGCGTCGTCATACGACATGCCCAGCGCGTAACCATATGTGAAAACAAACAGCGGGATCAGGCCCGTCAGCGCAACGGAGCTGACCATCATCTGCCAGTGGTGTTCGGTTCCTGATTTAGCGGACCCCATGCCAGTGGCGCGTTTCCGGTCGGTCAAAAATGCCATGATGCGGTTCCCTTAAAGTACGATGACGGTGAAGATCGTCAGCAGAACCGACACGAGGATAATGATCTGGCCCATGCGCTCCGACGATTCAATATCGAGGAAATGGCCTGAGTCCCAGATGAGGTGCCGAATGCCAGCAAGCGTGTGATACCAAATGCACGCCACAGATCCGAACATGATCAGATCACCAAACCAGCTGGTCATGAAACTGTTCGCGCGCGCATAGGCTTCTGGGCCAGACGCGAGGGCGGCGAACCACCACACGATCAACAACGATCCAACAGTCAACGCATTGCCCGTCAGGCGCGTGAAGATGGATGTCATCGAGGTCAATTGCGGTCGATAAATTGACAAATGAGGAGACAGAGGGCGGTTGCCCCGGTTGACGTCGGCCATGTCGGTTCCCTTCGGCTGGCTGTCCGCTGATGTAACGCGGAATATCTTGATACCTACTTAACGGATTAATCCGCAGTGTCACGGGCCGCGCGCGCTAACAGGTGTGGAATCTTGACGCGGGTTCGTGGTTTTTCACACTTTGTGATCACACTTTT
>JABBAI010000081.1 GCA_018608045.1 Octadecabacter sp. | reverse complement strand
CGTGGGTCACAACAGGGACAGTGCCAGCGTAATCATTGGACAAGTGTTCGGGGCGTACAAACGGCACTTCGGCCCCAAGATCGACGGCGATTTCGGAAATCTCTACGTCATCTGTGGACACAATGATGCGATCAAACAATCCGCTGTCGCGAGCAGCAGCAATGGACCACCCGATCATCGGAATACCATGAAACGGACGGATATTCTTGCGCGGGATCCGCTTTGATCCGCCGCGCGCTGGGATCACGCAGATTGTCATGCTGTTGCGGCCAGTGCGTTGGCCAGTTCAGCCACAACGCGGATCTGATCGGCGTCGGTCAACCCCGCATACAGCGGGATCGAAATTGCCTCAGCGTAGTAGGCTTCGGAATTCGGAAACTGACCAAATTCAAAGCCCATGCCGCGGTAATAGGGCTGCATGTGGACGGGAATATAATGTAGGTTCACGCCAATCCGTGCCGCGCGCAGGGCCGCAAAAATGGCTGCGTGATGTTTGGCCGCGACCCGCACAACATAAAGATGCCAAGACGAATTGGCGTCGGGGTGCTGGACAGGACATTGCAACGGCAAACCCGTCAACAAATCATCATACTGCGCGGCCAATTGGCGACGACGTGCCACAAAATCGTCCAGCCGCGTCATCTGGGACACGCCCAGTGCGCCCTGAAGCTCGGTCATGCGGTAATTGTATCCAAGCGATATCTGCTGATAATACCAAGGCCCGTCCGGCGCTTGCGTCATCTCGTCCGCTTCGCGGGTGATGCCGTGACTACGCCCCAGCTCCATTTTACGCGCAAGGGCTGCGTCCTGCGTCGTGGCAAGCCCGCCTTCTGCTGTCGTGATGATTTTGACTGGATGAAACGAAAATACAGTGATTTCACTATAACGGCAGTCGCCAACGGGGCGGCCTTGGTGATCGGCACCGATAGAATGGCTGGCGTCTTCGACAATCTTGACGCCAAAGCTGCGGGCGATCTGCGCAATCGCTTCCATATCGCAGGATTGCCCGCACAAATGCACAGGCACAATGATCTTGGGCAGTTTTCCATCCGCGTCCGCCTGCTTTAGCTTAGCCTCAAGTGCTGCGGGGCACATTGTGTAGGTCACGGGGTCGATATCAACGAAATCAACCTGCGCACCGCAGTACAGCGCGCAATTAGCTGACGCCACGAAGGTATTGGGAACCGTCCAAAGCCAGTCCCCCGCCCCCAGATCAAGCGCAATACAGGCCACATGCAACGCCGACGTGGCAGAATTCATCGCGACCGCGTGCGCCACACCACAGTACTGCGCGACCAAAGCCTCGAACGCGGGAACCTGCGGGCCTTGCGTCAAGAAGTCAGAGCGCAGAGTTGTAACGACTGCCTCGATGTCCTCGTCCGAAATATCTTGCCGTCCGTAAGGAATGAAATTCTCAGTCATAGCCAGCCTTCTAATGTGTGGGGTGGCAATCGTTAGATCGCGCCAATCTTGGACTCGTTCGCCTTGATCCAGTCCTGCAAATCCGCATCTGTCATCCAGTCAGAATTGGTATCAGACGTATAGGTGAAATCTTCGGCCACCTTTACCCCGTCCTTGATGCGTACTGGGCTGGCGGACCAGTTGTTGATCGCGGGTAGGATCTTGAAATGCTTGGGGTATTCAAAGGTGTGCGCTGCGTCCTCAAGCCCGATCATCTGCTCGTGCAGTTTTTCACCGGGGCGGATACCGACAGTTTCCTGCTTGGCATCAGGTGCAATAACGCGCGCCACATCCGTGACTTTCATAGACGGTATCTTTTTGACGTAAACCTCGCCGCCCTCCATATCATCAAGAGCATGCCAAACCAGTTCAACCCCGTCTTCAAGGCTGATCATGAAACGGGTCATACGTGGGTCGGTAATTGGCAGAACGCCCTTGCCCTTGATCGATTTAAAGAACGGGATGACTGAACCTCGTGATCCCATGACGTTACCGTAGCGCACAACTGCCATCCGCGTGCCATGTTCTCCGCCGTATGAATTGGACGCCACGAACAGCTTATCAGACGCCAGTTTTGTGGCACCGTACAGATTGATCGGGGACGATGCTTTGTCCGTGGACAGGGCAACCACCCGCTTTACGCCGCAATCAATCGCCGCATCGATCACATTCATCGCGCCGTTGATGTTGGTTTTGACACATTCAAACGGGTTATATTCTGCTGTTGGTACAATCTTTGTGGCCGCCGCATGGATCACATAATCCACACCGCGAAACGCACGATACAAACGTTCGCGGTCACGCACGTCACCGATAAAGAAACGAACGCGCGGATCGTCGCCATGAATTTTGGCCATTTCCCATTGCTTCATCTCGTCGCGAGACAAGATGATAACTTTCTTGGGGTTATATTTTTCAAGCGTCATACGTGTGAAGGCATGTCCGAAAGACCCCGTGCCGCCGGTTACGAGAATGGTGGAATTCGAAAGCATTTTAGGTCCCATCTTTCAGTGCGTCCCTGCGGGGCGTCGTCCGTTCCCGTTTACAGATCGCAAAGATAGCTTTCAACCTCCTGCATCGTCTTCTTGATTAACGGTGGGCGGTTTGGGCTGGTGGCCCCAGCAATGGAAGCAGTCCCGCAAAAGTTTTGCCCGCCGCGCCATTCTTGTCTGCACTAAATGCGACAGCCGCCGCCGACATGCGTTTCAACGCGGATGCATCAGCCAATAATTGCGACACCCGATTTTCTAGATCAGCCACGTCGGGAAGGCTTTCAAAAGCACCCGTTTGCGCCGCAAGTTCAGCGGCAAAATCGATACCAAATGTCGACGGCCCCATGACCACGGGGCGGCCCAACCCCAGCGGTTCGATGATATTGTGGCCGCCATGATCCACAAGGCTTGCCCCGACAAAAACCAGATCAGCCACGGGGTAATAGGCGTCCATTTCACCGATGCTATCGCCAACAATGACCTGCACATCAGGCATGGGGCCATCCATGTCTGGCCCAAGCATGGATCGCTGTGTGACGCTGATCCCTTTAGATGACAAGGCTTCAACCACGGCCTGAAACCGCTGCGGGCTGCGCGGCGCCCATAAAACACGCAGTGCCGCATCTTTGGACAAAAGCCGTTCTACCATTGGCAACAAAAGTTGTTCTTCCGCCTCAACCGACGAGGCGATCATGAAAACCCGTTGCCCGCCCACAAGGTTCGCCCGCAGCCGTTTGGCCATAACGGGGTGGCGTGGATCAACCAGCTGATCAAACTTCATTTCGCCTACCACCGATATTCGCGGTGGCGAAACCCCAATGCGAATATAGCGATCTTGGTAAACATCCGTGCGTGTAAATATATGACTGAACAAATGATATAGTTTCAACATATGGCTACGAGGCCCTGCGCCGTTGCCCATCGATCTTTCCAGCAAATTTCCGTTGGCCATTGCGATTGGAATGCCCTTGCGCGCGGTTTCCATCAGCATTGCAGGCCAGATTTCGATCTCCATCACGATCAGCGCAACGGGCTGGAACCGGCGAAGAAAAATTCGAACCGCCCAGAACAAATCAAGCGGGATGAACGATTGGGTCACACCGTCGTC
>JABBAI010000116.1 GCA_018608045.1 Octadecabacter sp. | reverse complement strand
GACGCTTTCGTACAAAAGGCTGTGGCAATCGTAAATGGCTATAAGCTCGGCAATCCTCTGGACCCAGAAACAACACTTGGCCCAATGGCGCACGTGCGCTTTGCAAACGAAGTACGTGGCCAGATAACTGAGGCCGTTGCAGATGGCGCCACGGCCCATATCGACACCTTTGCCGAAGATGACGGCGGCGCCTATTTGACGCCGCAAATTCTCACCAACGTGACCCATGACATGCGGGTCATGCGCGAAGAAAGCTTTGGGCCAGTGGTCGGCATTATGCCCGTCAAGACCGACGCCGAGGCGATTGCTTTCATGAACGACAGCGATTTCGGCCTTACCGCATCGCTGTGGACGCAAGACACGCTGCGGGCCGAAGCCATTGCTGACCAAATCGAAACCGGCACCGTGTTTATGAACCGCGCGGATTACCTCGATCCGGCCCTGTGTTGGACAGGCTGCAAAGACACTGGGCGCGGTGGCGGTTTGTCCGTCATCGGCTATCACAACCTGACGCGTCCCAAATCATATCACCTGAAGAAAGCCTGACATCATGACCATCAAAGCCAACTGGTCCTATCCGACCGCAATCCGTTTCGGCGCGGGCCGTATTTCTGAAATCGCGGACGCCTGCGATGTTGCCGGTATCACCAAACCGCTGCTGGTCACGGATCGCGGCTTGGCCAATATGGACATCACCACCAAGACACTGGACCTGCTTGAGGCGGCGGGCCTTGGCCGTGCGATGTTCAGCGACGTGGACCCAAACCCCAATGAAAAGAATGCTGCTGCGGGCGTGCAGGCCTATAAAAGCGGCGGCTATGACGGCGTAATTGCGTTTGGCGGTGGCTCTGGTCTTGACCTGGGGAAACTGGTGGCGTTTCTGGCTGGTCAAACCCGCCCGCTGTGGGATTTTGAAGACATCGGCGATTGGTGGACCCGCGCTGATGCGGACGCCATAGCGCCTATTATTGCAGTGCCCACAACGGCAGGGACGGGGTCCGAAGTTGGCCGTGCGTCGGTCATCACCAATTCGGAGACCGAACAGAAAAAGATCATATTCCACCCTAAATTCCTGCCCTCGGTGGTGATTTGCGATCCGGAACTGACCGTTGGCATGCCCAACTTTATCACAGCCGGTACAGGGCTTGATGCGTTCGCCCATTGTGTTGAGGCCTTCTGTTCACCGCATTATCACCCGATGTCGCAAGGCATGGCGCTTGAGGGTATGCGGTTGGTCAAGGAATACCTGCCGCGTGCCTACGCAGATGGGACGGACATTGAAGCGCGCGCGCATATGATGTCCGCGGCGATCATGGGGGCCACCGCTTTTCAAAAGGGGCTTGGCGCAATCCATGCGTTGTCCCATCCTATCGGCGCGATCTATCACGCGCATCATGGCACAACGAACGCCGTCTGCATGCCCGCCGTGTTGCAATTCAACAAACCCGCGATCAAGGATGTGATCGAACAGTCGGCAAAATACCTTGATATTGCTGGCGGTTTTGACGGCTTTTGCGCCTATGTCGATGATCTGAATGCGTCGCTTGGCATTCCCAAAAGCCTGACTGGCCTAGGCATCACCAACCCTGATATTGATCGCATCGTGGCTGGCGCGTTGATTGATCCAAGCACAGGCGGCAATCCGATTGTAATGACCAAAGAGAACACTACCCAGCTCCTCCTTAAGATCGCCTAAGAAATTTTTACTTTAATTTCAATTTCTTACTTAAGATTTGAGTGCTCCACTACGTTAGGGGAAGCGCTTGGTCATTTTTGGACCATCTGAGGTAATCTCAAACAACGACAGGGTGTGGTCCGCATTGCGCATACGATGCCTGAGCATTTGCCGCGTGAGCCGCATCACGTCTTGGGCATATTCGGGCTTTGCGGCCACGTTTTCAGACTCCCACTTGCCCTGTCGGTCAAATAACACGGGCGGTAGGTCGGCGGCAAATTCAACCAGATTGAACCGCTCATCGCGCAAAATACTAAAGCAAGATGCGCTTGACGTTGTGCCAAGGGCCTGCTGTCGCGCATTTGGGTCACTGCTGCTGCCAAAATCCAGTTCTGAAAAACTATAGCTGCGCCAATCGTCCGAAATTGCCCCTTGCAAGATTGGCAAGAGGGATCGCCCATCCATGGAGTTCGGGATATCTGCGCCGATCCAATCAAGGATCGTCGGTGTGACATCAATGGACTCGGTGATTGCGTCGATGCGGGCGCCCGCATTGTTCAACCCCGGCATTCGGATCATCAAAGGCGTTCGGAAAGCTGCGTCATAGACGCTCATCTTGCCCCAGCCGAAATGATCGCCTAATAATTCCCCATGATCCGCGGTGATCACGACCAAAGTCGTGTCGTATTGATCCGTGTCCTTTAGGAATTGAATGACCCGCCCGATGTGATGATCAACCTCAGTCGCAAGGCCGAGGTACACCGATCTGAGCGTTTGAATGTTCTCGTCCGTCGGGGCGACATCATCAAACCCAACAACGGTGCCAGCGATGGCAAGGGATGGATCGATGGCCCCCAAGAACGGATGCTTGGCCATTTCATCTGCCACGCTGTCGTCGCGTGTGGGCAGCGGCAGTTTGGCTGGATCATACATGTCGTTGTAAGGAGCAGGGGCGACCAGCGGTGGATGCGGTCGAATATAGGTCAGATGGGCAAACCAGTTTTGATCGCTGTAGGCGCCCATGTTGTTGAGAAAGCTGTCCGTCAAGAATGCGGTGTCACTGTCTTCGGCCGCATAGAAAGCCGGATCATTGAGCTTCGGCGCACCGCCATCCTGTGCGACAGGTTTGTAGACGTCCCAATAGTTGTCAAATTCATATCCTTTCTTCTTGAGGTGGGATCGCCATGGAAATGAGGCTTCCAGACGCATTTCGGTCACTTCGTGAAATCCGGGCATCGGGTATTCATATGACTTGAGCGCTGGATCGTTGCTGTCAAAGGCATGTGGGTCTTGGCTGGTGTCCGTGTAGCCAAACAACATCGGAAGGTAGCCCACTTTTCGCATCTCACTTGCGATGCTCGGTGTGTCATGGCGAAGCGGCGTGCCGTTGCGAACGGATCTGTGGTTCATCGCATACTGACCAGTCAACATGGAAGCTCGCGATGGGCCACACGGGTTCGCCACCGAAAAATTACGCTCGAACGTGACGCCTTCTGTCATGAAAGCCCGCATGTTGGGCAAGTCCACATGGTCCGCAAGCCCCCCGATCAGGCAGTCCGCGCGAAGTTGGTCAATTGTGATGAACAAAACGTTTCGTTGCTTGGTCATGCGACACCTTTGGACATTTGATAGATACGTTCATTTCATAGCACTTTTGAGCGCCAAGACCCGCCCTGATTTCTTCTATGGCAGGCAAAAACTGCGGCAGGTCAAAAAATCTTTACCCAAAGATTTTGGGCCTTACAAATTCATTTCACACAAATTCACAGAGAACCCCCCATTTTTGTTTGCATTTGACGGTTTATGTGCTTTCTTGCCTTTGTTGACGCTATCTTTCATGCTTCCCTTGCGTCTGGGGAGGGAAAAACAGTTTCATGTGAGTGTAGTGTTCAAGAAGTAAGACGGATTCGCGGCGCTCGCGCGCGGCAAAAGATCTGGTCGGGGGATTTTTTAAC
>JABBAI010000132.1 GCA_018608045.1 Octadecabacter sp. | reverse complement strand
GGTTCACAATTTCCGACACGACGTCTATTCGGTTTGAACCCACGGTCGGGTTGCACGCGATCAAAGGGGACCATGCGTCAAATACTCGCCCGAGCTTGCATGTGGTAGAAGATGCTGACACCAAAAAGGCGAAAGGCACCCCTGCCCTCCGCCTTGTTGTTTCTAATTCATAGTAGGGTGTCAGGCGGTTTTGGCCGCCTGAACAGTCGCACGGCGCGCTGACAATTCTTCCGCAACCAAGAACGCCAATTCCAAAGATTGGGACGCGTTCAGGCGTGGATCACAAGCTGTGTGGTAACGCGAACCAAGGTCCTCATCCGTCACAGCGCGCACACCGCCCGTACATTCGGTCACGTCCGCACCCGTCATTTCAAAGTGCACACCGCCCGGCACCGTGCCTTCGGCGTTATGAACACCAAAGAATTCACGTACCTCGCGCAGAACGCTTTCAAATGGGCGTGTCTTATACCCGGTTGATGATTTGATCGTGTTGCCGTGCATCGGATCACACGTCCAAACGACGTTGGCGCCTTCTTCCTGCACTGCCTTGATCAGGCGCGGCAGATGTTCATCCACGGTCCCTGCACCAAAGCGCGCGATCAATGTCAAACGACCCGCTTCGTTTTCAGGGTTCAACTTCGCCATCAGCGCCTTGAGGTGGCCTGTCGTCATTGTCGGACCACACTTCAGGCCGATCGGGTTTTGAACGCCAGAACAGAATTCAACATGCGCACCGTCAGGCTGACGCGTGCGATCACCGATCCAGATCATGTGACCCGATCCAGCAAGCCATTTGCCGGACGTGGAATCAACGCGGGTCAGCGCCTCTTCGTATTCGAGCAACAGCGCCTCGTGGGAGGTGTAAAAATCCACGGTCTGAAGTTCATGATTGTTGTCGCTGGACATGCCAGCGGCCTTCATGAAATCGAGCGTATCGCCAATGCGTTCCGCCATTTCGCGGTATTTTGCGGCTTCAGGCGCGCCTGTGAACGCAAGGTTCCAGCCGTGCACCTGATGTACGTCAGCGTATCCACCTGTGGAAAACGCGCGCAGCAGGTTCAGCGTGCCAGCGGCCTGTGTGTAAGCCTGCAACATCTTGGCAGGATCAGGAATGCGGGCTTCTGGTGTGAAGGCCAATTCATTGATGATGTCGCCGCGGTAGCTGGGCAGTTCCACGCCATCGATGGTTTCTGTTGGTGCGCTGCGTGGTTTGGCAAACTGGCCCGCCATGCGGCCGACTTTAACAACTGGGACTTTGGCGCCGTATGTCAGCACCATCGCCATCTGTAACATCACCTTGAAAGTGTCGCGGATCGCATCGCCCTTGAAGGCTGCAAAGCTTTCGGCGCAATCGCCGCCCTGCAATAAAAACGCATCACCGCGTGACACGTCGGCCAGTTCAGCGCGCAATCGCCGTGCTTCGCCTGCAAAAACAAGTGGTGGATAGGATCCCAGCTTTTCCTCAACATCGGCCAAGGCCGCCGCATCGGTATAGTCAGGCATCTGAACCCGCGGCTTGTTGCGCCAGTCAGATTTGTTCCAGTCCGTCATGTTCTCGCTCCAGATAAAATGCCCGCGTCCATTCCGGTTAGCGGTACCGGCCCTTGTTATAGCCAACCTGTGGATAAGGTCCAACGCCAAAACCGTCTGTATTTGTCGGTTTCGTGTTTCAAATCGCTTGATCCGGCAATCGAAAGGTGGTCAGCATCCTTATCTGTAAAGAATGTAGGCCCAAGATGCAGCGTCACAACATCATCGACGTGGAAACCAGTCGCGATACACCATCACGATATATATTCGTTTTGCTGGACCAATTCACGTTGTTGTCCTTTGCCGCAGCCGTGGATTGCCTGCGCATCGCGAACCTGATGGCGGGACAAGAACTTTATAGTTGGATGCTTGTGGGCGAAGGTGGTGACACTGTGTCCTGTTCGACCGGCACATCGTTCAATCTTGATTGTGATCTGACCGAATTGCACCGGCACGACACCGTAATTTTGTGCGGCGGCCGCGATGTGCAAGCGGCAACAACCAAAAAAGTCCTGAACTGGCTGCGCCGTGAATCGCGCCGTGGGATCACCATGGGCGGTTTGTGCACTGCTGCGTTTTCCTTGGCCAAAGCGGGATTGCTCGATGGGAAACGTGCCACAATCCACTGGGAAAACCACGACAGCTTTGCCGAAGAATTCCTTGAGGTCGAGTTGACGAAGTCTGTCTTTGTCAAAGATGGCAATCGCTGGACAACAGCAGGCGGCACATCCTCAATCGATCTGTTTTTGCAGATCATTGCGGATCAATTCGGTGAAGAACTCGCCAATGCGGTGGCGGATCAGCAGATTTACAGCGCGATCCGCACGGATCAGGACACCCAGCGTCTGTCTATCCCCACACGGATCGGTGTGCGCCACCCGAAATTGTCGCGCGTCATTCAGGCGATGGAACAAAACATCGAAGAACCGATCAGCCCCAGCATTTTGGCCAAAGACGTCGGCATGTCCACGCGCCAGCTGGAACGGCTGTTTCGCCGCTACCTCAATCGCTCTCCTAAGCGGTATTACATGGAATTACGGCTGCAAAAGGCGCGCAATCTGTTGATGCAAACTGATATGTCGGTGATCAACGTGGCGCTGGCCTGTGGTTTTGCGTCGCCGAGCCATTTTTCGAAATGCTATCGTTCGCATTATGACACCACCCCCTACCGTGAACGCGGTGCCCATGCGGCGCGGTTGTCGATATAAGTCGTTTAGTAACCTGTTTCTTTTAATGAGGTCCTTATGATGCGCAGATCCACCATTTTGCCCGTTGCTGTCGTTGTGGCGATCTTGTTTTTGACGTTGATTGCCGTGATGTCGGGCCGATCAAATGAACCCGGTGTGGCCGGTGATCGGAATTATCCGCATTATGTCTGCACCTTTGAACGCTATTGCGAAGGCGACACCTGCACGCGTGAACAGCAATCCTTCGTGGCCTACCTCGAACACGCCGATCTTGAACCGCGCCTCGAAATCGCGCGCGTCAATCCCAAGGCGACGCTGACCAGCACACCCGTTCAACGCGTGTTCGAAACTGTTGGCGGTGAAATCAGTGGAACGCTGACAATGTATCCTAATCGTCAAATTGACTGGGCTGGGACATCGGGCCCTCAGGATACGCCAGTAGAACACTTTGCAAGCGGCAGCTGCGATCGTCTTAAATCCCCATGAAATTGATTGCGGGCCTAACGTGTTTGTTGGCAACGCCCGCAGTGGCACAATTTGACTGTGTCCTAAAAGATCGGTCCTGCGTGGCGAATTGCGCGCAAACAGAGGTCAGATTTGACATTGATGAGGCCCAGTTTGCGGACCCACAAGACCCCAATGATCCACCAAGACGCCAAGTCACAATGGTAACCCAAAACAATGCAACATTTGCGGCCACGGCAATCATGATGCCGCACGGGGTGCGCGGATTTCATGAGGATGCAGGTGAATTGGGCAGTCGGCTGATGATCGTGCAGGCAGATGGTGCCGCGCGATTAACCCTGCAACCTGACAACGTCACCTTGGTTGGGCAGTGCACGCAGCAGCGATAATCGCGCACCACCTTATGTCCTTATTATTCCGGCAGGGCAGCACCCCACCCCGTACGAATTGCAAACCAAATTCGACACCGTCCTAGCCAAGAGCGCGCAATCGTTTGATCAAGCTCGATGTATCCCACCGCGCCCCGCCCATATTCTGAACGTCCTTATAAAACTGATCCACAATCGCCGTCACAGGCAGCGACGCGCCGGTTTCATTGGCTGTGTCCAGACAAATGCCGAGGTCTTTGCGCATCCAGTCCACAGCAAACCCGTGATCGAATTCCCCGTCGATCATGGTCTCAAACCGGTTCTGCATCTGCCATGATCCAGCGGCCCCTTGTGAAATGACTTCGACAACAGCGCGTCCATCAAGTCCGGCCTTTTCTGCGAAATGCAAAGCCTCTGATAGTCCCTGAACCAATCCTGCAATGGCGATCTGATTGCACATTTTGGTCATTTGACCCGCGCCACTGTCACCAATGCGGCGGCACCCGCGGGCATAGGCGTCAATAACAGGTTCGGCGCGGGCATACACATCGGCGTCCCCACCACACATCACAGAGAGCACACCGTTTTCAGCGCCGGCCTGCCCGCCCGAAATGGGTGCGTCGATGAAGGAAATATCACCCTGTGCCGCTACACCGTACAATTCACGCGTGACCTTGGCGGAAACGGTCGTGTGATCGACGAACACCGCACCTGACGACATGGTTGAAAACGCACCCTCATCACCAAGAGACACGCCGCGAAGATCGTCGTCATTGCCGACACACGACATTACGAAATCAGCGCCCTTCGCGGCATCGGCGGGCGTGGCAGCCATCGCGCCGCCATGCTGGGCCACCCAAGCCTGCGCCTTGCTTGCGGTGCGGTTATAGACAGTCACATCGTGGCCCGCCTTGGCCAAATGCCCTGCCATCGGGTATCCCATGACCCCTAAACCTAAAAATGCGATTCCCGCCATGTCGTGTCCCCCTGCTTGCATCATCATATGCATTGCGAGATAGGTACCGGGTCGTTGTGCGGCGTCAACCGCCCACTGTCGGTCTTGTGTAAGGAACCTCTATGTCGTTCGTCTTTCGGTGGCTCATCCGGCTTGCCTCTGCTTTGATCGTTTTGGCCGTGGCGGTGTTCACGCTAGCTTATTATTTCGCGTCGCGGTCCCTGCCCGATTACGAAGGCACATTGGACGTAGCGGGTATTTCTGCCCCTGTCGAAATCGTGCGCGACAATGCCAATGTGCCCCATATTTTCGGCGAAACGGACGAAGACGTTTTCTTTGCGCTTGGCCTTGCCCACGCGCAGGACCGGTTGTGGCAAATGACGATGCTGCGTCGCACCGCCCAAGGGCGATTGTCGGAACTGTTCGGGATGCGCACGCTGCCCATTGACCAACTTATCCGCCGCCTTGATCTTTATCCGTTGTCACGATCGTCCGTTGACGCATTGGACGCCCGCACGCAGGCCGCACTGAGCGCGTATTCTGACGGGGTCAATGCGTGGATTTCTCAGGTCAATTCCGGTGCACGTGGGCGCGGCGCGCCAGAGATGTGGGTGTTTAACCACGCCATCGCACCGTGGCAGCCAGCGGATTCCGTTTCAATCATCAAACTTATGGCACTTCAATTGAGCAGCCACCTCGAAGAAGAAGTGCTGCGCGCACGAACGTCTTTGCTCCTGAGCAACGAAGACCGCCTCAACGATCTTTTGCCTTTGACACCTGGCGCGGGTCTTGCGGCCCTGCCCAACTATGCCGCCTTGATGCCCGATGTGCCGACCTATGCCCCCAATTCACGCATGGCTTTTGATCCCATATCCCCTGTGGTTCCCCGCGCCCTTGCGGGGGCGTCCAATGCTTGGGCTGCGGGTGTTCCGCGCTCTGCGACGGGATCAACGCTTCTGGCCAATGACCCCCACCTTGGGCTGACTGCGCCGTCTATCTGGTACCTTACGCGTCTGGAACTGAGCAGCGGCGGCGTGATTGGTGGCACCATTCCCGGTGTTCCGGTGGTGATGTTGGGGCGGTCTTCCGATCTGGGTTGGGGGATCACATCGTCCTACCTTGATGATCAGGACGTCTACATCGAAGAAGTAAACCCGTCTGATGCCAGCCAATACCGCGTTCCAAATGGCTGGGCCAATTTTGAAACCCGCGACAGCATTATTCGCATCAAAGACGCGCCGTCCGTCACGGTGCAGCTGCAATGGACTGTGAACGGTCCTGTCCTGCCGCCCGATCAATATGACCTCGCTACAATCCGCCCGCCCGGGCATGTGACCGCCGTGGCGTGGACAGCGTTGTCGCCGCAAGACACCACCATACAAGCTGCGATGGAACTGATGCGCGCCACCAGCGTCGAGGCAGGGATTGCCGCCGCCGAAGGTTACATCGCACCGAGCCAGATGCTTACTCTTGCGGATCGAAATTCTGTGGGACTGAAACTGATTGGGCATGTTCCCAACCGTGATCCAAACCACGTGACCGAAGGGCGTATGCCGCACTACGGATATTTGCCGCAAAATCGCTGGGATGGGCGCAGACCCTACGTTGAGAACCCGCAGTGGATTGATCCCATCGGTGGCATTGTCGGCAACACCAACAATAAGATCGTTGAGGCGCCCTTCCCCGCGCATATCAGTCATCTGTGGGGCGACAGTCAGCGCGTCAACCGTTGGCGGCTGTTGATGCAAGCCCGCGAAGTCCACACCCGCGATAGTTTCATTGAGGCGCAAAGCGACACGGTCAGCTACACGGCGCGGTCTATTCTGCCGCTGATCGGGGCCGACCTGTGGTTCACGGGCGAAGCCGCACCCGAAGGGACGTCTGTGAAATTGCGTCAGGATGCGCTGGCGTTGTTGGCCGAATGGAACGGTGAGATGAACGAACATCTGCCCGAACCCCTGATTTATTCCGCATGGATGCGCGCGTTGCAGGACCGCTTGATCCGCGACGAACTTGGGCCGTTGTCGCGCGAATTCACGCATGTTGAACCGCTGTTTATTGAACGCGTTTACCGGGACACCGGCGGCGCGTCCGCGTGGTGCGATGTGCTCCAATCTGCCCCGCAAGAAACCTGTAGCGACATCGCGCGTCTGGCTTTGGATGATGCGCTGATCTGGGTCGGGGAACATCACGGAACGGCGCTTGAATCCGTGCGCTGGGGCAATGCCCATGAAGCCACGCTCGATCACCCCGTCTTGGGCGAAGCGCCTGTGTTGCGGTGGTTTGTAAACATCCGCCAATCTACGTCAGGGGGCGACAACACATTGATGCGCGGGCGCACAAGCGGTGTGGGCGATGATCCGTTCCGAAACGTGCACGCGGCCGCCTATCGTGGAGTGTATGATTTTGCGGACCCTGACAGTTCGGTGTTCATCACATCGACAGGTCAATCAGGACATTTCTTATCGCGGTATTACGATGATCTGGGTGATTTGTGGCGGCGCGGCGAATATATCCCCATGTCGCTTGATCCCGCATTGGCGCGCGGTGGCGCGGTTGGTGTCACGATGCTGGAACCGATCACCGAGAACTAGGCCCCCAGACTGCTAGGTACTGGCCCCTAGTCTAGCGGGTGGTATTCACCGCGGGGGTCTTCTTCGGCTGTTTCGGCCTTGGCCTTCACTGGCATCGCCTCTGGAAACTGCTTTTCAAACTGCGCACGTTGGATCGCTGTCCAGCGCACGTTTAGCGTCCAGCCTGTGTCGGTCTGATCCTCGGACTCAACCACATCTTCGCGTTGTAGCCAGCTTTGGGCCGCGCCCATTGCCCAATCAAGCTTCAACACCGCTGAATGCATTTGCACGGTAAGATGGCCGTTCACATCGTTTAACAGACGGTCCAACCCTTCGCCTGTGACGGCCGAAATTCCGAACACCTTGTCATCATCTTTGTGCAGCGCCTGCAAATACCCTGCGTCTTCTTCGGCGAGCAGATCAATCTTGTTGAGAACTTCGATCATCGGCACGTCTGGGTTCACATCAAGCTGGCGCAACGTATCCAACACAGCCTTCTTTTGTTCTGCGGTTTGTGGATGGCTGATGTCGCGCACGTGCAAAATAATGTCCGCTTCTAGCACTTCTTCTAGGGTCGCGCGGAAGGATGCGACCAACTGCGTCGGCAGATCGGAAATAAATCCAACCGTGTCAGACATGATGACTTCGTCGCCATTGGGAAGATCAACCTTGCGCATGGTCGGATCAAGCGTGGCAAACAACATATCCTTGGCAAAGACATCCGCGCCCGACAGACGGTTGAACAATGTCGATTTACCCGCGTTGGTGTAACCCACAAGTGCCACAATCGGATAAGGAACTTTCGCACGCGCCTTGCGGTGCAGTTCGCGGGTTTTGACGACTTTGGACAGCTGCTTTTTGAGATTGTTAAGCTGGAGGTCAATCGCGCGGCGGTCGGCCTCAATCTGGGTTTCACCAGGTCCGCCGACAAATCCAAGCCCGCCACGCTGACGTTCAAGGTGGGTCCATGCGCGCACAAGACGGGTGCGTTGATACGACAGCGCTGCCATTTCAACCTGCAACACACCTTCGCGGGTGCGGGCACGGTCGCTAAAGATTTCTAGGATTAGGCCTGTGCGATCCAGCAGCTTCACGCCCCATTCTTTTTCAAGATTTCGTTGCTGCACGGGGCTGACAAGGCCATCGATCAGGACAAGGCCAGCCTCGGCATCTTCCAGCCATTGCTTGATCTCTTGGATCTTGCCTTTGCCGAATAACATTCCGGGATGCACTTTGGGCAATCCAACGACCTGCGCGCCCGCAACATCAAGTTCAGGCAGCGCGCGGGCCAAAGCCACGCCTTCTTCGAGTGCGGCCTCAGCGTTGCGGCGCAAACGGTCGGTTTTAATTTCTGGATGCAGGACAAAAGCCCGCGTGGCGGACCGCTCCTCGCCCATACGATCTACGCTTCTTCGCCGTCGTAGAGGCTGATCGGCTGGCTTGGCATGATCGTGCTGATCGCTGATTTATAAACCAACTGGCTTTGGCCATCGCGGCGCAACAACACACAGAAGTTGTCAAACCATGTGACAACACCTTGGAGTTTAACACCATTGATCAGAAAAATCGTCACTGGAACCTTGGCTTTGCGGACATTATTTAGAAATGCGTCCTGAAGGTTTTGCTTATCTGAGGCCATGTTGACCATTCCTTATTGTTCTTCTGATCGTCTCAGCGACCATTGTATCCATCCGCCGTTACTATGTCGTGCGGGGTTTTCGATTTCCACCCCAAAAACAACACGTTAAATCCGGCAGCCTAGCGGCGCCAGAATTCGGGGTTCAAAAGGGCAATGATTGCAAGCGCTTCAAGCCGCCCCAGAACCATCGCCAGTGCCAAGACAATCTTCGCGAAATCAGGGATTCCGGCATAAGAAATAGGTGTTTCCGCCGCGATTGAAGCAAGAGGCCCGGTGGTCGACAACGCAGCCACCGCCAACACCATCGCCGTTTCAAACTGCACACCAGTTAACGCCAAAAGAACCATCACCGCAGCAATGGAAATGGTGAACAGCATGAAAAAGATCCATGCGATCTGTGCACCTTGGCGTCGAATTTGGCGGGCTTCCTTACCGGCACCGCCGACAGAGGACGGATGGACCAGACGTTCAATTTCGCGCTGGCCATGTTTCCAAAGCGCATAAACCCGCAGCAGTTTGATCCCGCCTGCGGTCGTCGCAACGCCCCCGCCGATCAGGGATAGGCCAACCAGCATCAACCCAGGCGTCCCAAGGCCCGACCAGTTCCGAGTCGCGGTCCAATCCGCACTTTCGAACCCGGTCGTCGTAAGAAAACTGGTGATCGTGAACAAAGCCCCCCAAACGGCCCGCGCGGCGGATCGCACATCATTTTGCGCGTCGTTTTCAAAGGCAACCAAACCATGGCGCACGAACAATACCATCACCAACAGAACGATCAGTATAATCGCGAGCTTGAATTCACTGTCTTTGTGCAATGGCTTCATTTTAAGGCCCGACAGGCCCCGCGAAAATGACACGCGCGACAAGGCCAATGCAAAGAACAGCAGTATTACAAATTCCCCAACAAAGCCTGACGGCGAAAAAACGATGCCACCGACAGGGGAAATGCCAGAGGTCGCCATGACGGACATCGCATGGCACAGGGCCACAAATGCGTCTTCGCCTGCTGCGGTTAAACCGAGCCAAAGGACAGCCGTGAGGGCGGTGTAAAGCGGGATCAGTTTCGCACCATATCGTGCGAGGCGTTCAGACGGGTCGGACAGGCGCCCGACCTGCGCATAGGTCTTGTCACACGCCGTACCGCCGCCTGTCGCGTGAACTTCAAACCCGCCGATATTGAGCGGCGCGAGGATCGCAATGGCCGATACCCACACTAAAAGCCCACCAAGCCAGCCAAGCATTGCCCGCCACAAATGGACAGATCGCGGCAGATCATTGGGGTTGTCATACAGCGTGGCCCCCGTCGTGGTGAGGGATGATACGCTTTCAAACCATGCCTCCAGAAACGACATGCCGGACACAGATTCATACATCGGCACCGCAAGCATGACCGGCAGCACCAAAAACGCGGCCAGCAGTGACACAAGGTATCCACGCGCCAAGCTGTTTTTATAGCCCGCCGTTGCCAAGCCGATGAACAAAGTCAGGACGAAAAACAGCAGCGATGAATAGACGAAAGACCGCGACACTGCATGATTGTCCAGCACGAGGGCGTGCACGGCTGGAACGATCATCGCAAGCGATCCGATCCCCATTAACAGGACGAAAAAGGGCCGTTTCAGAAGGCTGCTTATCATGCGTGCGCCCGTCCGCTAGAAGAAGTCGATCGACACCTGCAACAGCACCTCGACCTCTGCGACTTGGCTTGCCATAGCGAAAATTGCAACAATATCACCGTCTTCGATGCGTAAATCCGCCCTCGGTTTTGACATTTTACCATCTTTGAGGACACCGCCAACCAAAACCCCTTCGGGGAAATCAATGTCCTTAAGCTGCTTGCCAGCGATTGGGCTGGTCGTCAAAACCTGCGCCTCGATCACCTCAGCCTCGGCATCACCGATGGAATAGACAGACCGCACGCGGCCATGGCGAATATGGCGCAGAATGGATGAAACAGTCGTCGCACGCGGGTTAATATAGGCATCAATATCAAGCGGGCCCATAAGGGGCACCAAGGTCGGATCGTTGGTCAAACAAATCGCCATTTTACAGCCCAGACCTTTGGCGCGAACGGCGGCCAGAAGATTGGTTTTGTCGTCATCCGTCACGGCAAGAACAGCGTCGGCATTGCCGATGTTGGCCTCTTCCAGTAGGGATGAATCCAAGCCGTCACCGTTCAGAACAATCGTGCGTTCCAGCGCGTCAGCGGCGTTTTCTGCGATGTCACGGTCGCGTTCAATCACGCGAACGCGGATGCGGTCGGTGCGGGTTTCGAGGGCGCGGGCCACGGCCAGTCCGACGTTGCCGCCACCGATAATAACGACCCGTTCAAGCTTACCTTGTGTCTTGCCAAAAATTTCTAGCGTGCGGGCCATGTCGCTGGTTTCCGTCATGACGTAGCATTCATCATCGGGAAAAATCCGGTCATTGGCAGAGGGCACGAACAACGTCCCCCCGCGTCGAATACCGACAACGATCGCCTTCAAAGTGGAAAACAAATCGCTGAGCTGACGTAAGGGCGTGTTGATGACGGGGCAATCATCGTCAATCGCGATGCCTAAAAGCTGCGCGTTGCCCCCCAAAAAGCTTTCGGTGTCAAAGGCTGCGGGGGCTGCAAGGCGCTGCAATGCGGCTTCAGCAACTTCGCGTTCGGGTGAAATCACCACATCAATCGGCAGGTGGTCACGGCGAAACAGATCGGTGTAAATCGCATTGAGGTAACTTTGGCCTCGCAAGCGGGCAATTTTACGCTGCACTGCGAAAACCGAATGGGCCACCTGACAGGTGACCATATTGACCTCATCGGAATGGGTTGCGGCGATTATCATGTCCGCATCTTGCGCGCCGGCCCGTTCCAGAATGTCCGGATAGCTCGCGAAGCCCGAAATGCCCTGCACATCCAACGTATCCGTCGCACGCCGCACAAGTTCGGGGTTGTTGTCGACAACGGTGACGTCATTCTTCTCGGACGCGAGGTGGCGGGCGATTTGCCAACCGACCTGCCCTGCTCCGCAAATGATAACCTTCATGAACGCACTTCCCGTGGTTTGGTTACGTGGTGGTGACAGATGGCGCCAAACGGGTCAATCGCTTAGCTTTCTGCATCTTCTTCAATGTAGGCCACCCGCGCGCCCGCCTTGTTGGACGTCACAACCCCAAGTGTTTTGAGCTTCCGGTGCAGCGCGGATCGTTCCATCCCCACAAAGCTGGCCGTCCGGCTGATGTTGCCGCCAAAGCGGTTGATCTGCGTCAGCAAGTATTCACGTTCAAACAGTTCGCGTGCCTCGCGCAGTGGCAACGTCGCAAGGCTCCCCGACAACAAAACGCGCCCTTCGTCCACAGGGCCGTCTGCCTGACTTGGCAGTTCTTTGGCTTCAATCGGCCCACTGGCATCGCCAAGGATCAAGACACGCTCCATCACATTCTTGAGCTGTCGGGCATTGCCAGGCCAGGGCATCGTTTGTAGCAGCGCGCCTGCCTCGTCACTTAAAGGACGTGCTGTAAGGCCTTGTGATGTATGGAGTTCTTCGATGAAGTGCGCCGCAAGCAATGGGATGTCTTCGCGGCGTTCTTCAAGGCTCGGCACGTGGATTGGGACGACGTTCAAGCGATGATACAGCTCTTGGCGGAACGTCTCGGCCGCAATCGCCGCCGTTAGATCACGGTTCGTGCTTGAGATGACCCGAACATCGACTTGAACCTTGTCCACCCCCCCCACGCGCTGGAATTTTTGATCAACGAGAACGCGCAACAGCTTGGACTGCGTGGCTAGCGGCATGTCTGCGACACCGTCAAAATAGATGACACCGCCATTGGCTTCTTCAAACAGACCGCGTTCGACACCACGCCCCTCGGTTTCACGACCAAACAGCACTTCTTCCATGCGCTCAGGTTCGATGCTGGCGCAATTCACGGAAACAAAAGGCATATCAGCGCGGTCAGAATTGATGTGGATGTAGCGCGCCGCCGTTTCCTTACCGGATCCACCCTCACCCGTTAGCATCACCCGACCATTGGATTTCGTGACCTTTTCAAGCTGCGACACCAAAGTCCGGAACGATGCACTTTCGCCCAGCATTTCTGTCGGTGCGGCGTCGGTGCGTTTCAATGCGATGTTTTCACGACGCAGACGGCTGGTTTCCATGGCGCGGCGGATCACGACCATCAACTGATCGATATTAAACGGCTTTTCGATGAAATCATACGCGCCCTGCTTGATCGCGGCGACAGCGATTTCGATGTTTCCGTGACCTGAAATGATCACGACGGGCACTTCAGGGTGATCTTTTTTCACCTGTTTGAGGATATCAATCCCGTCCATCCGGCTGTCCTTTAGCCAGATATCAAGGATCATCAGCGCCGGCGTTTCCTTATCGATCTGGGCCATACATTCGTCAGATGTGCCGGCCAATCGCGTGGTAAATCCCTCATCCTTGAGGATATCGGAAATCAGTTCGCGGATGTCACGTTCGTCGTCGGTGATCAGAATATCGCCCATAATTTTACCTCATGCCGTTTCTTTTATGTGCGGCGCATCGGCCGCTTGGATAGGAAGGGTGATGACAGCCATTGCGCCGAAGCGCCCCGTGTCATCAAAGGCGGGCGCGTCCGTCAACGTCAGCGCCCCCCCGTGTTCATCGATAATTTTCTTTACGATAGGCAGGCCCAGTCCCGTGCCTTTTTCGCGTGTGGTCACGTAGGGTTCAAACAGCTTGGCGCGGTCCTCAGGAAGACCGACCCCATTGTCTGCAATTGTAATCTGGGCGCTTTCATCAAGCAACGTCATGGTGATTTTCACCTGTGGATCAACATCCCGGAATTGTTCTTTTTCCATAAGTGTTTCAATGGCTTCGCCTGCGTTCTTAATTAGGTTTGTCAGGGCTTGTGTCATCATGGTGCCATCTAGATCTGCCAAAATAACATGGTCTGGCATCGACAATTCAAAGGTCACATCAGGCTGGCCCGCCTTTTGTAATGTCACCGCATCGCGCAGGATCGACGTAAGATCGTTTGTGCGTCTGTCCGGCTCTGGCATGCGGGCGAACTTCGAAAATTCATCAACAATGCGGCGTAAGTCATTGGTTTGGCGCACAATAACGTCCGTAAGCTGTTCAAGATCTGCCGGAGTTTCCACCTCGCGGCTGAATTTTCGTTTGATCCGTTCCGCTGACAGCTGGATTGGGGTCAGCGGGTTCTTGATCTCATGGGCGATGCGGCGCGCCACGTCCCCCCACGCCGCCATGCGTTGGGCAGACACCAGATCCGTCACATCCTCAAAAGCAACCACGTATCCCTCAAGTGTGTCGTCTTCTCGCAGACGGTGGGACATGCGCACCAGCAGGCTTTCTTGTTGTCCCCCCCGCACAAGATCGACCTGCGCTTGCGCGACAGACTTCCCGCCTGAATTTATCTCTTCAAACAGGGCACCGAATTCGGGCACCGCGACTGACAAGATCACGTCTTTTCCCCCGTCCACCTCAAGCAGGCGATTGGCGGAGCGGTTTACGAACGTAACGCGCCCTTCTTCGTCCAAGCCCACAACGCCCGACGGCACCGACGACAGCACGGAATCAAATAGACGGCGACGCCGTTCAATCTGGCGGGTGTTGTCCAACAGTTCTTCGCGCTGGTTGCGAAGTTGTGCGGTCATCTGGTTAAAATAACGTCCCAATTGGGCGATTTCATCTTCGCCCTCTTCTTCGCGGACACGCACGTTCAAATCACCTGCACCCACCCGCTGGGATGCCCCCACCAAGCGGCCTACAGGGCGTGACAGGCGTTCGGCAAACCACAAGCCAACCCAGACGGATGCGAGGATCAAAATGATCGCAAAACCGAGGTAGAACAGGCCAAAATCAAACAAAATCCGGCCACGGTCATTCTCAAGCTGGCCATAAAGTTCCACGGTTGATTGGGTTTCATCCAGAAGCGCTAGAATGCTGCCATCCACTGCGCGGGTCACATAAAGGTATTTATCGCTAAACGCTTCAAGCGGAATAAGCGCGCGAAATTCATTGTTGGCCCAGTCCTCAATGATGAAAATACCCGACAGGCGGGCCTGCGTAAGCTCTTCTGTGGTCGGGCGTTCAAAATAGAACTCATAAGATCGCGGGCCGCGCGCAAAGATTTCGCCGGCCCCATCCAGAACAAAGGCTTCGGTGAGGTCTCGTTCGATCTGGGGTTGAACACGGTCCAACGCCTGACGCAGCTCCGCGCTGGTCATAAAAAATGTCTGCAATCGTTCCGTATTGAGGTATCCGGCCAAGGCGCGGCCATCTTGTGACACTTCTTGTCTGTGTTCTTCTTCATAGGCTTGCGCGGCGGACAGGGAATTGCCCAACACCTCGCGCACCCGTTCGCTGAACCATCCCTCTAGGCCGATATTGATCGTGACGACGGCAAAGACGGCGACAGCCACGGTCGGGATCAACGCCAAAAGCCCAAACACACCTGTCAGACGCAGGTGCAGTCGTGATCCCGCAGATTTCGCCCGCCGCGCGGCAATCATCGACACGACGCGCGATGACACAAGAACTGCAATCGTCAGAATGTAGGTAATGTCGGCCAGCAAGATCAGGCGCAAAACATCCGTGCGGCCGGTCTGATCCAAGGGGCGCAGGGCGGTGATCGTCAAAATAACAAGGATCGGCGCAAGAAGAACAAGGATCACAGTCGACGCGTTTTGCACACGCCGACTGCGGCGCCAGCGCGAAAACGTCAGCATGTTTGTACCCAAAAGGGATCGCTGCACGCGAAATGCCCCACTTACTCAAGGGCTTGAATGAGGACGTTAATCCACATCGAGCCCGCCGCCTAATGATGTGATCCTACTCCAACTGCAATGTGCGCTCAGAGGGTCACGGTTATGTTGCGGTTTTACATCATTTTGCGGCGGCGTGTCACGTGGATATCAAGATCTGTGATCTTTTTTCTCAAGGTATTGCGGTTGATGCCAAGAAGCTCGGCACATTTAGCTTGGTTGCCGGATGTCGCATCAAGGGCGATTTCGATCAAAGGCGCCTCAACTTCGCGCAAAATGCGTTGATACAATCCCGGCGGAGGGAGCATCCCACCATGCAAATCAAAGTAGCGTTTTAGGTGCTGGGCGACCGACCCAGACAGCTTGTCCGAATTGCCAGTTTGCAAAGGTTCCACCGCGGGTTGGGACCCCAAGACCTGTTCGACTTCGGGGCGATGGATTTCTTCATTGGCGGATGTCACAACCAGACGGCGCACGACATTTTCCAGCTGGCGGACGTTTCCGGGCCAAGTGTAGGCGCGCACAATATCAACAGCAGAACTGCCAAGGCGGCGCGGTGCGGCCCCGTCACGTTCGGCACGCGCCAAGAAATGCTCTGCCAACAGCGGAATGTCATCAACACGATCACGCAGCGGCGGAACCGTGATGGTGACCCCTGCAAGGCGGTAATACAGGTCTTCGCGCACCGCACCGTCCTCAAGCGCCTCAAGCAAATCAGATCGTGATGTGGCCATAATCCGCGGCGCGCTGTCGCCCAAAGCATCCAACATGCGCACGATCCGCGCTTGCGTGCCATTGGGCAGATCACCGACCTCATCAAAGACCAGCGATCCCCCCTTGGCGCGGGCCAGCAACGTCGATGGTCCGTCCATGCCTTCAAGGTCAGCCGCGGACGCCACAACAAATGGCAAAGACCGACGGTCGGAAAAATCATGGATCGCGCGCGCAATCAGGCTTTTGCCTGTGCCGCTTTCGCCCGTCACCAGAACTGACATCGGGGTGTTCATCACCCGCGCCACAAGGCGGTACAACGCCTGCATTGCGGGGGTACGCCCCACCAAGGGCAGGTCATCAGTTTCTGTTGTGCCTTCGCGGGGGGCTGGTCTGCGCTGTTTAACTTCAAGCGCGCGGGCGGCGCGTTTCATTAGATCGGGTAAATCAAAGGGTTTGGGCAAATAATCATAGGCATCAGCCTCGGCTGCTTGGATCGCCGTCATGATGGTGTTTTGCGCTGAAATCACGATGACGGGCAGGCCCGGACGCGCTTCTGCGATCTTGGGAAGCTGTTCAAGACCATTGCCATCGGGCATGACCACATCCGAAATGACCAGATCGCCTTTGCCTTCTTCGACCCAGCGCATCAGCGTCACCAGCGAACTTGTGGCATGCACCTTACACCCCGCCCGCGTCAGGGCCTGCGTCAGAACCGTCCGAATTGTGCGGTCATCATCGGCGACAAGAACAGTTCCATCCATTAGTTTACTCCGATTTCATGTGTTGGTGCGACGTCTTTGGGTACGGTCGGAAGCGACACGCGGAACACTGTGCGGCCGGGCACAGAGTCCACGGATATCCAACCGTCCACGTCCGCGATCAGCTTGCTCACTAGCGCGAGGCCAAGGCCTGTGCCGTTTTCGCGCCCTGAAATAAACGGCTCAAACACATCTGCCGCGATTGCGGGCGGAAGGCCGGGGCCGTCGTCAATAATTTCGATTTGCAGCGGCAATTGTGCGGCTGAGCCATCGGCGCGTTGCAGGCGCAAAGCCGGTTCATAAAAGGTATGAAGACGAATGGAACCGCCTGCCCCACCAGCCTCAGACGCATTTTTCAACAAGTTCAAAAGCACCTGCAACAACTGGTCTGCGTCCGCATAGGTTGGTGGCAAGGACGGGTCATAATCTTCAATAAACATCATATGGGCGCCAAATCCGACGGATGCAGATTGCCGTGCGCGGTCCAGCACATCGTGGATGTTCACGGGCGCGTGGTTGGGGGGCTGAAGATTGCCGAATTGTTCCACCTGATCCAGAAGTGCTACAATGCGGCGGCTTTCATCCACGATCATATCGGTCAGTTCACGATCCCCATTGGACAGCGTCATGGACAGTAATTGCGCCGCGCCCGTGATCCCCGCGAGGGGGTTTTTGATTTCATGGGCCAGCATTTCGGCCATGCCAATAGCAGACTTTGCCGCCCGAATGGATTGCGCAGATTTATTAAGGCGAGTCGCCATTTCACGCGGCTCAAAGATCATCAACATCTTATCATCAGTCTCATCGCGCAACGGCGCGAACTGGATGTTGCATTGCATCGGTGGGCGTTCCCCGCTGCCGACATCCACATCGTTCACAAACAGTGATGTGCGGTTTTCAGAGGCGCGCGCATAGGCGCTCTCAAGCGGCGCGTCGATCATGACTTTGTCCCAGACGGTCGCATCTTTCAGGGACTTGGCCGACAGGTTCAAAAACGCTTCTGCGGACGGGTTGCTTTCCGCGATTGTGTCATCACGGTTCAGCAGCAAGGCAGGCACAGGCAAAGAATTCCACAAAGCATTCATGACGCGCACCTTTGTGCCAAGGCATCGGGGAGGAGTTTGGCCACTTGCACGGGATCACGCTGCGTCAAAATTGCGCGGCGCAGGTCCGGTTCGGGTCGCGTCATATCCATATACCAGCCGAGGTGCTTACGGGCCGTTTTCGCGCCGAGGTCCCTGCCGTAAAACGACAACATCGCATCGTAGTGCCCCTGCACGAGGTCAATCAACGCGCGACCTGTTGGGGCTTTTGGCGCCACCTGCCCGTTCAATTCAGCCGCAATGTCGCGTAAAATCCAAGGTCGGCCCTGCGCGCCGCGCCCGATCATCACACCGTCCGCACCTGATGCGGTCAGGGCTGTGCGCGCTGTTGCTGTGTCAACAATATCGCCGTTTGCAATGACCGGAATTTTCACCGCGTCCTTCACAGCCGCGATCGCGGCCCAATCCGCATGCCCTTTGTAAAACTGACATCGTGTGCGGCCATGAATAACGATGCGCCGAATGCCCGCAGCTTCGGCCCGTTTTGCCAGTTCGGGCGCATTTAATGTCGCGTCGTCCCACCCAAGGCGCGTCTTGAGCGTCACAGGAATGTCGACCGCGTCCACCACAGCCTCAATCAAGGTCAGCGCATGATCAAGGTTGCGCATCAACGCGGACCCCGAATAGCCCTGCGTCACCTTCTTGGCAGGACAGCCCATGTTTATGTCGATCATCGCCGCACCGTTCGCTTCTACGACGCGGGCGGCTTCGGCCATCCAATAGGCTTCGCGACCCGCAAGCTGCACAGCCGTTCGGCCCTGATCAAAGCCGAGCTCTGCCTTCTCGCGCGCGCCCGGTTTGGCCTGCACCATTTCCTGGCTTGCCACCATTTCTGACACGACCCACCCCGCGCCGAACGACGCAACCAGTTGGCGAAACGGCGAATCCGTGATTCCAGCCAATGGCGCGAGGGCTGCGGGGCTTTGTGGATCGGGCAAGGGAATCTCGTAATTCATCCTGCCAATCTATGCGGTCGGGATGGGCGTCACAATGTTGAGGTGGTGAATTATTGGGCGAAAACACACTATGCCTAATTTTTGGGCGGTAAGATGGTTTGTCTTCCCCCTCGCGGTCTCAACAGATACAACCTTGATCGAACAAGCCATTGAAACGGGGCCACAAACCGCATGACAACCGCCGCCATCATCGTAGCCGCTGGCCGTGGAACACGCGCAGGTGGCGAGGTGTCAAAGCAATGGCAGGTGATCGCGGGCAAAACAGTTGTGGAACACACGCTTGATCTGTTCGAAGCCCACGTTGGCATAGATGAAATTGTGCTGGTCGTGTCCGCGACTGATATGGATCATGTGGACAGGCTTGGTCTTGCGGGCCGCGCCCAGATTGCGATTGGCGGGGATGAACGATCAGCGTCCGTTCTGAATGGACTGTCCAAAACAAACGCGGATCGCGTGTTGATCCATGATGGTGCGCGCTGCTGTTGCCCCGCGTCTGTGATTGATCGTGTCCTTGATGGGCTTGACGCAAATCCCGCCGTCGCCCCTGCTCTTGCGGTTATGGATGCCCTTTGGACGGGCGAAGACGGGCGCGTGACGGGCGTTCAGGACCGCACAGGGTTGTTTCGCGCGCAGACCCCGCAAGGATTTCACACAGATGTTTTGCGCGATGCCCACGCCGCTCACGGCAAAGGCGCTGCTGACGATGTGGCTGTCGCGCGCGCCGCAGGCATTGACGTGGCAATCGTACACGGCGATGCGCAAAACATTAAAATCACAACGCCCGATGATTTCGCACGGGCCGCCGCCATTCTGGAGACATTGATGGACATTCGAACAGGCAATGGATTTGACGTACACCGCTTTGGCGATGGCGATCACGTTATCTTGTGCGGCGTCAAAATCCCCCATGACCGTGGCCTGCAAGGGCATTCAGATGCGGATGTGGGCATGCACACTGTGACGGACGCGATTTACGGCGCGCTGTGTCGTGGGGATATTGGGCAACATTTCCCGCCCTCAGACCCTCAATGGAAGGGCGCTGACAGTGTGATTTTCCTTGAACATGCATGCGGCTTGGCACGCGACATGGGGTTCACCATCACCCACATGGATTGCACGTTGATTTGCGAATTTCCGAAAATCGGCCCTGTGGCGCAATCGATGCGTGACCGTATGGCGGACATTATGTCGTTGGACGTGGACCGCGTCAGCGTGAAGGCCACAACGTCAGAACGGCTGGGGTTCACAGGGCGCGGCGAAGGCATTGCGGCGCTGGCCACAGTTACATTGGTGAAATCATGAAAGTTTGGTGGGCCAAAATTACAGCGACCGTATTTTACGTCGGCTACATGAAACCTGCACCGGGCACATGGGGGTCACTGGCCGCCCTGCCCCTTGCGTGGTTGATCTACATGATAGGTGGTATGTGGCTCTTTCTTCTGGCGATTCCAGCGGCCTATATCAAAGGGTACTACGCCACTAAAATCATGACGACCGGCAGCGATGATCATGATCCGTCCGAAATCGTGATCGACGAAGTTGTCGGGCAATGGATCGCGCTGGCCCCCGTTATTATCGGTGCCAGTCATGCGGGTGTCTCTATCACAGCGCTTTGGCCCGGTTGGATTGCGGCATTTGCGCTGTTTCGGTTTTTCGACATCACCAAACCCGGCCCTGTTGGATGGGCGGACAGCAAAGACAATGCGACGGGTGTGATGCTGGATGATGTGATCGCGGGCCTTATGGCGGCAATTTGCGTGTCGGGTCTGGCCAGCATTTGGCATGGTTGATGTATCTGCCAAAGACGTCGTTGCGGCCCTGCGCGCGCGGGGCTGGATGCTTGTCACGGCCGAAAGCTGCACGGGTGGGCTGATTTCATCCGCGATCACCGAAGTAGCAGGCGCATCCGCGGTCTTTGATCGCGGCTTTGTCACCTATTCCAATGCAGCTAAGGCACAGATGCTTGGAATTGCGCCACACCTGATCGATGCCCACGGCGCTGTGTCCGAACAGGTCGCGCGCGAAATGGCAAAAGGCGCTCTCGATCACTCAGCGGGCGACATTGCGGTGTCTGTCACAGGGATTGCAGGGCCTGGCGGATCGGATTTCAAACCCGAAGGTCGTGTCTGCTTTGGGTGCGCTACAAAAGACGGAAAAACCCATGTTGAAACTGTTGACTTCGGGGCTGTGGGCCGGTCTTTGGTGCGCGCGCAAACGGTTGCCCATGCTCTTGAATTGGTAAGCCAGATTTGCGGACAAGGCTTGCCACTAAAATAGACAAAGGCGGAAAAAGACGCCTAAATTTTAGACGATTGCAAAACAGCTTTCTAAATAAGCATAAAAATCCAACAGCGCCCCTTTATGCAGCGCGCGTATTCCAGTTTGTCAGCGCAACACTTAGGACAGAAGGAATATCCCCATGAACGGAGCGGACACCGCTTGGATTATCGTCGCAACAGCCCTTGTGCTGTTTATGACCCTCCCCGGCCTCGCATTATTTTATGGCGGCCTCGTGCGCGCCCGCAATGTATTGAGCGTATTTATGCAGTGTTTTGGCATCGCATGTCTGATGTCGATCCTGTGGCTTGCCTTCGGATATTCCATCGCGTTCGGCGACGGGAATGCCTATTGGGGCGGCCTTGATAAGATGTTCTTGAACGGCGTCACTGAGGACACGATGGCGGGCAACATACCCGAAGTCTTGTTCTTTGCCTTTCAGATGACCTTTGCGATCATCACGCCTGCCTTGATTGTCGGGGCGTATGTGGAACGGATTGGGTTCGCGTTCGTGATGACGTTCTCGGGCCTTTGGATGTTGATTTGTTATGCCCCTGTGGCCCACTGGATCTGGGGTGGCGGATTGCTCGCGGGGGCTGAGTGGTCCCTGTTTGCCGACGGCGTGAACGACTTTGCGGGTGGTATCGTCGTGCACCAAACAGCAGGTATCGCGGCATTGATTGTGGCCTTTTTCCTCGGCCCGCGGCGCGACAAAGGCAAGCCACCGCACAATCCCGGTATGGTGATGATCGGCGCAGCGATGCTGTGGGTCGGTTGGTTCGGCTTTAACGGCGGGTCAGAATTGGCGGCCAACGGGTCAGCGGCGATGGCCATCACTGTCACGCATCTTTCCGCCGCGACCGCATCCCTGACTTGGATTTTGTGGGAACGCATTCGGTACGGAAAATCATCCCTTGTGGGTTTGGTCACAGGCACGATTGCGGGCCTCGCATCCATCACACCCGCATCCGGTTCCGTCGGCCCGATCGAGGCGCTGATCATTGGTGGTGTGGCAGGTATCATGTGCCAAGAGCTGTGCAGTTTCGTCAAAAACAAGATGAACATCGACGACACATTGGATGTCTTCGCGGTACATGGCATCGGCGGTATGTTCGGTATCATCATGCTGGCCGTGTTTGGCCATGCAAGCTGGACAGCTCAGTTAGGTGGTTTGGCTGTGGTCGGCATCTGGACGATTGTGGTCACGACAATCATCGTTCTGGTCGTCAAAGCGATCTTCCCTATCCGTGTTGGTGAAGAAGACGAATACACAGGCCTCGATCTTACGTCACACGGCGAACGCGCCTACGACATGTCGAGCTAAGCATACATCAAGCCAACAAAAAGGGCGCCCGATGCAAATCGTTGCGCCCTTTTTCATGCGTTGGTCCTAGCTGTAAAGTTCAGCCGCACGGCGTTCAAAGGCACGCACGATCTTCTGCATGGCTTGATTGAAAAACATCCCCGCAGCGCCCTGAAGCAGCTTGTTGCGAAATTCAAAATCGACCTCAAAATGCACATCGCAGCCGCCGTCAGTGTCGGTAAATGTCCACGTCGATTCCAGATACTTGAACGGGCCATCGATATACGCTGTGTCGATCTTTTTATCCGTAGGCCACAGCACCACTCTGCTGCCAAATTTTTCGCGAAACACCTTAAAGCTGACCACCAGATCAGCGAGCATTTCCGTGTGATCGCCTTTGTCCGTGGTCGATCTGATGCGCGCGGCGGCTGTCCACGGTAAAAACTTGGGGTAATTGGCCACGTCCGCCACCAGATCATACATTTGATCAGCAGAGTACGGCAGGCGTTTGGTTTCGGAATGGGCGGGCATTTCGCGGCTTTCGGTCGTGACATTACTGACCCATGTCGTATGGTTTGTCCTGAAATTCAAGTAATTGCCACAAGGCCGGGACCACATGACGCAAGCCCCCTATGAAATCGACGTGATGATCTCAGCCAAATCGATCGCTGCGCGCATCGAAACCTTGGCCAAAACGATTGAGGCCGAATTCAAAGGCACCAACAAATTGGTGGTCGTGGGCCTGCTGCGCGGCAGTTTTGTGTTCATCGCCGATCTGGTGCGCGAACTGGACCTACCTGTCGAAGTCGATTTTCTGGAAGCGTCGAGTTACGGCGACGGAATGGAGAGTTCACGAGAGGTGCGCATCCTAAAAGATATTCGTGGTCAGATCGAAGGGCGTGATGTGTTGGTCGTGGAAGATATCGTCGACACGGGCCACACGCTGCATCAAGTTATGGAAGTGCTAAACACGCGCCATCCCGCCAAAATCAAATCCATTGCCCTGCTTGATAAACCGGCGCGGCGCGAAGTGGATATGAAGGCGGATTGGACGGGATTTGAAATCCCTGATGAATTCGTTGTCGGTTACGGCATTGATTACGCACAGCGAAACCGCAACCTGCCCTATATTGGCAAGGTGCGGTTCACTTAAACGACGGCGCGTTTATGGAATGTAGGGTGATGCGCCCATCCCAACTGTTTGCGCGATGATCAAGTTGTTGAACCCTGGCCGGGTCAACGTAAGCTGATGTTCAATCGTAACCGCCTGACCGGATGCATAAGCCGCGATAGTCATCGCAGTGGCGGCGCGAAAATGGTCTGACGTATCGCGCACGTGATAAATCTTTTGGCGATGCGCGCGCCCTTTCAGTTGAACATAAAGGCCAACCGCGTCTACGGAATAGGATGTGATTTCGCCACGCACGATCGCGTTGTTAAGCTTTGAAACGGTTGCTGTTACTGGTTTAGCCATTTGTAAATTCCTTAAATAAAATGTTTAAAAATAAGTGGTTGGATTAGGGTGGGAGCATCAGATCGACCGCAGCTTGCACGGACGCGTCATATCCCGGCGGAACCTGATCCCCGTGACGGGACCGCGACTGCGGAACAAGCTCACTGCCGTTGCTGCCAAATTGTGTGCGCCACACGGTCCGCACAAGTTCATCGGTTTCCAGATCGCGGTGCCATGAGATCATGTTTGGCACCCCCGACAAGACTTCGATCCCCCAAATCAGGTTCTCGAACCGGCCAGCCGCCGCTGAATTAAGGTATTGTGGTGCGATCTGGGGCTCATCGATGTAGGCCG
>JABBAI010000019.1 GCA_018608045.1 Octadecabacter sp. | reverse complement strand
ATTCGGGTGGACTGCGGGCCAGCCGTGGGGCGTTGAGGTGCAGCTGCCACAGGATCTTGATTACACTCTCGCGGATCGTGACATCGTCCGAATGCCATCCGCGCCTATCAACTGGCGAACGATTTGGTGCCCGATGGCTACGCATCACCTCAACTGTTGAACCGCCTGCGTTAACGCCGAAGCGGACCTTCTTCGCAGGGTTCACCGCGCATGCAGGCTTCGACAATCGGGGCGGTATCAGCATCAAACACCAAACCACCGCACGCGGACAGGGTCAGAACGTCGCCTTGATCCGTCTGTTCGATAAAGGCCAAAATTGTCTGGCCGGGTGTCGGAAATCCACCACACCATGGGCCTGCACACGCTGTTTGCAGCGTGACAGGCTTGGGCTCCGTTGCGACAAACCCTGCCGCGCCCAGACCTTGGCCTTCGAACGTGGCCACAACCTGTTGGGGCTGGGCGTCATTTGATACAGGCTGCCTGCGTTGGGGCGGGAAATCAAAGGATCCAAGCAAAACAACAAAGCGTTCTTCTGCGGCAGCTACGTTTTGAAACGTGCGCGCGACGTCGGGACGTATGCAAGACAGCGCCGCGGCTTGGCTGGCTATCAATGTCATCGCGAATGTCAGTGTCGTTAGATATTTCATATCGTTTCCCTCGCTTATTTAGATTTTAGACCCGAAGGCCCCTAGCACGGCGGCGTAAACGTCGCGCTTAAATGGGACGATGTTGGCAAGCAATTCCTTGGGAGAAATCCACATCCATTCAGAAAATTCTTGGTGAGGTTGCACGATGTTGATCTGATCGTCGGTACCTGAGAACCGCATCAGAACCCATTTTTGTTCCTGTCCGCGATACCGCCCCTTCCAGATTTTCGGGACAATATGGTGGGGCAAATCATAGGGCAGCCAATCGACGGTTACATCCTCAACCGTGACAAGGTTAGGCGTGATTCCAGTTTCTTCGCCCAGTTCGCGCAAGGCTGCTTCAATCACGGTTTCGCCCTTATCGATGCCGCCTTGTGGCATCTGCCATGCGTCTTGATCACGGTCGACCCGCTGACCGACGAAGACGTTTCCATCGCGGTTGACGACCATTAGGCCAACGCAAGGACGGTAGGGTAGTTTTGCAATGTCTTCATGGGTCATATCGCGGTCCTTAAATTGAAAACGCCGCCAGAGGCATACTCCGGCGGCGCGCAGTCCCGTAAGGGGAATTTTTTAGTCGTTCGCGCCAGATCCGAGCGCGGACAAACCCTTGAGGATATCGATGGCATAGGCCAGCTGATAATCTTCTTCACGCAGCGCTGCGGCATCTTCTGCACGCATGCGATCTGCTTGGATCTGCTCGATCTCGTCCTCTGTCAGGCTGTCATTGGACAATGATCCACGCAAATCAGCCTCGGACCGTGTGTTGCGTTCTTCTTCTTCCACGACCTCAGCGGTGGGATCGATGCGTGGCTGTTCCACGATGATGTCAGGTGAAATACCAAGTGCCTGAATCGAACGGCCAGACGGTGTGTAATAGCGCGCAGTTGTCAGGCGCATTGCACTATCACCGCGCAGTGGCATCACCGTTTGCACGGACCCTTTTCCAAAGGAATTCGTGCCGATCACGATCGCACGGCGGTGATCTTGTAACGCACCCGCGACGATCTCGGATGCGGACGCGGAACCGCCGTTGATCAACACGACCATCGGCAAACCTTCGGCCAAATCGCCTTCGCGGGCATTCCAGCGCTGGCCGTCATCTGGGTCGCGACCGCGTGTTGACGTGATCTCACCCGCGTCCAAAAACGCATCAGACACCGCAATCGCTTGGTTCAGCAAACCACCTGGGTTGTTGCGCAAATCAATGACGAAGCCGTTCACGTTCTCAATGCCACCGGCCTCGGCCACTTGTTCGGCCAACTGCTCTTCCAGGCTGGGGTAGGTCTGGTCGCTGAACGTGGTGATCCGCAACACAACTGTATCGCCTTCAACGCGGCTACGCACCGCTGTCAATTTGATCGTGTCGCGGATGATGGATACGTCAAACGGCTGATCCACGTCTTCGCGGACCACGGTGATTATAATTTCGGACCCGACTGGCCCGCGCATCAATTCAACCGCTTCATCAAGCGTCAGACCCAGCAGGTTTTCACCATCAACAGCCGTGATGAAATCACCGGATGTAATGCCTGCTTCGGCGGCAGGGGTACCATCAATCGGGGACACAACCTTGATGAAGCCTTCTTCTTGCGTGACCTCAATACCAAGCCCGCCAAATTCACCGCGCGTTGCTTCGCGCATGTCAGCCGCATCGTCTGGCGACAAATAGCTGGAGTGCGGATCAAGCGATGTGAGCATCCCGTCAATCGCGGCTTCGATCAACGCGGCCTCATCTACGTCTTCCACGTATTGCGCTCGGATGCGTTCAAAGATGTCACCGAACAGATCAAGTTGTTCATAGACCGACGCGTTGTTTTCGGCTTCCTGCGCGATCAAAGGTCCAGCGAGCTGCGTTGTGGCAACCGCCCCCAACAAAATTCCGCCCGTAGCGGCCATTGCAAATTTCTTCATTCAACCAATTCCCATTTATGTCTCGCACAGTGCCGATTTACTGAAAAGCAAACCAATCAGCGGGGTTCACGGCACTTTGCCTGTCTCTGACCTCAAGATAAAGCGTTTGCGTGCGTTGACCGGCGGATCCCTGCGCGCTTTCGTTCAAAATACCTTGAGCATCCGTGATAATCCCACCCATAAGGCCGATTGGCGTGCCATCTGGGACAATCTGCCCCACCTCACCAAACGTCTGTTCTAGTCCTGCGATCACCCAAAGAGTGGCGGCCGCGGGTTCCAAAATAATCACCATCCCGTAATCCAGCAGGGGACCAGCATATCGTACGGTCGCTGAAACAGGCGTTGTGACCAGCGCGCGGGGGCGTGTGGCGATCAAAATACCCGGGCGAATGATGCCTGCTGCGTCTGGCTCTTCAAATTGACGAATGACTTGGCCGTCTACGGGCAGGGGGATCGCACCTTTAACAGTGCTCGCATCAGGTCCTGCGCTGTCTTGCGCATCCGTCAGTCCGGTTGCAAATGCATCAAGAGTTTCGGAACTGGCGAGAAGCAAGGCAGTTTGCACGCTGTCCTCTGTAAAGCGACGCGGCAAATCCGTGCGGTCAGAGATCGCAGTGCTGAGAGCGGCGCGTGCAGATTGCGCGCCCTCCAGCCCGTCCTCAAGGATTGTTAATGCGCCTTCTTGCAGATCACGCAAAATTGCGACCTCTTCCAACTGCACCCGCAGTGCTGTCACCTGATCTTGCAATGCGGGCGTTACATCGGCCAACATCATGCCTGATCGTGCTGTGCCTGTGGGGCCACTGGGATGCAGCAATAAGATCGGGGCAGGGGCACGGCCCATCGTTTGCAACACGCCCAACAGGCGCGCGACCTCATCTGATCGTGCGTTAAGATCGGTTTCCAACGTGCGTTGCCGGATCGCCGCGCGGCGCAGCCCATCCCGCAATGCGGCTAATCCTGCTTCATAAGCTTGTACCGTTTCGGTCAATGCTGCGACGCGATCCGACCGACCAGATGCTGCTTCGATTGCTGTGCGTGCATCCTTTAATTGTACAGACGCGGCCATGGCCGCATCGCCCGGTGTTTGTGCCATCACGGGTGTCGCGGCCAGCGCGCATATGATGGCGACCCATTTCACGAAATCAGGCTCTTGCCTGTCATTTCGGGGGGGAGGTCCACGTTCATCAAATCGAGGAGTGTCGGCGCAAGATCGGCCAGTCGTCCATCCCGTAATGTGGCACCCTTTGGTCCGCCGACCAATCCCACAGGTACCAAATTGGTCGTGTGTGCCGTGTGCGGCCCCCCTGTTTCGGGGTCAATCATCACTTCGCAATTGCCGTGATCGGCTGTCACGATCATCGCACCACCCGCAGCCTCAAGCGCTTCGAGGACAGCGCCCAATCCGGCGTCCACGGCCTCGCAGGCTTTTACGGCGGCGGCGATATCACCCGTATGCCCGACCATGTCAGGGTTCGCGTAATTGCATACAATCAAATTATACCCATCACGGATTGCGCCGACGAAGGCCTCCGTCACCTCAGCCGCCGACATTTCGGGCTGCAAATCATAGGTCGCGACCTTGGGGGACGGCGCCATATAGCGGTCCTCGCCCGGTTCAGGCACTTCAATACCGCCGTTCAGGAAGAACGTCACATGGGGATATTTCTCAGTCTCCGCGACGCGGAACTGGCGCAGGCCCTTTTTGGCGACCCAAGAACCCAGCGTGTTCACGACCGCTTCTTTGGGGAAAACAGTGTCTAACCATGCCTCGTGGGCATCGGAATATTTCACCATGCCCAGCGCCGCGCCCAGCTTAACCTGTTCCCCGCGATCAAAGCTGTCGAACGCAGGATCAAGCAAAGCGGCGGTGATTTCACGCGCGCGGTCAGATCGGAAGTTGAGGCAAAAGACTCCGTCCCCCTCAGCCATGCCTGCGTAATCGCCAAGCACGGTGGGCGTCACAAATTCATCCGTTTCATCGCGCGCATAAGCGGCGAGAACGGCGTCACTTGCGGACCCGTCAAATCGCGCACCATCGCCGCGAACAATCGCAAAATAAGCTTTGCTCACGCGGTCCCAGCGGTTGTCACGATCCATCGCAAAATAGCGCCCTGTCACGGTCCCAATGCGGCAACCGTCCGGCATGACGTCATTCATCTGTTCCAGAAACGGCACAGCATCTTTAGGTGCGACATCGCGCCCGTCGGTGATGGCGTGCAAGACAACGGGCACCCCCGCAGCGGCGATGTCCAACACGGCCGCTTTCGTGTGCGTGAACATGCCATGCACGCCCCCATCCGACACTAGACCCATCACATGCGCGGTGCCGCCCGATGCCTTTAACGTCGCGACAAATTTTGCCATTGCAGGCTTGTCGATCAGCGTGCCGTCTTCAACCGAGGTATCAATCTGGCCCAATGTCATCGCAACAACGCGACCCGCGCCGATGTTCGTGTGCCCGACCTCTGAATTGCCCATTTGCCCCACGGGCAGACCCACATCAGGCCCGTGTGTGATCAGCTTTGCCGTTGGTCCCGCCATCACGCGATCAAAATTTGGGACATTGGCCAAGGCAGGCGCGTTTCCAACGGTATCAGCGCGCGCGCCCCACCCATCCAGAATACATAGAACAACAGGTTTAGGCGTGGTCATGGGACTTCCTTATGCGGCTTGGCCTATTCTAACGGCTCCCGCGCGGGACGAAAACCGCCTAAACGCGGTGATAGGGTGCGCCCGACAGGATTGACGCCGCACGGTATAGCTGTTCTGCCAGCATCACGCGCACCAACATGTGCGGCCATACCATTTTTCCAAAGCTGAGGGACGCATCACATTTAGCGCGCAAAGCGGGATCAATTCCGGCCGCACCACCAATAATAAACGCAAGGTCAGATCGCCCGTCGTCACGCCATTTTGCCAAATCTTGTGAAAAGTCGGGGGAGGTTTTGATTTTGCCGCGTTCATCCAGCGCAATCACAGCCGCACCCGCAGGCAGAGCCTTTTCCAGCACCACGGCCTCTGCGGTCATGCCACCACCCTTGCGGTCCTCAACTTCGCGTACATCGATGGGGCCGAGCCCGAGGGCACGACCGGTTCTGTCAAATCGGGTAAGATAGTCGTCGATCAGGTCACGTTCGGGTCCAGCCCGCAAGCGGCCCACGACACAGAGCGTCACACGCATCTCACGAAACCTTTAAAGGGGTGTGGGGCTTGCCTCACCGGGGGCATCGACAGCTTCGCCAGGGTTCAGCCACATTTTCTCAAGCTGGTAGAACTCGCGAACTTCAGGACGGAAGACGTGAACAATCACATCGCCTGTGTCGATCAAAACCCAATCACCCGTGGCGCGGCCTTCGACCTTGGACAGAATGCCGAACGTCTGCTTGAGCCGATCACACAACTTTTCAGAAATTGCGCTGACCTGGCGTGTGGAGCGACCCGACGCGATGACCATGTAGTCACCCATCTCGGATTTACCGCGCAGATCAATCTGCACGATGTCCTCGGCTTTGTCGTCATCAAGGGATTTAAGAACAGCAGCCAACGTGCTGTCAGCATTCGGGGTTTGCACGCTCATTGCGTGGATCCCGCTGTGGGCAGATGTATCTGCCGAAGAAGTAAGAGACAGAACATTGTCCTCCTAAGGATTCGCCGACAAGACCCCGGCGCTGGGCTTACCCTTTATCTAGCAAGCACAACGCCCCTTTTCAATGAACAGAAAAGTTAACCTAGAATGGTCCGCCGCACTGCGGCAATTCTGCCAGTTCGCCCACGTCAAAATACTCCAGAATGGGGCCGTCGCGCAGCAGGGGGCGCAGGGGTCCGTCCTGCTCAAGACGCAGCAAAATCGATAGGCGTGGGTCGTCCGCAATAGTGATGCCGGGCACGCGGTAGGCATCGGAATGCACGCCCATCGACAGCATACTGTTGCCGTCTGAGGTGTCTTTCCACGGCAACAAGGAAACCTTCATCGCCTCAAGGTCAGCGATGTCTTCGGGTGACAATGTATAGATCACCAAACCGTCCGGCGTGCGTTGTTCTTGCAGGGTGTAATCGCGTTGATGTGTTTCACCGCTTGGGCTGTGTACGGCCTTGAACATCATCTCGGTGCTGCCCGGTTGCAATGCCAATCCAGCGGGCAATTCCAGTGCGACAGCCATGTCGTTGGGGTCGGCGGTGAACGGGTCTAGCGCATTCAGTCGCATCAAGGTTGATGGGACTAAACTTGTGCAACCGGACAGGGCCAAAGCAGCGGCTATCGTAAAAAAGGAACGCGACATAATGATTCTCCATTGACGAACATTATTTAATGTAAATTAATAAACATTAACGAATAACAGGAAGGAATTTCAAAATTCCAACAACACGTTTAACCCGCGCATCCCGTCTTTTTCACGGCCTCGCTGTTGCTTCGATGGTGCTGCTTCCAGCGCTAATCTTCGTTGGTATCATCCTGCCAGGACGTTTAGGAATCGACATTCAGGGCACATCAAGCCTGCCCAACACACCATGGCCTGCCAACATCTGGGCGGGCCTCATCGTAAGCTTTATCCCGCTTTTCTTTTCTATGCTGGCGTTGAACGGGATGCGCCACCTGTTCGCGCTTTATCGCTTGGGTGATCCGCTTGCTCCGCATGCGGGGCCCATTATTAAATCTATCGGTAAGAATGTCCTCATCGCATCGATTCTTGGCGTGGTGCTATATCCTGCTGTGACCGGCCTCATCTCGTTGTCCAACCCTGTTGGTGAACGCAGCATTTCCGTGTCGATCTCTATCAACGACATTGGCTTCATTCTTGTGGCAGGCTTGCTGTTGATGATCGGCTGGTCCATGTCCGAAGCCACGAAAGTCGCCGCAGAAAACCGGGAGTTCATTTGATGGAAATTGTCGTCCGCCTCGACGTCATGATGGCGTTGCGCAAAATAAAGGGACGCGATTTGGCCGCACAAATTGGAATCACCGAACAGAATCTCAGCCTGTTGAAATCTGGTAAGGTGAAAGGCATCCGGTTTGAAACGCTCGCCAAGCTGTGCACTGTGTTGGACTGCCAGCCCGCCGATATCCTAGAGGCGGTTTAATCCAGCGCCTTGGTCGACAGCTCTGATCCCTCAAGCATCTTTACTTCGCGCTGCGGGAACGGAATTGAAATGCCATTGTCCGCAAACGTATCCCAAAGGGCGAGGTACACGTTGCCGCGAATGTTAGTCAGGCCGCCTGTCGGGTCCTTGATCCAGAACCGCAGGATGTAATCCACGGACGAATCCCCAAAGCCCACGATATGACAAACGGGGGGGCGGTGTTCCAGAACACGGTCCACGCTTGCGGCGGCTTCAATAGCAAGTTTGCGCACGTCATGGGGGTTGTCGCCGTAGGCCGTGCCGAAATAAATATCGAGCCGCACAAAGTCGTTGGAATGGGACCAGTTCACCACTTGGGTCGTGATCAGGTCTTCGTTCGGGATCAGGTATTCCCGCCCGTCGCGGGTGGTGATGGACACGTACCGCGCACCAAGCGAATTGATCCAGCCAAACGTCTCACCCACGGTGATGACGTCACCGAGTTTGATGGACTTATCCAGCAGGATGATGATGCCTGACACAAGGTTCGACACGACCTTTTGCAGACCAAAACCAACGCCAATACCAATGGCACCTGACAGCACTGCAAGCCCTGTCAGATCGAACCCGACTGTGCGCAATCCAATAAAGAACGCTGCCCCGAACAGAACGACTTGTAAGAACTTGATCAGCAGAACCTGCATGGACGGGCTGATATCGTCGTTGCGTTTGATCTGGGCGGATGTCGTGCGCGACAAGAACCGCGCAACCATGAAAAACACGCCCAAGATAAACGCCGCTTGCAGGAGCAGCCAAAGCGAAATGCGCGTTTCGCCCAGTTCTAATGCAATCGAATCCAGCAATTGTTCGGATTCGTCGGTGATGCCCAGAATGGTCAGCGTGACCCAGATCCATGCGCCATAGCGCACAACAGACCGCAACAGCGGGTTCGCAATCAACCGTGTGGCAAAGGTCACAACAAGCCAAGCGGTCGCCAGCGTCGCAATAATGCCCAACAGATAAGACCGGCTGGGCCATGTGATTTCGCGCATGGCAAGAACAACGGCCCAGATCAGCAGGACAAAGATGATCCCGCCTAGCCTTTTGTGGATCACCAGCAACCAGCGTAGGCGCCATTTCGGCCAGGCTTCGCGGGTGCGCATCCATTCATGCAGCCGAGGCGCAAAGATTTTGCGCAAACCAAGCGACAGCAGCAAAAGCCCCAGCGCAATCGCGACCTGATACAAATTCCAGGTGCGAAATAACGACGTAATGAACACTTCGCCTTGCGTGAACAGTGACTGACCCACTTCGGTTATCTCCGAGATCGGCGACGCAGTGGCAGGCGGTACGACAGGTTCAAACGCCTCCGCAGGCACCTGCGATTGCATGTTCTGAAATGCGCTGCCCTGTCCGAGCCGTTCTTCATGTCCTGCCATAGTGCTGACTGTTGAATGGGCGGCGATTCAGGATCAAGCGCATTACCGCAGCTCGAACGCCACCTCGTTGCGGCGGTTGAATGGTAAGGTGAACGGATCATCATAAAACATGAACACTGGCGTGCCCGTGGTGTCCAATCCCGCATCGCCTGCGATCTGAATGATTTCTGCGGTGCGCGCCTCGAGCGCCCGTGTCGTGGCGCGGCCAGAAAACTCTAATGCGATCATGGATTTCGCCGGAACCTCTACAAACCGAACCGCTGCATTGTCGGGCGCGGGCAAAGTTGCAACGGTAAAATCGCGTGGCATCATGAACGTAACAGTCCACACGCCATCCGTTTCGCTTTGCCCGACAGGCGCTGTCATCGCGATGTTGGTGGAACTTTGGGTCACAGGTGCCGTCATCGCCACGGACGCACCACCGTCATTCCCACCAAAGATATATCCCGCCAAAACGCGAAATCCGCGGTTCAATGCCCCGCTTTGATCACCTTCAACCGCGACTACCGCCAGAATATGTGGCGCATAGGCCCGCACCTCGGCGTCGCCCACTTGGCGCACCACCTCATACCTTGGTGTTTCGTATTTTCCGTAGAATCCGTCGTCGGCACTTGCGGCTCCGCTCATGGCTGCTGTGACCCCTAAAGCTGTTAAAATCCGGCGCATGATAGTCTCCTTTGAACCTACATATAGGGCGCCGCGTCGCGTGATCACCCTTGCGATATGGCTTTTGCGTGTATAGTTGCATCCTATGACGCAAGTTTTTGATATGGATGATCGCGCGCGGCTGCCTTGGCGGTTTTATGGTGCCACGCGCACCATACTCGCCCACCTATGATTTTTTGCGTGTTTTGGCGCGCCTGAAACTGACCCCCCCCTTACATCACCAACAGAATGGGAGAGGACCTATGTCCCCCAAAACGCTTTATGACAAAATCTGGGATGCCCACGTCGCCCACGAGGCCGATGACGGCACTTGCCTGCTGTATATCGACCGCCACTTGGTCCACGAAGTAACGTCCCCGCAGGCGTTCGAAGGTCTGCGCATGACAGGCCGCACCGTGCGCGCACCGGATAAAACCATCGCCGTGCCCGATCACAACGTGCCAACCACGCTGGATCGCGCGAATGCCGAAACCATGACAGCCGACAGCCGAATTCAGGTTGATGCTCTCGACACGAACGCCAAAGAATTCGGTATCCACTACTATCCCGTGTCCGACGTGCGCCAAGGCATCGTGCACATCGTTGGCCCCGAACAAGGTTGGACCCTGCCAGGCATGACTGTCGTTTGTGGTGACAGCCACACCGCGACACACGGCGCATTCGGCGCGCTGGCCCACGGCATCGGCACGTCCGAGGTTGAACACGTTCTGGCGACGCAAACGCTGATCCAGAAGAAGTCCAAAAACTTCAAAGTCGAAGTCACAGGCAAACTGAACCCCGGTGTGACCGCCAAAGACATCACGATGCATGTCATCGGTGAAACTGGCACGGCTGGCGGAACCGGCTATGTGATTGAATATTGTGGCGAAGCGATTCGCGAGCTGTCCATGGAAGGCCGCATGACCGTCTGCAATATGGCGATTGAAGGCGGCGCACGCGCTGGCCTGATCGCGCCGGACGAAAAGACATACGCCTACTGCAAAGGCCGCCCCCAAGCGCCGACAGGTGCCGATTGGGACAAGGCGCAAGCGTGGTGGGAAACCTTGTATTCCGACGACAACGCCCATTGGGATCTGGAACTGACCGTTGACGCGAACGACATCGCACCGTCCGTCACATGGGGCACATCCCCAGAAGACGTTCTGCCGATCACAGCCGTCGTGCCAGACCCTGCATCCTTCAAAGGTGGCAAAGTCGATGCGGCGAAACGGTCGATCGACTATATGGGCCTGACCGCTGGTCAGAAACTCACCGACATTGAAATCGACACGGTCTTCATCGGGTCGTGCACCAACGGTCGCATTGAAGACTTGCGCGCTGCCGCCGCGATCCTCAAAGGTAAGAAGATCAAAGATGGCCTTCGCGCGATGATCGTTCCGGGTTCTGGCCTTGTGCGTGCCCAAGCTGAAGAAGAAGGCCTAGCTGACATCTTTAAGGACGCAGGTTTTGAATGGCGTATGGCGGGATGTTCCATGTGCCTCGCGATGAACCCCGACCAGTTGGCCGAAGGCGAACGCTGCGCGTCCACGTCCAACCGCAACTTTGAAGGCCGTCAGGGCTATAAGGGGCGCACGCACCTCGTGTCCCCGGGTATGGCAGCGGCTGCGGCGATCACCGGTCGCCTCACTGACGTTCGGGAGCTGATGTAATGACGATGAAACGTCGCGGGTTCCTCAGCATGTTGGGGGGTGCGTTTGCCGCGCCTCTCCTGCCGTCTGTGTCATTCGCTGCGGCAACCAAGGCGGCCTATCCCGCCAGCGCGTTGCATGCCGCGATCTATCACGCACAACAGCGCGTGAATTTTTCGGTTTTTTCGCTGGTAAAACAGCTGCGTCTGGATCTTGGTCAGGCAGAAGCGCTCATGGCTGACATGTCGAAACGCGGCATCCTCGGCCCGATGCAGGGATCAACGCAAGCAGGCCGTTGGGCCTGCAGCAAGGTGTGGACCCATCCAATGGCAAATGCCGCTGCGGCCCGCGACGCGGCGCACTCCAAGCGCGCGGCTGATCAGACATCGGCCAAAGAACCGCGCCGCTACACAGAGCCTGATTTGAGCCAGTTCATGGCACATCTCTATGAGATATGCCGCACCCAAGGCATGACGCTGCACCCACGCTGTGCGGTCTGAACAATAGGACGAAACCAATGCAAAAATTTGACACATTATCAGGCATCGCGGCGCCCATGCCGCTGGTCAACATCGACACCGACATGATTATTCCAAAGGTGTTTTTGAAAACGATCAAGCGGTCCGGTCTCGGCGTGAACTTGTTTGATGAAATGCGGTTTGACCGCCAAGGCAACGAAATCGCTGACTTTGTCCTCAATCAACCGGCGTACCGCGACGCGTCCGTGCTGGTTGCGGGTGACAATTTTGGCTGCGGGTCCTCGCGCGAACATGCGCCATGGGCGATTGCCGACTTCGGCATCCGTTGCGTGATCTCCACCAGCTTTGCCGACATCTTCTATAGCAACTGCTTTAAAAACGGGATCTTGCCCATCGTGTTGCCAGAAGATCAGCGCGATGCCCTGATGAAGGACGCCGAAAAGGGTGCCAATGCGCGTATTGAGGTTGATCTTGACGCGCAAACAGTCACATCTTCGGATGGCGACGTTTATACGTTCGACGTCGACAGCTTCAAAAAGCACTGCCTGATGAACGGTTTGGACGATATCGGCCTGACAATGGAAAAGGCCGCATCGATTGACACATTCGAAGCGCAAGCTTCCGCCGATCGCCCTTGGGTTTAGCCCGAAAGGGATCGAAAAAGGCACTTGTGAGGAGGGGCGTCCAATATGGGCGCCCCATTTTCGTGGATCGCGCCGATATTCAGGCCAGTGTCCGATGATCCGTTTGCGGCAATGTTGGGGGACGACGGGTTCGCGGCGGGGCCGCACCGTTTGGTCTGGGTCGATATTGCCATCCTTTAAACGTCGTATTTCTTGACCCTTGCGGGTGTTCGGGCTACGCGGTTTGCAACTGTTTTAGACCCACACCACACAAGGACGCTTCTTATGTCGAACCCTTCCCTTTTGATCCTCCCCGGCGATGGTATTGGCCAAGAAGTCATGGCTGAAGTGCGCCGCGTCATCGATTGGTTTGGCGCGAAGCGCGATATGCAGTTTGATGTGTCCGAAGATCTGGTCGGCGGTGCGGCCTATGACAAACATGGTACACCCCTGCACGACGACACAATGGCAAAGGCGCAAGAGGTCGATGCCGTGCTTCTGGGTGCGGTTGGTGGCCCCGCCTACGATGATCTGGATTTTTCCGTTAAGCCTGAACGCGGCTTGCTTCGTTTGCGCAAAGAAATGGACCTGTTCGCGAACCTGCGCCCTGCCCAGTGTTTCGATGCGCTGTCCGACTTTTCTTCGCTAAAGCAAGAACTGGTCGCGGGCCTCGACATCATGATCGTGCGCGAATTGACGTCGGGTGTGTATTTCGGCGAACCCCGCGGCATCCACATGGAAGACAACATGCGGGTGGGCATCAACACCCAGCGCTACACTGAGGCCGAGATTGAACGCGGTGCTCGTGCGGCGTTTGACATGGCGATGAAGCGGGGCAAGAAACTCTGCTCCATGGAAAAAGCCAACGTCATGGAATCCGGTATCCTGTGGCGCGACGTGGTGACAGAAGTCCACGCCGACTACCCAGAGGTCGAGCTGTCGCACATGTACGCCGACAATGGCGCGATGCAACTGGTGCGCGCACCCAAACAGTTCGACGTGATCTACACCGACAACCTATTCGGTGATATTTTGTCTGATTGTGCGGCGATGCTGACCGGTAGCCTTGGCATGTTGCCGTCTGCGTCCCTTGGTGCGCCGATGGAAAATGGTCGCCCGAAGGCGATGTATGAACCCGTGCACGGGTCCGCGCCAGACATCATGGGTCAAGGCAAGGCGAACCCGATTGCCTGCATCCTCAGCTTTGCGATGGCGTTGCGGTATTCATTTGACCAAGGCGAGGAAGCCACGCGCCTTGAATCCGCGATTGAAAAAGTCCTGTCCGATGGTGTCCGTACTGGTGATTTGCTGAGCGATGAGCACAGCACCGCCGTATCAACATCCGGCATGACCGATGCGATCCTGACAGCTCTCGACGCGTCTCTTTAAAGAATTAAAAAATCGCGTGGTCGCCCAAATCGGCGGCCACGTTGCCCTCTATCATGGCGCGGTAATGCGCCCGCAACGTGTCCGACCCGAACGATGGTGTCGCGTCAGCGTCGTATTTTTCCCCGTCCCAAACCAACATAGATTCGCTGGCGTAGTAGCGCCCGATCTTCGCGAAGTCTGCTTTGCGACGTAGTGGCGGAATGATCGCTCCACCGATCGACAATCCCGTGATAATCGCGTCCATCAGGCCGAGTGGCACTGATTTGAATTTGGGTTCAAGGTCCAGCATTTCGAAAATCATCTCACCCTGTTGGCGCGGTGTCATGGCCGGTTCAGGCCCGCCAATCGGGAGGATCCTGTTTTGCACTTCAGGGTCGGTGATGCAGTTGCTTAGATATTGTCCCAAGTCACGGTCGCTGATCGGCTTGCACGCGGTCAGCGCGCCGTCCCCGAACAGCAAGAATGGCTTGCCCGATTTCACCCGCGCGACTTGCCCCGATAGGGATTTGAAAAATGCAGTCGGGCGCACGATGGAGTAGGTCATCCCGCTTGTTGCCAACGTCTGTTCAAACGCCAGCTTCGCCTTTTGAAATTCAAGCAACGGGCGCTGCACACAAATGGCGGATAGCAACACGAAGTGCGACACACCTGCCGCCTTCGCGCTGTTCAAAATGGCGACATGGGCATCGTGATCTATCGCCCAAGCATCTTCAGGGCTGCCCGTGCGCGACGCGAGGCAGGACACGATCACATCAACAGAGGGCAGCGTCCCCAAATTCGTGACATCCCCACGCAAGATCACAACACCGTCGGGCAGGGGCGCTGCATCCGCGCTTGGGCGCAACACGCAGGTCACGTCATGCCCGGTGTCCACCAAGGCCTGCGCTGTGGCGCGGCCAATCGTGCCAGTGGCCCCGAACAACAGGACGGAATGTGATACTTTTTTCATACCCGAACTCTAGGCGACTTAAGTAAGGAAGCAATCACCACCTTGAGACTTTGTCAGGGGCTGTTAACGGTAACAAAACCAAGAGATGAAAAGAAAACCTATGTCTGCAAATGCAAAAGGCGCGTTATTGGCGCTTCTCGCCTTCGGAATTTTCGCAACTCACGATGTCTTTGTGAAGACGTTAGGCGCTATCTATTCCCCGATCCAGATTGTGTTCTTTTCTGTTTTGTTCAGCTTCCCACTCGCGACGGTTATGTTGATGCGCGATGCCAAGCCCGGCACGTTGCTACCGCGCCACCCGTGGTGGATGGCGCTGCGCACGATTGCGTCAGTCGCCACAGCGGTATCGGCATTTTATGCGTTCACGGTGCTGCCGCTTGCGCAGACCTATGCGATTTTATTTGCATCACCTTTGTTGATCACAATCCTCGCGATCCCCGTGCTTGGGGAAACGGTGCGCTTGCGCCGGTGGCTTGCTGTTATTGTCGGCCTTACGGGGGTTATGGTTGTGTTGCAGCCCGGCGCGACTGAACTGACATTGGGCCATGCAGCAGCCCTGACCGCGGCGGTCGGAGGATCGATTGCGTCAATTATTGTACGTCGCATCGGGGCAGATGAACGCCCTGTTGTCATGCTTCTTTATCCGATGGTCGCGAATTTTGTCGTCATGGGTGCCGCGCTCGCGTTTGTTTATATCCCCATGCCGATAGAACACCTCGGCCTTGTGGCGCTGGTGGCGGCGTTTGCGTGGACCGCTGGGCGCTGCATCATCGTGGCCTATCAATCCGGTGAGGCGGCGATCATTGCACCTATGCAATATAGCCAGATTATCTGGGCGACGCTGTATGGCGCGCTGTTTTTCGACGAAACGATAGGGCGGCCCACGTTGATCGGAGCGGGGATTATCATCGCATCTGGCCTTTACATTGTTTTGCGCGAAAGCCGGACTGACGTGTCGTCGACCACTCCGGTTTTGCGGACGCGGTCACGGCATGAAACGGGCACGTATATGCGCGCGGGTCCGTTATTGCGTCTTTTGGGGCGCCATCCTGACAGCTGAATTTTAGAAATTTTATTTCTGATTGTTTTAGTCAGAATTGCTTGACCGCCCCGCCGCATCTTTGTAGTTGAGTAAAAAAGTCAGATATAAAAGGACGATCCTGATGACAAAATCACTCACCCTCGCGGCCCTTCTTTTGGGCACGGCTGCACCCGCTTTCGCGGACGGAGAATTGAACCTTTATTCCTCGCGCCACTACGACACCGACGAACGTTTGTATTCTGATTTTGAGGATGCGACAGGCATCACCATCAACCGGATCGAAGGCAACGCTGATGAATTGTCAGCGCGCATGGCCGCAGAGGGGATCAATTCCCCCGCCGACATTTTGATCACGGTGGATACGTCCCGTCTTGAACGTGCTAAGGATATGGGCCTTTTGCAAAGCATCGATAGCGATGTTCTTGAGGCTGCGGTTCCCGCCAATCTGCAAGATACAGAAAACCAATGGTTCGGATTTTCCCAACGTGCCCGTGTGATTTTTTACGACAAGGCTGACGTGACGAACCCACCGATGACCTACCTTGATCTGGCTGACCCAGCCTATGCGGATCTTGTGTGCATCCGTTCGTCCACGAACACGTACAACCAAACTTTGCTGGCATCGATCATCGAAAACCACGGCGAAGACGTGGCCCGCACATGGGCGCAAGGGGTTGTCGACAACATGGCGCGCGATCCACAGGGTGGCGATACCGATCAGTTACGCGGTATCGTGTCGGGTGAATGCGAAATCTCGGTGTCCAACACGTATTACTTCGCCCGCGCGCTTCGCCGCGATGTAGACGGCCTGTCCGACAGCATCGATATGATCGGTTTGCAGTGGCCTTCCCAAGACGGTGAAGGCGCGCATATGAACTTGTCTGGCGCGGGTGTGGCCGCGCATGCGCCCAACCGCGACAATGCGATTGCCTTCCTCGAATACCTCGCGTCCGATCAGGCGCAGCAATACTTCTCTGCTGGTAACGACGAATTCCCAGCGGTCGAAGGCGTCGCCCTAAGCGCGGAAGTCGCGGCCTTGGGGGATTTCACAGCCGATGATGTCAGCCTAAGCGCGGTGGCAAAACAACTGCCCCTTGCCTTGGAAATCTTTAACGATGTTGGTTGGAAGTAATCCCTGAACCCAGTTGATCCAAAAAAGGCGTGGCGAAAGCTGCGCCCTTTTTTATGCCTGATGACGCGCGACGCGGCGGCACAATAAGATGACAGGCAACAAGCCGATCGCCCCGATCATCAGGCTTGGCACAGCCGCGCCGTTCAACCGTTCATCGGATGCCAATCGGAACGCCTGCACAGCCAAGGTGTCATAGTTGAACGGGCGCATAATGAGAGTTGCTGGCAGTTCTTTCATAACATCGACGAACACGATGAGGGCCGCGGTCAACAGGCTCGGCGCGAGGATGGGCACGTGAACACGGCGCACCGTACCGATTGAATTTTGCCCCAAGACACGGCTGGCCGCGTCTATGTTGCGACTTACGGATGCGATGCCACCCTCATAGGCGCCAAGTGCTGCGGCAAGGAAACGGATCATATACGCGCCGATCAGCAGCCAGATTGATCCGGTGAACAGCAATCCTGTTGAGACATCGAAAGTCGCCCGCATCCAAGCGTCCAGCCCGTTATCGAACGCAGCAAACGGCACCATGAGGCCGACAGCAATCACACCACCCGGCACGGCATATCCGATCCGCGCGATATAAAGCGCTGCCGCCGCCCCACGCGTTTCGCGCAAACGATTGAGGCTGCCTAGCAAAGTCGCCGCCGCGACTGTGACAAACGCGGCAATCCCCGCAAGCGTTAGCGAATTGGTGATAAAACCGATGTAGCGGGGGCTGAATAGGTTTTGCTCGGATCCGGCGGCCATGACCGTCAACGCGACGACAGGAATGATGACACCGAACAGCACGGGCAAGCCACACAAAAGCATCGCGCCCCATCTCGCAGCACCGGTTAGGGGGATGCGTGCGATAACCTCTTGGCGCTTGCCATTGGCGAATTGCGCGCGGCCCCGATTGGACCGTTCCAACACTGCCAGCAGTAGGGCGAACGTCAGCAATCCGAGGGATAGCTGCGCAGCTGCACCGCGATCTACCATACCAAACCATGAATTATAAATGCCCGTCGCAAAGGTCTGCACGCCGAAATAGGACACGGTTCCAAAATCAGCCACGGTTTCCATCATAGCCAGGAGAACACCCGCCGCAATCGCAGGGCGCGCCAAGGGCAGGGATACAGTCACAAATGCACGCATGGGCGATTTGCCAAGAGATCGCGCCGCGAGGAACGTCGTCGCGCTTTGACCCAAGAACGCCGCCCGCGCGAGAAGGTAGACATATGGATAAAGCACCAGCGTCAGCATAGCCGCAGCGCCACCAAGGCTGCGAATTTCAGGGAACCAATAGTCACGTGGCCCCCATCCGGTCACATCACGCAGCACAGATTGAACAATGCCGGGGTGGTCCAAGACATGGGTATACGCATAGGCCAGAACATAAGCTGGAAACGCCAGCGGGATGACCAAGGCGATTTCCAACCAGCGCCGCCCCGTAAAATCCGTCATAGTCACGAGCCAGGCGGACCCTGTGCCAATCGCAAATGTCGCGATTCCGACGATGACCACCAGCGCCAGCGTGTTGCGGGCATAATCATCAAGAACGGACCCCGCCAAATGGCGCAAGGTGTCGGTATCGCCCAGAAATGACGCCAAAAGCACTGAAATATGCGGCAACAGACAAAACAGCGCGATCAGAAACGCCAACGCGGCAATGGCTTTGTCGGCCATAAACCAAGACGTTTTAGGGGCACTTCGGGCCTGTTGCACGGTGTCTGTCATGGCGCGTTGCTATCCCATCATTGGTGGATCGTCTACGTATTCCTATGGTTTTAGTCGGGATTGGGGTCTTTGGTTTGAGTTGCATCGATACCGCTTGTCGTGTGACGTGACCTTAGGGAGAATATGACATGCGGATAGGTTTGATATGTTTGGTGCTCGGCTATGTGCTGAGCCAGTTCTATCGCGCGTTTCTGGCCGTTTTGACCCCCGCGCTCGAGGCTGACTTAGGCGCGACATCGGCGGATCTATCTTATGCGTCTGGCCTGTGGTTCATCGTGTTCGCGGCCATGCAAATCCCTGTCGGCGAAGCCTTGGACCGGATCGGGCCAAAAATCACGACGGTCGTTTTGTTCGCGCTGGGCGGGGCGGGTGGCGCGTTGTTGTTCGCCGTCGCGCAAACACCGGCCCATATCGCGTGGGCCATGGCGCTGATCGGGGTTGGCTGTTCACCAGTGTTGATGGCGGCCTATTACATCTTTGCAAAAATGTATCCAGCGGCGATGTTTTCGACCCTTGCAGGGTCCATGATCGGGTTCGGCAGTCTTGGAAACCTCGCGAGTTCGGCGCCGATGGCGATTGCTGTCGATGCGTTCGGTTGGCGTGAAACGATGGTGGGAATGTCCGTGGTGACGCTGATTGTTGCCGCTGCATTGTGGCTGTTTATGAAAGACCCGCCCAAGGTTGCGGCGAAGGTTAAGGGATCCGTGATTGATCTGTTAAAGATCAAAGCCCTGTGGCTGATTTTTCCGATGATGTTTGTGAATTACGCCCCCGCTGCGGGCCTGCGTGGTCTGTGGGTAGGTCCGTATGGCACGGATGTCTTTGGCGCGGACACGGCATTGATTGGAACAATGACGCTGGTGATGGGCCTTGCCATGATCGCGGGCAACTTTGCTTATGGGCCATTGGACCGCCTGTTTGGCACCCGCAAATGGGTCGTGTTTTTTGGAAATGCACTGGGCGCAATCGGGTGTTTCGCGTTGTTTGGTTTAGGGGCGGACGCAAGCACCTGGACGGCGACGGCGCTGTTGGCGCTTGTCGGCCTCGCGGGTGCGTCTTTTCCTGTTTTGATCGCACATTCCCGCCCGTTTTTTCCAGAACATCTGACGGGGCGGGGCGTGACGTTGATGAACTTGTTTGGCATCGGCGGTGTCGGGATCATGCAAATCGTGACAGGGCGGCTGATGAGTACGTGGGACAGTTCGAACGCCTATTCGCTTCTTTTTGGTTTTTACGGCCTGCTGATCTGTTGCGGCCTTGCGATATATGCCTTCAGCACGGATCGCACGGACTGACGCCCCCTTTTGTTTAAGGCCGCAAGGGTCTAAGACGCGCGTGTCCCGCATCGGGATGAGTCTTACACAAAGGATCCACGCAAATGGGCTACAGAATCGTCGTAGTCGGCGCCACGGGTAACGTGGGCCGCGAAATGCTTAACATTCTGGCTGAACGCCAGTTCCCAGCAGATGAGGTTGCCGTTCTGGCATCGCGCAAATCCATGGGCACGGAAGTAAGCTTTGGCGATAAAACGTTGACGACGAAAGACTTGGATACCTTCGATTTCACGGGCTACGACATCGCGTTCTTCGCGGTCGGATCGGACGCGACAAAGAAATACGCACCCCTTGCGGCCAAGCAGGGCTGTGTGGTTATCGATAACTCATCGCTGTACCGCTACGATCCTGATGTGCCGCTGGTCGTGCCAGAAGTGAACCCCGAAGCTGTGATGGGGTACGCAAAAAAGAACATCATTGCGAACCCGAACTGTTCGACTGCGCAAATGGTTGTGGCCCTCAAGCCTCTGCATGATCGTGCCAAGATCAAGCGCGTCGTCGTGTCCACATACCAGTCCGTTTCGGGCAGCGGCAAAGAAGCAATCGATGAGCTGTGGAACCAGACCAAAGGCGTTTACGTCCCTGGTCAGGAAGTCGCGCCCAAGGCATACCCTAAGCAGATCGCGTTCAACGTGATCCCGCACATCGATGTGTTCATGGATTCGGGCGATACCAAAGAAGAATGGAAAATGGTCGCTGAGACGAAGAAGATTGTCGATCCGAGCATCAAAGTCACCGCGACTTGCGTGCGCGTTCCTGTGTTCGTCGGCCATTCTGAATCGATCAACATCGAATTCGAAGATTTCCTCGATGAAGACGAAGCCCGCGACATTCTGCGCGAAGCACCGGGCTGTATGGTCATCGATAAACGCGAGGATGGCGGTTACGTCACGCCGATTGAATGCGTCGGTGATTTCGCGACGTTCATCAGCCGCATCCGTCAGGACGTCACAATCGACAACGGCCTGAACATGTGGGTCGTTTCTGACAACTTGCGCAAGGGGGCTGCGTTGAATGCGGTGCAAATCGCTGAAACCCTCGGCGCGCGGTGCTTGAAAAAAGGCTGATACGCCAAACAGAAAAATCAAAGACCCGCCGCACGATCAATCGCGCGGCGGGTTTTGTTTTTTCTGACGGCCCGCAGAAACTTGACAGGCATGTCTAATCCCGCAAATGCTGACGCGCAGTGCCGCCACACCATGGCACGTCAGGAGTTGAACATGTCGACCGATCCATTGCTCCAGCCATTTCAGCTTAAGCACCTCACATTGCGCAACCGGATCATGACGACCAGCCATGAACCCGCCTATCCGCAAGACGGCATGCCCAAAGAACGCTACGCCGCCTACCACGCTGAACGCGCCAAGGCGGGTGTGGCGCTGACGATGACGGCTGGGTCCGCCGCCGTCAGCCGCGACAGCCCACCCGTGTTCAACAACATCCTCGCCTATAAGGATGAGGTCGTGCCGTGGATTCAAAACCTTACAGACGCGGTGCATGAACATGGCGCGGTGGTGATGATCCAACTGACCCATTTGGGGCGTCGTACGAATTGGAATAAGGGGGATTGGCTGCCATCCCTGTCGTCCTCAAAGCACCGCGAACCCGCCCACCATGCCTTTCCAAAACTGATTGAAGATTGGGACATTGATCGCATTATCTCTGATTTTGCGGATGCGGCGCAGCGGATGCAGGCAGGCGGCATGGACGGGATTGAATTGCAGGTTTACGGGCACCTGCTCGATCAATTCTGGTCGCCGTTGACCAATGATCTGGTCGGGCCATATGGTGCCGATACACTCGAAAACCGGATGCGTTTCCCCCTTGATGTGGTTGAGGCGATCCGCAAGCGCGTCGGATCCGACTTCATCGTCGGGCTGCGTTATACGGCGGATGAGGCGCAAAAGGGCGGCATCACCCCGCAAGACGGGCTTGAGATTTCAAAACGCCTTGCGGCAACAGGCCAGATTGATTTTTTGAACGTCATCAAGGGGCGTATCCACACTGACCCTGCGATGACTGATATGATCCCTGTTCAGGGAATGGTATCGGCGCCGCACCTTGATTTTGCAGGGGAGGTGCGCAAAGCGACAGGTCTGCCCACCTTCCACGCCGCCCGAATTCCAGATGTGGCCACAGCGCGCCATGCGGTGCAAGCGGGGTTGCTGGATATGGTCGGAATGACCCGTGCGCATATGGCCGACCCGCATATCGTGCGCAAAATTATTGAGGGGCGCGAGGACGACATCCGCCCGTGCGTCGGAGCGACCTATTGCCTTGATCGTATCTATCAAGGCGGCGAAGCGCTGTGCATTCACAACGCCGCCACGGGGCGCGAATTGACCATGCCCCACGATATTCCAAAGGCGCAAACCCCGAAGAAAGTCGTCGTCATTGGGACAGGCCCCGCAGGACTTGAAGCCGCGCGCGTTGCCGCCCAGAGAGGCCACACCGTCACGGTGTTTGAGGCCGCAGCCCAGCCAGGTGGGCAAATCCGCCTTACTTCGCAATCCCCCCGCCGCCGTGAAATGATGGGAATCATCGATTGGCGCATGGCCCAATGTGCGGCCCGGGACGTGACGTTTCATTTTAACACATGGGCGGAAGCCGACGATGTAACCGCGCTGTCGCCGGACGTGGTCATTGTGGCCACGGGCGGCGTGCCAAACCTTGAACTGTTCGAACAAGGTCATGACCAACCCAACGTGGTGTCTGCATGGGATATCATTTCAGGTGATGTAAAGCCGGCGGGCAACATCCTGATCTATGATGAAAGTGGCGATCATCCTGCATTGCAAGCCGCCGAAGTTGCCGGCAACGCGGGTGCCAGCGTTGAAATTATGACACCGGACCGCACGTTTTCACCCGATGTCATGGCCATGAACCTCGTGCCGTATATGCGTTCCCTGCAAGACAAAGACGTGACCTTTACGGTGACACGGCGACTGATGGATGTCATCCGCACAGGCAACAAACTTACCGCGCGGATCGGGACGGATTATAGCAATCATATTTATGAAATAGACGTCGATCAAGTCGTCGTGAACTACGGCACGCTTCCGCTGGATGATCTTTATTTCGACCTCAAGCCATCGTCGTCCAACTTGGGTGAGGTGGACTACGACGCGCTGATTTCAGGGACGCCGCAAACGATCAAACGCAACAATACTGGCGCGTTCCAGCTGTTTCGCATCGGTGACGCCGTGTCCGCGCGCAACACCCATGCGGCAATTTATGATGCCCTTCGTCTGGTTAAGGATATTTGATATGCGCAGCAGCAAAACCATTCATGTCGTGTCTTGCCATGCCGAAGGCGAAGTTGGCGATGTGATAGTTGGCGGTGTTGCTCCGCCCCCCGGTAAAACGCTATGGGAACAGCGCACCTGGATCGCCAACGATCAAACTCTGCGCAATTTCATGCTGAACGAACCGCGCGGCGGGGTGTTTCGCCATGTGAACCTGCTGGTCCCACCCGTTCATCCTGATGCCCAGATGGGCTGGATCATCATGGAGCCCGAAGACACGCCGCCGATGTCGGGATCCAATTCTATTTGCGTTGCAACTGTCCTTCTCGACAGCGGGATCATCCCGATGACCGAACCTGTCACAGAAATGGTTCTTGAGGCGCCGGGTGGTTTGGTGCGCGTGCGCGCCGACTGCCGCAACGGCAAGGCTGAACGCATCACTGTGCAAAACCTGCCGTCCTTTGCAGGCGAACTGGGCGTGACGCTGACTGTCCCCGACCTTGGCGAAATCACAGTTGACACCGCGTTTGGTGGCGACAGCTTTGTGGTCGTAGATGCGCAGGCCCTCGGGTTTGATCTGGTCGCATCTGAGGCCAAAGCCTTGGCCGACCTTGGCGTGTCGATCACCAATGCGGCCAATGATCAATTGACTTTTCACCATCCTGACAATCCCGATTGGCGGCATTTTTCGTTCTGCCTGTTTGCAGGCCCAATCAAGCGGGATGGCGGCCACCTGACCACATCCGCTGCGGTCGCCATTCAGCCGGGAAAAATTGATCGATCCCCGACAGGCACCGCCGCCTCAGCGCGTATGGCTTTGCTTCATGCACGCGGCGAAATGCAAGTGGGCGAAACCTTCACAGCGCGCTCCATCATCAATTCGGAATTCCATGGGCGGATCGTAGAAACCACATCATTGGGCGACACGCCGGCCATCATCCCCGAAATCACAGGCCGTGCGTGGATCACGGGAACACATCAGCACATGCTGGACCCAGATGATCCGTGGCCCCAAGGATATCGCCTGAGCGATACGTGGCCTGATTTGAAGGCGCGCTAACGGTTTAGGCCGCCCCGCATCGCGGGCCAAACCCCTTTGCTTGGATTTGAAGAAGCCGTCAAAACCGCTCTGCTCGGACCACTTCGACGTCGGCAATTGTTACGACGCCG
>JABBAI010000139.1:1647-3651 GCA_018608045.1 Octadecabacter sp. | reverse complement strand
AGCTTCATCATCTTGGATTTGGTCGATGACCTGCTCAACGTCGGCATCAGATACACGTACAACTGTGTGGCCAAATTCTTCGATGATCAGCTCGGCAGTATCAGCATCGATAGTCTGTGTTTGGGTCGCCATGATGCCGTTGTTCATCAACGCCTTCACAACGTCAGACACACGCTCGGTCATACGAATAGCCAGCTCAGAAACGGTAATCGCCTCAGGCAAAGACACGTCGCGGAAAACCTTTTCACGCTCAGCAGAAATACCCATCGCCTTGGCGCGGGCCTTGTCTTGCTTGCGCTTCATCGCAGCCATTGACCGTTGACGGCCACCATGACGGCCAGCCATCGCGTCGTTCAGCGTTAGCTTACCGGCACGGCGATTGTCGTCAGCGCCACGCGCTGGTTTGGCTTTGGTGTTGTCGTTACCGCGGTTCGCCTTTTCGCGGTCCGCATTGCGGGGCGCGGACGACGGACGAGGCGCAGTCGCTTCACTGGGCGGTGCAGCAGCAGGCGCATCAGCAACCGCTTTGGCGCGAACGGCCTCGGCGCGCTTGCGCTCTTCTTCGTCAGCTTTTGCTTTCACGCTTTCTTCACGTGCACGAAGTTCGGCCTCTTTGGCGTCTTGCTCAGCACGGCGTGCTTCACGATCTGCGGCACGGGCTTTCTCTTCAGCTTCACGCTTAATGGTTTCTTCGGCCTCGCGGGCTTTGGCCATGGCCAATGCCTTCATCCGGCGCGCGAGCTCGGCATCAGAAATGCCTGCCGGACGCTTGGATGGGTCGCCGCCCATCGGAGGCGCAGTGTTACCACTCGCCGTTGTCTTCGCCACACCAGTAGGTTGGGGTACCACAACGCGCTTGCGTTTGGTTTCAACGACCACGTTCTTGGTGCGTCCGTGACTGAAGCTCTGCTTCACATTGCTTGGGCGCGAACCACCAAGACCGAGTGTCTTTTTGCCGTCGTTATCACTCATTTGGCTTCTATATCCTTCCCGGCTGGCTCATCGCCGCCGTCTATCTCTCGTAGGCCACGTAGCTTTGTGGCTTCCTCTACAACACGGTTGCTGAGTTTTCCAGTCGAGAGCGCGCAATGTATCACACTTCCACGCCCAAATGCCAAACCCAATTCCTCCGAAGTGAAACACCCGAAATATCGGGCACCCTCAGGGGTCCATAATTTTGCCTTGCCGCGCTCTGATCCGTCAGATGCTTGCAACAAAACGCGGACACGCTCACCACCGGCGAGCCAGCCCTTAACTTTTTCAAATCCGCAAACAGCGCGGCTTGCCTTGCGGGCCAAAGTGATCATCTCAAGCGCGTGACGCGCCAATTGACGTTCAACTTCGTCGACCAAACCATCCGGAACGGTCACTGCCTGCTTGGCGCTGCGCGAAAACTGTCCACGCCCTGCTTCTTCCAATGCTGCCCTTGTTGCGGACACATACATACCACGGCCCGGCAATTTACCCAAAATATCGGGGTAAACCGTGTTTTCAGGACCAACAACAAAACGGATAAGGCCAGTCACTGGTGTGACCTCTCCTGTTACGATGCACTTACGTTCTACATCGTCGTCTTGTTGTTTTTTGTGACCACCGCGTGCCATGGGGAAACTCCGAAGCCTGCGATCAGGCTTCGGCCTCCTCTGCCGCATCGGCATCGTCGCTATCGGCTTCAAGATCAGCAGGATCAACCCAACCCAACATAACGCGGGCTGTCATGACCATATTTTGTGCCTCTTCCAGTGACACTTCAAATTTCTCCAATACGCCTTCGTCTTTATGACGCTCGCCGTCGACTGTGGTCCAACCCCCGGCCAGCTCCCAATCCGCACAGGTCGCAAAGTCTTCCAGCGTTTTCACGCCATCAGCACCAAGTGCCTCAAGCATCAACGGTGTCAGACCTTCAAAGTTCACGAGGCTATCTTCAACACCAGCGGCGCGGGCAGCTTCCATCGCCTTGTTGTTGATCGCTTCCAGATGCTCGCGGGCACGTGTCTGCAATTC
>JABBAI010000139.1:0-1547 GCA_018608045.1 Octadecabacter sp. | reverse complement strand
GCTTCTTCATCCAGAACAACCTTGGAAACCTCGGCTGGCTGCAATGCGTTCACAAGGAAAGTTGGCATATCTTCATTCCAAGGAATGATGTCAATCTTCTCGCCCTGCAGTTCGTTCACAACAGCCTGAACACGGCTACCGCGCATACCAACACAGGCACCAACCGGATCAATAGAGTTATCATATGAAATCACAGCGATCTTGGCACGTGAACCTGGATCACGGGCAACTGCCTTGATCTCGATGATGCCTTCATAAATCTCAGGGACTTCCATCTTGAACAGCTCGATCATGAACTCTGGGGCTGTACGCGACAAGAAAATCTGCGGACCACGTTGCTCGCGACGAACTTCTTTGATGAAACAACGGATACGATCGTTCGGGCGGTAAGCCTCGCGGCCGATCTTTTCGTTGCGACGCAAAATCGCTTCGCCAGAACCCACATCAACAATAACGTTGCCGTACTCTTCACGCTTAACAAGCGCATTGATAATTGTACCGGCTTTGTCTTTGAAATCTTCGTACTGCTTGTCACGCTCGGCTTCGCGGACCTTTTGCAAGATCACCTGCTTGGCGGATTGTGCAGCAATACGGCCCAACTCAACTGGTGGGACGATCTCAACAAACTCTTGGCCGACCTCAGGGTCAGTCATGTAATCCTTGGCTTGCTCAACAGTGAACTCGGCCTGATAGTTTTCCATCAGCTCTTCTTCAACAACCGTACGAACACGGGTGAAGGTCGCTTTTCCAGTGCTGCGGTCGATGGCAACACGAATGTCCATCTCTGCGCCATATCGGGACTTAGCCGCACGCGCGAGTGATTCTTCCATCGCCTCAACAACCAAATTGGCGTCGATGTTCTTTTCACGGGCCACAGCCTCGGCTGTTTGCAGAAGCTCAAGCTGGTTTGCTGAAGTAATTGCCATCAGGTTTTCTCCTCACCATCAATGATGGTTTCGATTTCATCAAATTGGGTCTCGTCGATTTGACCCGCATCTTTACGTCCGCGCAAAACATCGCGGATCAATTCATCTGTCAGTACCAGTTTAGCATCTGACAGCCATTCAAATTTCAGGCCAATCGTGCCCTCAGCGATCGTGATCAAAATCTCGTCACCTTCAACACCAGAAAGCTGACCCTTAAAACGACGGCGACCGTCGATCAACTCATCAGTCTCGATCTTGGCTTCAAAACCTTCCCACTTGGCAAAATCCTTCAACCGCGTCAGCGGGCGGTCAATGCCGGGGGACGATACTTCCAACGTATAGGCATCAAGGATTGGATCCTCGACATCCATCGTGGCCGAAATGGCGGTGCTGATCTTGGCACAAGCATCAACCTCGATGTTGCCATCAGGGCCTTGGGCCATAATCTGCAAGATGCTTTCCTTGCCAGTCATCAGACGAATACGGACGATCTCAAAACCCATGTCTTCGACAACAGGTGTGATGATCTCGGCGATACGGCGGTCAATAGCCGCTTTGGCGATCAGATCGTTCATGGGTGCTCCAAGCACAAAAAAACGGGCGCACGGCCCGTCACAATTT
>JABBAI010000058.1 GCA_018608045.1 Octadecabacter sp. | reverse complement strand
TGATGAAAAAATAATCGTTCAGTCGCGCATTATTTCGCTCAACAGTAAATATGCCACAGAGAAAATAAATGGTTCGAAACTGTCGAACGTGTCCTTTGATTTTAATTCCATCGCCTCGAAGAACAGGGAGACCTTATATCATACGGTCGCAATCCAGTCCGCTGAAATCACTGCGTCATATTACAATGTTACTACTGAGAACAACAAAATCAACATTAGCGAGACGGGAGTTGCTGCTGCGAATGATGTAATCATACCCATTGGCAATTACAACGCAAACACCTATGTTGCCGCATTCAATTTGGCAGCAAACTCGGTTCTCGCAAACAACGCCACACTATCATTCAGTGCGACGACGGGCAAGTTCGCTTTGAAAAGTGACGCGGTGGGAATTACACTGACCGTCAATGTAGCAGCAACCACCGCACAACCAATCATTGGCATCGACGCAAACTCCACAATTGATTTGGTGTTTCCCGATGGCACGCCACCAAATACGTTTCCTCGTCTTGCCAACTTTCTCGGCATCACGAAAATAAAACTCAATTCAAACGCTTTAGCGGGCGACAATTATGACTCGGCTGGACTTGGCACGACCACGCTGGTTGATACTGTATCTGCGACTGGAGTTCCCTTTGGTGTGACCGTTTTCAATTCTCTCGGTCGCGAATCGTATATCAAGGCAAAGAGAATCGATGAGCTGGACTTTCAGCTGTTAGACCAGAACAACGAGTTTATCGATTTTAACAATGTGGATTGGACGCTGACCCTCATTCTCAATACGCATCGTCGTCAAGCATTTAGCAATGACTCGGGGGTCATCATAAACGATAGGGTGGTCGCGAGTGAAAGGGCAAATGAAAAGGTCGATTCCATTAAGGAGGAACTCGAAGACGTTGAGTTCGATTTAATATAATGACGACACAGAATATTTTTGTTTTCATATTGTATAATGGCTGCTCTCCCGAAGGAAATCCAATACAACAAGCCAATGGCGTCCCTCCCGATGGACACGCAGATGAACAACACTATTGTCCATCCTTCGAATGGTGCGAACTTCAAAGCGAACGGTAATGTAATTACCTTCGATTTGCCGACGCACTCGATGCTTGTTCCCAGTTCGCTCTGCCTGAACGGCATCATTAAAATCACGCCTTCCCCAGAGACGCAAACACTCATCGCAGGTCAGCCCGCCGCGTCGTGGATACAGCGCGTGGAGACGCTGGTCGGTGGCACACAGATTGATTCAATTACCGATTACGGTCGTCTCTACAATATGATTGCCCAGACCAAGATTGACTACAGCACCAAGGCGGGTCTGATGACGGAACTCGCTGTGAATTGCGATGGTTTAGACGCCGCCGCACCTGCGGAGGCTGATGGTAATTTGAATCAGAATCTTGACGGCAACGCAATGGGTGACCCGACCTTCGTCAATCTCAATGGTCGTCGTGCCCCGAGTTTCCGACCTGCGAATGATGCCCCTGCTGTTACGAAAGCCGACGCCGTGGAGGGTGAGTTCGCTTTTTCGCTGCCTCTCGGTTGCCTTCTTTCGTCTTGCTCTGAGTTGATTCCGCTCTCGATGATGGGCGGCGTGCGCATTCGCATCACCACTGCCCAACTCTCGTCTTATGTTCGGACGGTGAAAGCCGTTTATACTGACGACGACATTAGTAGTTTCACGGAGACGGGCGCGACTGCCCCCGTGTTTGACTTTAGCGAACTGGAGTTGAACTTCGACCTTGTCGATTTCGGTGAGGGTTTCGACGGAGTGGTCAAGTCGATGGCTGACCCAAACGGCGACCTCGTGATACGGTCGGAGGGTTGGAACACGATGAACGTCCCGATTGACGCCAATGCCTCGACCGCCAACAACACCTACCTTTACAATCTTCGCTTGTCTTCGATTAAGTCGCTGGTGCTTCAGGGCACAGGCGAGGCACGGCAGGCTGCCATCATTCCCGCATACCAAGCCGTTCAGGTCGCTGGTTCAACGGGCTCGACGCAATTCTTCGTGGCGAACCGTCCGTTTCCCCCGTCGCCGCTCGACGAGAGCAATGTAGCCGCTGTGATGTCGTCCCTCCGCCAGTGCTTCGGGGAGGCACACGATGTGTATTCCACTCGCATTGCCATCCCCGACAAGCAATACACCACGCTCGCCACTGTCGGCACTCAAACGCTTGCCGATGATACTTCGCCAGTTTCTGATAATCAGATGTCGGTCAGTGTCTTTGAACCTGCCGCGCATTTCGTTGGCGTGAATACGGAAAAACTATCGACCAACGCCGTTATGATGTCGGGTGAATCGTCACAGTTGAGCCCGATTGAGGTTCTGCTGAACCAGAGCGACGCAACCACCGCGGCAGGAACTTTGACCCTCTACACTTGCTACGATGCCCTTTTAGCAATCAACACGAGGTCGCGCGGAATTAATGTTCGGGTTTAGATTAAGGGAAAGCATCTGTAATAAAAATAATAAAAATATTGACGACACAGAATATTTTTATTTTCATATTGTATAATGGCTGCTCTCCCGAAGGAAATCCAATACAACAAACCCGTGGCATCCCTCCCGATGGACACGCAGATGAATAACATTACCGTTCGTCCTTCGAACAGCCAGTCGTTCCTTCTTGGTGGCGAAATCTGCCAGTTCGACCTGCCTGCCCATTCGTTCCTTGTCGGGACGTCGATGACCCTTCGCGGACGCATCAAAATCTCGGCTGCCACGGCTGGCGCCGTCCAAGCGCAAATCTCGGGCGTCCCTGCCGCCTCGTGGATTCAGCGCGTGGAGACCATTGTCGGTGGTGCGCTTCTCGAGTCTGTGAATGATTACGGTCGTCTTTACAATATGATTGGGCAAACGAAAATCGACTATGCCACCAAGGCGGGTCTTATGACGGAACTTGCTTACGGTGCGAACGCACAGATAGACCCGAAGTTCTTCAACCTTAACGGTCGCACGCTCGAAGCCCCTGATGGTGGGGCCACTGGTGCGCAGGACATTCCGTTTTCGCTCCCCCTCGGCTGCCTTCTTTCGTCCTGCTCCGAGTTGATTCCGCTCGGGCATATGGGCGGGGTGCGCATTCAGATTACCACCGCGCAACTGGCGGATTTCGTCACTGGCACGCTCGGCACTGGTGCTGCCATCTCCCTCGAGAACCTCGAACTGAACTTCAACCTTGTCGATTTCGGCGCTGGGATGGACAGCGTTGTCCGCTCGATGGCCGACCAAAACGGCGACCTCGTGCTCCGGTCGCAGGGCTGGAACGTCTCGAACGTCAATTGGCCTGCCAACACTGCTGGCGCAAATGCTGCCACCTACATATACAATGTCCGCCTCTCGTCCATTAAGTCGCTCGTGCTTCAGGGCACTGGCGAGGCGAAGGACAGCACCAATCTTGGGAAATACGATGCTGTGCGTGCCGCTGGCGCGACGGGCTCGACCCAGTTCTTTGTGGCCAACCGTCCATTCCCGCCGACCCCGCTGCGCGAGGCGAACAACGCCTCGGTTATGTCTGCCCTGCGTCAAGCGTTCGGCGAGGCGCACGATGTTTATTCTTCGAATATCGCCATTCCGCAGAAGCAATGGGTGGGCATAGCGGATTTAGTTGGCGGAACCGCCTCAACTGTTGCCACCCCAGCCTCCCACTT
>JABBAI010000173.1 GCA_018608045.1 Octadecabacter sp. | reverse complement strand
CATCAGGCAAAAATCACGACACTTTCTAAAAATCGAATCTGGGAGGGCTCATGGAAAACGGTGTATCACTTGAAGGCTTGCGGGCGGCAGCACAGGACGACGTGCGTGCATTGCGCAACGAGATTACGACACTCAGTGACGCGCAGATCAGCCTGATCCTGACACAAGCACGCTCGCACTACGCATGGACAGACAAACCGGTGTCCGACGACCTGCTCCACCAAATCTTTGACATTATGAAAATGGGGCCAACCAGCATGAACACCTGCCCAAGCAGGATCATCTTTGTACGCTCTGTGGCCGGTAAGGAACGGCTGGCAAAAGCGCTCAAGCCTGCGAACGTACCAAAGGTCATGACTGCACCAGTCACAGCAATCATTGCTTACGATGTGGACTTCTGGGAAGAATTGCCTCGCTTATTCCCCCACGAAGACCGCCGCCCGCATTTCAAAGACAAGCCCGCCCACGCGGAGGATACGGCGTATCGCAATTCCACACTGCAGGGCGCTTATTTCATGATCGCGGCCCGCGCACTGGGGCTTGATATCGGGGCAATATCCGGTTTTGACAACGCGGTCGTGGACGACGAATTCTTTGCGGGCACATCCGTAAAATCGAATTTCCTGTGCAACCTCGGCTACGCGGACGAAGCGGCATTGTTCCAGCGTTTGCCCCGTTTCGCGTTTGACGATGTGTGCGACATACTTTGACCAAAGGGACACTCTGACATGGCCGTTAAGATGAAAACATCCGTGACTCTTTCGATGAATGCCAAGTGTTCCAGCCATTCCGTGGCGCAATTGCGCACGCGTGATCTGGTGTCGATCATTGACGAACCAGTGGAACGCCATGGCACAAACCTTGGCTTTACGCCAACGGATACCGCGCTGAGTGCGCTGGCCGGGTGCACCAATACCATCGGCCATAAATGCGCCGCCAAGCTTGGCGTCGACATCGGCGATTTGGATATTTCGGTGAAATGCCGGTTCAACAGACTTGGCGTGACCTTGGAGGAGGAGATCGCCACCCCGTTTGAGGAGATCGATATGATCGTGACCTCAAGCGGCAGCGCGTCGCAAGATGAGCTGAACAAAGTGGCGATCGAGGTCGCCAAATACTGCCCACTGGCGAAACTGTTTCGCGGGTCGGGCACCATCATAAACGAGGACTGGCGCACCGCTGGTTAACAAATACTCAAGGGAGAGAGACCAATGACACTAACACGACGTACAGCCCTCGCGGCAGGGGTAGCGATGGGATTGTCCACCGCGCTCGCAGGGGCCGCATCGGCCCAAGAAGTCATCCCCATGACGGCTATCGACGGCTATCCTGAGCGCTCCATGTGGGTCGCTGAGTTTTCCGGGTTTTTCATTCCACGGGTGGATGAACTTCTGGCCGAAAGCGGCAACTACGAAATCAACTGGATGGAAGCCTACGGCGGCCAGATTGTAAAGCCGCGTGGCGTGCTGGAAGGCATCAAACTGGGCCTCGGTGATATCGGTATTGTGACGACGATCTTCCACAGTTCCGCACTGCCATCACAGGGCATTTCCGCGGTAACGCCATTTATCTCTGCTGATGCCCGCGTTGTGGCGCAAGCAGTTGATGAAATAGCGCTTGAATTCCCGCAGATGAATGCGGAACTGGCGGCTGAAAATCAAGTCTATCTGGCGACGGGCGTTGTGCTGGACAGCTACCAGATGTTTTCAACACAGCCGATCAATTCTCTTTCCGATCTTGAGGGCCTGAAAGTCGCCGGTGCGGGTTATAACCTGCGTTACCTCGAAGGCATTCCTGGCGCTGCCGGTGTGCGTGGTGGTCTGCCAAACTTCTACAACATGTTGCAAACAGGTGTGACTGAAGCTGCGATGTTGTGGCCAGAAGCTGCGGTAACGTTCAAGATCGCCGAAGTTGCGCCTTACATGCTGCAAGCTGATTTGGGTGCGGTGAACTCGAAAACAGTGACGGTGAATGCCGACTACTGGGCGTCCTTGCCGGATGAGGTCAAAGAGGTGCTTTCGGCCGTAGCGCTTGAATACCGTGACCACGTCGCAGGTATCGCAATGGATCGCGCTGCTGCGTCCCTTGAAGCCTACGTCGAAGGCGGTGGCACGGTTGTCGAGATGAGCGCCGAAGAGCGTCAAGCTTGGGCTAACAGCATGCCGAACATCGCCGCTGAATGGGCTGCTAACCTCGACAACGCAGGCGCGCCCGGTTCTGAAATGCTCGTTGCCTATATGGATAAGCTGGCTGCGGCTGGTTTCACTCCGCTGCGCGATTGGGCAGCAGAACTCGAGTAATCGAACTCAAGATTAGGTGAGTATTGAACATGATCGTCACGGGTCTCCGCAAAATTGAAAGTTGGGTCGTGGCGGTCGCCATTGTTGCCAATGTCAGCGGTGCACTTGTCCTGCTGGCGCTGGTGGCGATCATGAACGTCGATGTTATTTCACGAAATCTGTTCCACGCGCCGTTCCGCGGTGTGGTTGAGGTCGTGGTCTTTTCATTGGCGCTAATTGTTTTTTTACAATTGCCGGATGTCGTGCGCACAGGGCGACTGACACGCTCTGACGGTTTTTTGGGTTTATTGCGCAGTCGAACACCGCGCTTAGGCAATGCTTTGGCCCGCATTCTGGACGGCGTGGCCTGCATGTTCATGTGCCTGATCGTCTGGACGGTGTGGCCCGAATTCGTTGATGCCTTCGAAAGCTGCCATTTCTTCACGCCGCCTGAATTTGGTATTCAGCCAACGGGTGCGTTGTGGGCGGATTTCAAGGTTGCGCTGGCACGCTGTGACTACTTTGGCACCCCCGGTATTTTGGCCGCCCCTTGGTGGCCTGTCCGCTTTGTCATTGCATTTGGCTGTGCGTGGGCCGCGATCCTGTTCTTCTTCAAGGCGGTTTTGGGCGACACCCAAGACCCCCAACACGTTACAGCCCAAACCAGCGGAGACGTCTAAGCCATGGATCCGTTAACAATTGGAATGCTGTCGGTCCTTGCGATCGTCGTGCTCGTTTACCTCGGTCTCTATATCCCAGTGGCACTTGGCCTTGTGTCGTTTGTGTCCATCTGGATCATGTCAGGCAAATCTATTCTGGCCTTCAATTTCCTGAAGGTCGCGGTGGGCGATGGTGTGACTGAATACACATTCGCCACCATTCCACTGTTTACGTTAATGGGGCTACTGGTCTCTAAGGCAAGGCTGGGCCGCGACATCTATGATGTGATGAATTCCGCGTTTCGGAAAGTACTGGCTGGCATCGGTATGGCAACGGTCGGCGCAAACGCTGTGTTCGCGGCGATCACCGGATCGTCCATTGCATCGGCGTCTGTGTTCACCAAAATCTCTGTACCCGAAATGCTGCGCTACAACTACAACAAGCGCTTTGCGGTGGGTGTTGTGGCAGGCAGCTCTGTACTGGGCATGATCATTCCGCCCTCGGCGATGCTCATCATCTATTCCTTTGTGGCGGAACAATCGGTTGGTGACATGTTCCTTGCGGGTATTATTCCCGGCCTGATCCTAACGGCTGTCTACATTGCTGCGATCTTTGTGATGGCGCGGGTTTGGCCGTCCTATATTGGTGAGAACATCAGCACAGATGAGCTGCCAGCCATGCCGCGTGACGAAATGTTTCGCAAGTCATGGCCGGTTGCCTCGTTGATCCTTCTAGTGCTGGGCGGCATCTACACCGGCTGGCTAACGCCAGTTGAAGCAGGGGCGGCGGG
>JABBAI010000152.1:18522-24927 GCA_018608045.1 Octadecabacter sp. | reverse complement strand
CGATCCATCCGGCGCGAAAAGCTGGAAGAAGAATGGGATGCGACCGCGCCGGATGATGCGACCCCTGACATGCGCGCGAATTTCGTTGCAAGTGGCATGACGGTGTATGAAAGCGGTCTGCGTAAGAAACTTATGCTTCTCATCTTTGTGATCCCGCCGCTAGTCGTCGGGCCCATCATCTACTTCATCAATTAAAGGTCTAACCCATGCGCAATATTCGACGAGTTCTTCGCATTGCATTGTTCCTGATTATCGGGCTTTTCCTGCACTACGTGATGCCGCAACAAGACATTGCACGGGTGACATCCACCGAAGTTATCCGCACCGATTTCGGCGGCTTTCAGCGTCTGTTTTACGCGCAGGCCGATACGGGTCAGATCGACAACGTGACGCGCGATTTGCGTCTTATCAATACGGAACGCAAGGCGACGTATCTGTTTGGTCTAATCCGCGGCAACAACGAAACGATGGTGTTTCGCAATGAAGACACGGGCTGGATTTACCCGCCCTATTTCAAGTTCGACAGTTCTGATTTGCAGGCCGAAGCCTCTGCCACGATTTCAACCGCCGACGCGCAATGGGTGGTTGTGACGCATTATGGCTGGCGTGTGCGGTGGGCGTCGATTTATCCCAATGCGGTCGCTATCCGACCCGCCCCGAGCGAGGATTTCCGACCGTTCCCATGGGTGAATTTGGTGATCTTCTTGTTCATGATTGGTGGGGCCGTCTTTGTGCGCGCGATGTGGATGCAGTTGCGCGAACGCACGTTGGACCCGTTGGCTGACAAAGCCGGCGACCGCGTGGATCATGTGAGCGCCGATCTGTCCGAGCGCAAGGGCCGTTTATCCCGCTGGCTGGGGACATGGCGCAAGAAGAATTGATCTGACGATCTGGTCCTGCGGACGGCGGGGGGCGCCCCTTTCGGGGCGCTGGGGCCATGGGTGTTCGCCCGTGATTATTCGACTGTCATTATTCGCCGTAAGGAATCCAGATCGTTTTGACCTCGGTCGCTTGGGCGCGCCAAATGGACGACGGCCAACTGCGGTGCATCCCATGGTTGACCCACGTGCGCTTGAGGTTGGATGTGGATTTCGCTTCGATGATTTTGGACACGTCGGCTGTCGAAAACGACCAGACCGCATCGATATTGGCGTGGGCTGCCATGTGCGGGGCGAGGTCCGCGTGGCTGCCCGTCAGAATGTTGGCCACACCTGCGGGAAGGTCCGAGGTTTCCAACACTTGATAAAAATCGGTGGCCGCCAGCGGGAAGGCCTGTGACGCAACAGCCGTGACGCGGTTGCCCATGGCGAGGGCAGGGACCAGCGGTTCGATCAATCCCATCAGTGGGCGCGTGTCGTCCGTCAGGATCGCGATGTTGCCAACGGGTTCGTTCATGGCGAGGGCGACTCCGCGGATCGGCACGCCTTTGGCGGCGCCATCATGTTTGTCGGCCCAAGCGGCCCATGTGAACAGGTGGTTGATCGCGTCATCGACTTCGCCTGTGCCCGTGCGTCCGCCCGTAAGCTGGTTGATGCGGGTCGCGAATTCATCAGCCCGCGCGCTTAGGTTTTCACCGATGTAGTAGAGGATTTGGGCACGCAGGTGGCCTGTGGATTTGGACCAGCCTTTGGCGGCGGCGTTTGCCTCAACCGTGTTGCGCAGGTCCTTGCGGTTGGCGATGCTTGCGTGGCCCAGCAGCTTGCCTGATTTGTTGAAGACGGGATCTGAATACCCGCCATCGGGGCGGGCTTGTTTGCCGCCGATATAAAGTTTTGCGGTGCGGTCCATCGGGGCGGCGGGGGTGCCGTCCGATTTGGTGAACGCCGTCGGCGCGGTGATCTTAGTGAGCTTGCCTCTGGGCCTGGTGTATCCCGCAAGGCCTTCCCAGCCGCCTTCGCGCCCGAAGCCTGATTCACGCACACCGCCGAAACCCGCGGCTGCGTCCATCAGGTTCGTGGCATTGACCCAGACGATGCCGCTGACCAGTTTTGGGGCGATATCCAGCGCGAGGTTAATGTTCTCTGTCCAGACCGATGCGGCCAATCCGTAACGGGTGTTGTTGGCGATTTCCACGGCCTCCGCAGGGGTGCGGAAGGTGCAGGCGACCAGCACGGGGCCGAAGATTTCTTCTTGCATCAAGGTGTCAGCAGGGGCGAGGCCGGTGACGAGGGTGGGCGGATAGAAGCAACCATCTGGGGCGTCGCATTGATACATTTCGCCCGATGTGTTGGCGTCGACCATCGCTTTGATCTGGGCCAATTGGGTGGGGTCCACGATGGCACCGACGTCGATGCATTTGTCCAGCGGATCACCGATGCGCAGCCCGTCCATGCGGGATTTGAGTTTCGCGTAGAAGCGATCCGCGATGCCTTCTTGGACCAACAAGCGGGATCCGGCGCAGCAGACTTGGCCTTGGTTGAACCAGATCGCATCCACGAGGCCTTCGACGGCTGAGTCCAGATCAGCATCGTCAAACACGATATAGGGGGATTTGCCGCCCAGCTCCAAGGACAGGGCTTTGCCGCTGCCAGCAGTTTGTTCACGGATGATGCGGCCCACGGCTGTTGATCCCGTGAAGACGATTTTATCGACGTTGGCATCGACCAACGCCGCGCCCGTTTCGCCGTCGCCCGTGACGATGTTGACGACACCGGGTGGGACGCCTGCGGCTGTGCAAATTTCACAGAAAATCATAGCCGACAGGGACGTGTATTCAGCCGGTTTCAGAACGACTGTGTTGCCCATCGCCAAGGCGGGCGCGATTTTCCAGGCGAGCATCAGCAGCGGGAAATTCCACGGGATGATTTGCCCGCACACGCCAAGCGGTTCGGCATCGGGCATTTCTTCGTTCATCAACTGCGCGAACCCTGCGTGGTGGTAGAAATGGCGGATCGCGAGGGGGACATCAATATCGCGGGATTCGCGGATCGGTTTGCCGTTGTCCAGCGTTTCCATCACGGCCAAAAGGCGCGCGTTTTTCTGCATGAGACGGGCGATAGCATAAAGGACTTTGGCGCGGGCTGCGCCGTCTTTTGCCCATTTAGGTTGGGCTTTGCGCGCGGCGGCCACAGCGATGGCAACCTCGGCTGCGGTGCCTTTTGTGACGCCAGCAAGCTTTTCACCTGTCGCAGGGTTGGTCGATGCGAAATCATCGCGCAAAGGGCCCCATTGGCCGTTGATAAAATGGCCCGCAATGCCGCCACGGTCTGCCAGCCATATGAGCGCGTCTGACGCGTCTTCAGGGGCGGGACCATAGTCCATTGATTCAAAAATATCTTTAACACTCATCGGATTATCCAATCGCGTGACGCCAGCCAGCGGAGTAGCCGCCAGTGACGTGATGTTCGAGTTGCCGTTCGATGTCGCCCAGCAAGGACGACGCGCCGAAGCGGAACAGGTCGGGTTTCAGCCAGCGGTCGCCGAGTTCGTCTTTGATCATGGAAAGATAGACCAGCGCGTCTTTGGCTTTGCTGATGCCACCTGCGGGTTTGTAGCCGACGCGGATGCCTGTGCGGTCGTGGTAGTCGCGGATCGCGCGGATCATGGTCAGTGTCACAGGCAGGGTCGCGTTGATGGGTTCTTTGCCGGTGGATGTTTTGATGAAATCCGCACCGGCCATCATGCAAACAACGGAGGCGCGCGCGACGTTGCGCAAAGACCCGAGTTCCCCCGTGGCCAGGATTGCTTTGACGTGGGCATCGCCGCAGGCGGCGCGCATTTGTGCCATTTCATCGTACAAGGCCTGCCAGTTGCCCTGCAGAACATGGCGGCGGGTGATGACGATGTCGATTTCTTGCGCACCCGCGTTCACGCTTTCGCCGATTTCAGCAAGGCGTAGGTGAAGGGGGGATAGGCCCGCGGGGAAGCCCGTGGACACGGCAGCAACGGGGATTTTTGTGCCGCGCAGGGCGTCCACCGCCGTTTCGACCATATCGTGATAGACACAAATCGCGCCGGTGGTCAGCCCCTCCATTCCGAGGGTTTTCAGCAGATCGGCGCGGACGGGTTGGCGGGCCTTGGCGCATAGACGGCGCACGCGGCCTTCGCTGTCGTCCCCCGACAATGTGGTGAGGTCCATCAGGCTGATTGCTTTGCACAGCCATGCGGCCTGAAAATCTTTTTTGACGGAACGGCGACCGGGCAATGTGGCGGCGCGGCGTTCAATCGCGGACGTATTGGCCTGCACGGCTTTGACCCATGACAGATCCAGCGGAATTCCATCATTTCGCGGTTCTTGCACCTGCGGGAGTGTGGTGGTGTTCGCATTCATCGTTTGCATGGGAAACTTCCGATTTGTGAGGTCTGACAGTGTCACGGAGTTGTGCGGTTTGGCAAGCATGGACACTGCGTCATGGGGGTGATCAGGCGCGGGGCTGGATCAGATTGCGTTGGCGCGCACGACGATATCGCAGGGGCGTTTCACCGTGATGTGCCAAGAACAATTTGTGAAAATGCGACAGGTTTGGAAGACCGCAATCGGCGGCAATTTCGCCCAAGGGATCAGACGTGCCAGCCAATTGGCGCGCGGCGTGATCCATGCGCACTGTGTTGATGTAATCGGACGGCGTAACCCCCATAAAGCGGCGCATGGTGCGCGACACGTGCGGGTGCGCGCGACCTGTCGCGGCGACAAAACCGGCGGCACCTTGGCGAAATACATTCGCGTTTTGTGCGCTGGCGCAGGCCGCAATAAGCCAATTGGGCGCGTCTTGGCCCATGCCCTCGGGTGGACGATCAAGCGCCACGAGGAAGGGGAGCAGGAACGCTTCGAGGTAGAGTTTGCGACGCGGGCTGCGTTCAAGTTGCAGCGCCGCTTGATTAAGCGCAGCGAGCTGGCGCATATCTCGGTGGGCGACGGTCGGCGTTTGTGATGGTCCCCAGAATGCAACCCCAGCGAGGTCTTCGTGACGGCTGCCGATGGCCTTGATGACCCCGGGCCGAATGGCGAGGGAGACGACAATCGCCGCGTCCTCCTTGCCTTGCAGGCCGTGGCGTTGATCGGGGGAAATGAACAGAACATCGCCCTCAACCAGATCGCGTTTTTCATCGTCGAGATGCAGGCGCACTGTCCCGTTTTGGACCCACACCAATTCATGGAAGTCTTGGGTGTGCAGTTGTGGCGGGCGGCGTGTATCGAGTTCGGCGCGGCTGAGGACAAACGCCTCATCTGGGGCGAAGGTGCTGTTTGATGAAAGGGTCAATGTATCCATGGCGTCAAAATACCATGCTCAGCGCGGGATTGCACGGGCTGGGTTGGCGCGGTATCTCCCAACCGTAGACGCAAAGGAATCCCTATGTCATTTGATCGATCCATTAAAATCGCCCCGTCAATTTTGTCTGCGGATTTCGCCAATCTAGGGGCTGAAATTCAAGCGGTTGAAGCGCAGGGCGCGGACTGGATTCATGTGGACCCGATGGACGGGCATTTTGTGCCCAACCTGACCATCGGGCCAAATGTTGTCGCCGCGATCCGCCCGCATGTGAAGACGTTTATGGATGTGCATTTGATGATATCGCCTGCTGATCCCTACATCGGTGCCTTCGCCAAAGCGGGCAGTGATATGATCACGGTTCACGCTGAGGCTGGGCCGCATTTGCACCGGTCTTTGCAGTCGGTGCGCGCGGAGGGGGCCATGGCCGGTGTCGCGTTGAACATGACGACGCCGCTGTCCGTTGTTGAGGATATTTTGGACGACATCGACATGATCCTGATCATGACCATAAATCCTGGTTTTGGGGGACAGAAATTTACCCATGCGATGGTCGACAAAGTCGCGCGGTGTCGCTTGATGATAGGGGATCGTCCGATCCACATTCAGGTTGATGGCGGGATTGATCCCAACACCGCCCCCCTTGTGGCGGCGGCGGGTGCGGATGTTCTGGTCGCGGGATCAGCGGTGTTTCGCGGTGGGTCCGTTGACACGCCGGAGGTGTACGGCGCCAATATTACGGCCCTTAAGAATGCGGCCAACGGCGCGCTTTAACGTCTGCACATATTCTGCACAAACGGGCGAACGGGTCTGCACAAACGCCTTTCATAACGGGGTTAACCCAAATGACAGGACGCAGACCCATGACGACATATACCAAAGCGGTGCCGAGCAAATTGCAACTGGATGGATGGTGGCTCGATCATGCGACGCGCCCGTTTCCTAGGGCGGTGATTGTCGCTAAGGTTTCCCAAAAGGAGCCCGCGCCGTGAGCCAGACAATCCTGATCATTGATGATGATGCCAACATCCGCGACGTGGTGCGCATTGCGTTGACCCAAGCGGGTTTTCAAACCCAAGAGGCGGGCGACGGGCGCGAAGGGCTGGCGGCGGTGATGCGGATCAAACCTGATTTGGTGGTGCTTGATATTGGCCTGCCTGAAATGGACGGGCTTGAAGTGTGCCGCACGGTGCGG
>JABBAI010000152.1:0-18422 GCA_018608045.1 Octadecabacter sp. | reverse complement strand
GGTGCGGATGATTATCTGCCCAAGCCGTTTTCACCCCGTGAATTGGTGGCACGTGTAAAGGCGATTTTGCGGCGCGGTGGCACCACGCCAGAGGATCAGCCCTTGCGCCATGGTGTTCTGAGGTCGACCCCGCACGCCACCTGACCCGCGTGCGCGGAGAGGTCGTGGCCCTGACCGCGCGGGAAATGGACCTGCTTGTCAAGCTGATGACGCGCCCCGATCAGGTCCATTCGCGCCCCGCATTGGTCGATGCGATTTCCGGTGTGAACATCCATGTAAGTGACCGCACGATGGACAGCCATTTGCGCAATCTGCGTGCCAAGCTTAGGGCGGCGGGGTGTGCAGATGCGATTGATACGATGCACGGGATTGGCATCCGCATGTGGCCTTGCACGACATGACCCGCATTAAACGCAAATGGCGTCCGCCGCTCTGGTTGGTCGTGGCTGTGACATTGCTTGTGGTGTTGTGCTTGCCTGTGATCGGGATCGTATTTGTGCGCTACGCGGCCCCCGTGATGGGCTACCGAGAGGCGGTGTACGGCGTGGGGGGCGGTGTTTTGGCCGCGACGTTTGTGATGGGCTGGGGGTTGTGGCGGTTTTTGCTTGGCCCTGTTCGGGCCTTGCGGGACCGCGTGGGAGTGTTGCGATCTGGTGGCGAAGATGCGTTTGCCCCTCTCGATCAATATGGCACGTCGGACATGCATGCGCTGGGGCAATCGTTTCTTGATATGGGCAATGCGCTGCACCGCCGCGAGGTCGTGTTGCGCAGCTTTGCAGACCACGTCACCCATGAATTGAAATCCCCGATTACGGTGGTGCGCGGGGCGGCGGAACTTTTGGGATCGCCTGATTTACCAGCGGCGGAACGTGACATTTTGCTGGGCCGGATCGCAGGGGCCGCAGACCGCATGACGTTTCTGTTGGATGCCCAACGCGCACTGGCATTGGCCGAGGACCCGGGCGTTGGCGGAGAGGCGCTGTTGTCTGATGTGGCCACGGACGTCGATGTCGCGCAGGATGGGGTGGTGCCTTTGCCGCAGGATGCGTTGCGGCTGGTGCTTGATCATTTGGTCGGGAATGCACGTGCGCATGGTGCGACGAAGATAACAGTGTCGTTTGATGGAACGCTGACCGTTCAAGACAACGGACCGGGTGTGTCGGAAGGCCACCGCACCAAGATATTCGAACCGTTTTTCACATCGCGCCGCGCCGGTGAAGGCACTGGAATGGGATTGCCGATTGTGCGCCGCATCCTTGAGGCCCACGATGCTGAAATTGCCCTTGTCCCATCCGACGTTGGTGCGCGGTTCGTAGTGACGTTTTAGGGGTTCATGCCGCGCTTGGTCAAAAATGACGGCAGTTTTTTGGCATCCGGGGCGGGGGAGGTTGGTTCGCTTTGGGCCGCCATGGCCTTGATCGCGGCCACGCCACTTTCGCCCAATGGAATGGTCGCGAAAGGCCCCCCCAGCGTGAGTTGTGCAAGGTCGGACGGGTCGGCGGGGGGTGCTGCGGCAAGCAAACTGTCGGCCCAGTTTTCAGCGTTGTCTTTTGGCTTATACCCAAGGAACGCGGCCTTTTGGTTGTTCACCGGCGCGCGGTCATTGTTGGAAATTCCGTAGACGACGGTGAAGCCCGTTGTGGTCGCCGACACGGCGCGGTCAACAAGGTGGCGCAGGTCATCAAAGCTGAGCCATGTGCGCAGTGCGCGGGCGTTCTGCGGGACTTTGGTGGCAGAGAAGATGCGCAGATGCACAGATTCCATGCCCCGTTTGGCCCAGTACAATTTACCAAGGTCTTCGGTGAAACATTTGGCCAGCCCGTAAAACGTATCGGGGGCGTGATCGACATCAAGGTCCGCACCGGCTGCGTTTTCGACCATGCCGACCGCGTGCACCGATGAGGCATAGATCACCCGCTGAACGCCATGGCGATGCCCTGCTTCCCATATATTATAGGATGACAGAAAATTGGGCCCGAGGAGGTCTTCGAACGGGCGTTCATCGGGGATTGAGGCGAAGTGGACGGCCATAATGGCGCCCTCCATCAGGTGCAGAACCTCGTCCAGTTTTGCGCAGTCTGCTTGTACGAAGGTTTCGTTGTCCAACAGGGTCGGGGGGGCCTCTGCGATGTCCACGGACACCAGTGTGTCACACAGCGCCGCAAGGGTCGTGCGGATTTCCATGCCAAGGCTGCCGCACGCCCCCGTGAGAACGATTTTCTTGTGCAGTTTGGTCATGGTGCGGCCCCTTTGTTATTGGGTGCCACGCTTCACGGTTCGCGCGTGCGCGTCAAGGGTGACCTAACCAATGATATTGAAGGCCGCGCGGATTTCCGCGTCCTGTTTGGCGGACAAATAGGCGGGTTTATGCGTGGAGAGAACGTCATCTACCCGTATTTTGGCGCGGTCCCATGCGGTTTGCGCCCCTGCGTCGGCCCACGTTTTGGGCTGCTCACGGTCGGCCATGGTCGGGTAGTGGTAATCGCGTTCCATCGCGGCGTAGGTGTGATCGGACCCGAGGAAATGGCCGTCGCCCAAAATCGACGAGCAGATGGCATCATAGCCGAGGTTGTCGTCGGTCACCTCAATCCCGCGTAGGGTGCGGTAGGTCATGGCGTGCATTTCATCATCAATCACAAACGCTTCAAACGATGCACCCAGAAGCGATGCGGTCATGCCGCTTGATTCATAGATCAGGTTGCCCCCTGCGAGGGCCGCCGCCAGCGATGTCATGCCTTTTTCAATGCCGTATTGCGCATCAATCGCTTTGGCGTCTGTCATGGAGGACGCGACGCCGGAGGGCAGGCCAAGCCAGTTGGACAGCTGCGCGGACGCGGCATTAAGAACGGTCGTTTCGCCGCCACCCCCCGCGAACGCCCCGCTGCGCAGATCAATCACCAGCGGCCAGTTGGAAAAGATCATCGGGAAGGCGGGGGAAATCACATTGACCATCACAAGGGACGCCAGTGTTTCAGCGAGGGACTGCGCGAGGAACCCTGCAAGGGTGGCAGGCGCGGTTGCACCTGCTTGGGCGGCGGTGATGCACGACATGGGGATGTTGTGTTCAATGCATTTGTACACAACATCGACCGCGTCTTCGCCAAACCGCATAGGCGAGATGACGGGGCTGATATGGGTCTTGAGGAAAGGGCGTTTGGAAAACTGGCCTTCGCCACCTGCGGCAATATCCAGCAGGTGGATGATCGGGTCTATATGATCGGCAATGGTGAACGCGGTGGCGACGTGTTTGGTGGTGCCGCGCATCAGGGCGTAGGCGGTGTTCACGTCCAGATCATACATGTCGGGCACGTCCGTGGCGATGCAGCAGCGAGTGAACCAAGCGACGTTGTCCAACGCGTCTTGCAGACGGGTGAAATCGTGCAGGTCTTGCAGGGTTGAGGGGCGATAAAGGCCCGTGTCGCGATCAAGAGTATTCACCGCAGCGCCGCCCGTGCCAAAATAGACTTTGTCGCCGCCGACCTCAATCGTGCGGTTGGGATCGCGCCCATGGAGGGGGAATGTTTTGGCCGCTTTGTCGATAATATCTTCAACCAAGGGGCGGGGCATGCCGATGCGGGCATTGCCAAGATCAGTGCAGCCCGCTGCGATTAGATCATCCCAAAGACGGGTGGGGACTTCGCCCATGCCAAGGTCTGATAACAACCTTAACGCGGTGTCATAAATCTTGTGACAATCGGTTAACGACAGGGGTTGGTATTGCCCGCCGCGCTGTCCCGGTGCGGCGGGATTGACGGCGACGGGGACGGCCCGTTTGGCAACGCGGGCGGCGCGTCCACCGGATCTGCGGGAGGGTGTTTTGTCTGACATAGAGGCAGGGTCTGTGTTGTGGGGCTTTCGCGCAAGCACCGTGGACAAGATGCACAAAATCAGAAACCTTGATTGCGATATGGAGAATCAAGCGCCCCCCTTTACGTTTCGCGCGGCACAAACGTTTGTTGCCGTGGTCGAAGCCCAATCTGTCACGAAGGCGGCGCATCGGCTTGGTGTTTCGCCGTCCTCCGTGTCCCAACAACTCAGCGGGCTTGAGGCGGCATTGGGTGCCAAGTTGATTGAACGATCGGCCCGTGTATTTCGCATGACGCCGGCGGGGGTGTTGTTTCTGGACCCCGCCAAGCAGCTTTTGGATGATGTGAGCGCGGCCAAAGCGCGCCTTGTCACGGCGGATCACATGCCGCCGATGTCGGTGCGCATTGCGTCGATTGAGGAACTTGACGCGACGGTGATTGCGCCGTGGCTTTTGACGTTAACAGACGCCTACCCCAACATCGCCTTCGCGCTGAGCAGCGGAGCGAGCCATGAAAACAACGAAGCGCTGTCCACGCGTGGGGTTGATTTGATGTTGGCGGTGGACACCGTCGCGCAGGCCGATTGGGTGGAACAACACCCGTTGTTGCGCGACCCGTTCATTCTGGTCAGTGCGCCGCAGATGGGCGATGCGCCTGATTTGGCCGCGCTGACTGCGACCCCGTTTGTGCGCTATGCCTCTGATCTTCAGATCGGGCGCCAGATCGAAGCGCAGTTGCGCAGGTCAGGTTTGCACCCCGCGCGTGGATTTGAATTTTCGACCAATCAGGCGCTGTTTGCCATGACCGCAGAGCTGGGGGGCTGGTCGATCACCACGGCATTGGCGTTTTTTGGCACGCCGCGCGCGGGTGATCTGGTGCGCGCGCACCCGCTGCCCGTGGCGTCGTTTTCGCGTCGTTTGGCCCTGCATGCGCGGGCTGGCGCGCTTGGGGATTTGCCGCGCCAAATGGCGGATGGCATGCGCACCTGTTTGCAGGATCGGATTTTGAAAACCGGTGCGGATCGCTTGCCGTTTTTAGGTGACGGGTTTCAGATACTGCACTAAATCGAAATCATATATTTTGTCAGTAAAACAAGGATTGCGCGACTCTGCGTGATCTGGTCAGATTTGGTTAAATTTGACCAAAGGAACTCCCATGAAAACCCAGACCAAAGCTGTTGTTATCGGGGGCGGCATTGCAGGCTGTTCCACGCTGTATCACCTGACCCAAGAGGGATGGACGGATGTTGTGCTGGTTGAGCGTGATGAGCTGACCAGCGGCACGACATGGCATTCCGCAGCCCAAGTCACGAACTTTGGCGGCAACCAGACGATGGTTGGGCTAAAGACCCATTCCATCAATCTTTACAAAGAATTGCGCGATGATGCGGATTATCCCGTGCAGTACAATCACGGTGACGGCGGCATTCGTTTGGCCAACACAGAAGAACAAATGGACGGGTATCGCCATTTTTCATCTATGGCGCGGGGCATGGGCGTCGATTTTGAGGTGCTGGACGCCGAGGAATGCGCCCGCCGTCATCCGCTGATTTCGACCGACAACCTGTTGGGCGGTTTGTGGGACCCGAGCGATGGTGACATTGACCCAGCATCCCTGTGTCAGGCGTTGGCGCGGCGCGCGCGCAAAGCGGGCGCAGAGGTGTATCGTCAGACCGACGTGACCGGCCTGACCCAGCACAAGGACGACAGCTGGACCGTGCACACCAACAAGGGCGACATTGATTGCGAAGTTGTCATCAATGCTTGTGGTTACCGCGTGAACGAGGTTGGCGCGATGATGGGTGTGCATCACCCCGTCACGTCGATGGAACACCAGTATTTCGTAACGGATGAGATCCCAGCGATTGTCGAAGCGGGCCACCGCATGCCGCTGCTGCGCTGCCCGATTTCCGATTACTACTGCCGTCAGGAAAAGAATGGCCTGCTCCTCGGGTTTTATGAACAGGACTGTAAGACGTGGGGCATGGATGGGATTTCGCCCGATTTTTCCAATGATTTGTGCCCTGACGATCTGGATCGTGTGACGGATGTTCTTGAAGGCGCGTTTGAACGTATGCCGGCGCTGATGGAGGTCGGCATTAAGAATATCGTGAATGGGCCGATTACGTACACGATTGACGGCGCGCCTTTGGTCGGGCCGATCCCGGGTAAGCGCAATGCGTTCTGTATCATTGGTCTGCGGGCGGGTCTGGGCGAGGGCGGTGGCCACGGCTGGATGCTTGCGCAACAGATTGTGCACGGTGAAGCGTGTTACGACACATGGTGCATCGATCCGCGCCGTTTTACGGGGCACACCAACGTCGAACTGACAGCGTTGAAAGCGATTGAAGATTACCAAAACGAATTCCGCTTTCATTTTCCAAACGAACACCGCCCCGCGGGGCGTGATGCCAAGACCACGCCGATCACCCCCGTTCTTGAAGCTGAGGGCGCCGAGTTTACCATCGTGAATGGCTGGGAACGGGTCGAGTTTATGAAGCCCACCCCTGATTTCCACGTCACGCATACGTATAAATTCGATGAGAGTTTTGACATCGTGGGGCAAGAAGTGGCCGCCGTGCAAAACGGTGTCGGCATCTGTGAGGTCAACGGGTTCAACCGCTTTGAAATCACCGGGACCGATCGCCATGCGTTCATCGACCGGATGTTCTGCGGCAATATCACCAAGAAAGACGGGCGCGTTGGGCTTGGTTATATGCTGAACCACCACGGGATGGTGAAGGGCGAGGCGACGATTGCGAATTTGCCTGCGACGGACCGCGGCCCTGCGCGCGCTTGGTTCGGATCGGCTGCGGCGGCTGAATTTCACGACATGGACTGGTTGCAGATGCACATGGACCCGTCCGAGGACGTGCAGATCAGATCGTTGACGAACGATCAGACTATTCTGGTGATTGCGGGCCCAAAGGCGCGTGATGTGTTGTCGGCGGTGTCGCGTCTGGATTGGTCCAAGGCGGCGTTTCCATGGCTGAGCGCGCGGGAATGTTTCATCGGCTTCGCGCCTGCGACGGTTCTTGGAGTGAGCTTTTCCGGAGAGCTGGCGTACGAGATCCACATCCCGAACGCGCATTTGTACAACGCCTACAAGACGTTGCGCAAAGCGGGTAAGGCGTTTGGCATGAAGATGTTTGGTGCCAAGGCCGTGGATTCAATGCGGATGGAAAAAGGGTTCTTGCATTGGAAGGCCGATATCCTGACAGAATTTGACCCGTTTGAAACTGGCCTTGATCGGTTTGTTAAGATGGAAAAGGGTGATTTTATCGGCAAGGCGGCGCTTGAAAAACGTGTGGCGGCTGGCAAAATGGTTGAGTTTGTATCGATGGAATTGGACAGCACCGATGCGGCGGCCCATGGCGGGTCTTCGGTGATGGTGGGTGACACTGTTGTTGGCACTGTGTCATCCGGCGACTGGGGTTACCGCGTTGGCAAGAACCTGGCCTATGCCTTTGTGAAACCGGATCACGCCTCCGTAGGTACCACATTTGAAGTGGACGTGTTGGGCAAGCGCGTGCCTGCGACGATCATCCCGACGGGTCCGTATAATCCGGACTATTCGTTGATGCGCAGCTAGGATACTCATGGCTCAACCTGTTGGAAGGATGCGCCATGACTGTCACCCGTAAAGACCTGTTTCATCTGCCCGAGGGGATGATTTACCTCGACGGTAATTCATTGGGGCCTTTGCCGAAATCTGTTGAAGGTGTGCTGTCGTCGATGGTCACGGATCAATGGGGCGCGCATCTGATCAAGGGCTGGAATATCGATGATTGGATGGGTCAGCCGATGCGCGTTGGCAATATGGTTGGGCGTCTTGTCGGTGCTGCGACGGACACGATCACCATGGGTGATACGTTGTCCGTGAAGGTCTATCAGGCGTTGTCGGCAGCGGTGCAGATGCGTCCTGATCGTAAAGTAATATTGTCAGATAGCGGCAATTTCCCGTCCGATTTGTACATGGCGCAGGGGCTGATCGCGCAACTTGGGCAGGGGCATGAATTGCGTGTCGTTGACCCGCTTGATGTGATGGACGCGATCACGGACGAGGTTGTGGTCGTGATGTTGACCCAGGTGGATTACCGATCAGGTGCTGTGCATGACATGGCGGCTATCACAGCAAAGGCCCACGCGGCGGGTGCCGTGGTGATCTGGGATTTGGCCCATTCAGCGGGCGCTGTGCCTGTTGATCTGGAAGGCTGCGGGTGTGAATTTGCTGTAGGGTGCACGTATAAATACCTCAACGGGGGGCCGGGTGCGCCAGCGTTTATCTATGTGCGACCCGATGTGATCGGGGATATTCAGCCCGCATTGTCCGGCTGGCTTGGCCATGATGCGCCCTTTGCGTTTGATCTGGACTACCGCCCCGCAATGGGGATTGAACGGATGCGCGTTGGCACGCCGCCCGTGTTGCAATTGACAGCTTTAGAATCTGCGTTGGCCGTTTGGGACGGTGTTTCGATGCAGGATTTGCGCGCGGCGTCCGTTCAGCTGACCGAATTGTTTATCCGCGAGGTTGAGGCGCGCTGCCCAGAACTGACGCTGTTTTCGCCCCGCGATCCGGCGCTACGCGGCAGCCAAGTGTCGTTCGCCCACGATGACGGATACGCCGTGATGCAGGCCTTGATTGCGCGTGATGTCATTGGTGATTTCCGCGCGCCGAACCTGATCCGCTTTGGGTTTACGCCGCTTTATATTGACGACGCGGACGTGATCGGCGCTGTCGATATCTTGGCGGATATTCTGGACAACCGCATCTGGGATGATCCGAAATATAAGGCGAAAAGCCGCGTCACTTAAAGGGCCGTGTTTTATGCGCGCTTTTCAAAGCGCGACGGGCTGTCCGGTTTCCAGTGATTTGGCGGCGGCATCGGCCATGATTTGGGCGCGCAACCCGTCTTCGATTGTGGGGATTGCGACACTTGGATCGTTGAGGTGCGCGATGAAGGTCTGCATTTCAATGGCGTAGGCGGCCTCATACCTCTCAAGAAAAAAGTTGAGTGTCGGGGCGGTTTGAAAGCCGTTCGCGTTGGCCACATCGACTGTGTTTTCCAGCACATTGGCGGCGCGCAGCATGCCGCCTGATCCGTGCACTTCGATGCGTTGATCATAGCCATAGGTCGCGCGGCGCGAGTTGCTGATCTGGCAAATTTTACCCGATGCGGTGGTGAGGGTTACGGCGGCGGTGTCGACATCGCCGGCCTCTCCGATGGCGGGATCAACGAGGGCGGCACCGACAGCGAACACAGACACGGGTTCTTCGCCGAGCAAGAAGCGCGCCATATCGAGGTCGTGGATCATCATGTCGCGAAAAATGCCGCCCGATGATTTGATGTAGCTGATCGGAGGCGGGGAGGGATCGCGCGACAGGATTGTGACGATTTCAACGCTGCCGATTTCGCCCCCGACAATGCGCTTTTGGACGTTGGCGAAGTTAGGATCAAAGCGGCGGTTGAAGGCGGTGAAAAACGGGACTTTGGCGTCGTTCACATGGGTGATCAGCGTGCGGATATTGTCGGCGGACATATCAACGGGCTTTTCGCAAAAGATGGCCTTACCGGCGGCGGCGGCGGCTTTGATAATGTCGAAATGGGTGTCAGTCGGGGTGCCGACGATTACGGCGTCAATGTCGTCGCTTGCGATGATGTCATCCGTTGTGCGCACATCCGCGCCGCAGGTCTTGGCAAGGGCTGCGGCGGCGTCGGGGAAGAAGTCGGACACGGCAACGATCTGGGCACCGTCCATGTTGCGCAGCGTTTTTGCGTGGACTTGGCCGATGCGACCACATCCGAGAATACCGATACGGGTCATGTGGTCTCTCCCTTGAATGCACGCAAAACGGTGCGGGTTGCGGCGACCAATGGGTCGTGCGTGTCCTTGAGGATTGTGTTGCGATCAAAGCGTGTTGTGTCGCTGTTCACGGCCTGCCTGAGCGCCGTGCCGAATGCCATCCGCAGCTCTGTGCCGATGTTGAATTTGCACACGTTTGATCCGCGCGCCAGCGCCGTGCGCTGCGCCAAGGGCACGCCCGATCCGCCGTGAATAACGAGGGGGACGGTAGTGACTGCTTCGATCATACGAAGGCGCGGTTCGTCTAGCCCGCCGTCTTTGTCGGTCTGCAAATGGACGTTCCCTACGGATATCGCCATGGCGTCGACGCCAGTTTCGCGTGCGAATTTTGCGGCCTCATAGGGGTCGGTTCCGGCTGAGGCTTCGCCGCCATTATAGCCGACAAACCCGATTTCACCTTCGCAGGAAATTCCAGCGGCGTGGGCCATTTCAGCGATGCGCGCTGTTTCGTCGATGTTCTGGTTCAGCGGTTTGCGCGACCCGTCAAACATCAAGGATGTGAAGCCCGCATCGAGCGCTTCTTTGCACTCATCGAACGTGTAGCCGTGGTCCAGATGCGCGACGACCGGGACTGAGGCACCTTCGGCCAAGTGGCGGAACATTTTGCCAAGGATCGGCAGTGGTGTGTGTTCGCGACAACCGGGGCCTGCCTGTAGGATAACAGGGCAGTTTTCAGCCTCAGCGGCGGCAACGTAGGCGCGCATGTCTTCCCAGCCCAGCGTGACCAGTCCGGCCACGGCGTAGCCGTCCTTCAGCGCGGGCTGAACGACATCTTTGAGTGTGACGAGGGTCATTTGAATTTAGCAATCATGTCTTTGATGCCAGGGATCGTTTCGATCTGGTTGGCAAAGGTGGGTTGGAAAAACTGCACGAGGGAGCGCTGGGACAGGCCGCCGAGAATAGTAAAATAATACATCTCATAGCCCGGCATGACGACGCAGGGGTGGTAGCCGGAGCCCAGCAGAATGGTGGAACGATCCATCAGCTGATGCGCATCGCCCGGTTTTCCGTCCTCATGCTGGATGATCTGCACACCGGACCCATGATTGGGGCGGAAGCGGAAGTTGTATGTTTCGTCGTGGCGAGTCTCAATGATGGTACCGTCCGCATCCTGTCGGTCTGTGTCGTGCTTGTGGGCCGGGAACCCTGACCAGCCGCCTTGACCAACGGTGAACAATTCGCTGACCAGTAAACGCCCAACCTTGTCGTGGTATTTCGTGCCCAAGATATGTTTGATCTTGCGGTGGGTTTTGGTGTCATCAGATCCGTATTGCACAGTGTCGAGTTCGGCCACGCGCACATCGAACGGGTCGAGGACTTTGTCGTAGCGCGCGCCAGCGATGAAGACTTCGGTGTCGTTCACGGCGACCATGGTAGCCTTGGCACCGACGGGGACATAGACGCCCTCTGGCTCCCCGTCCCAAACGTCCGTGCCGCGATTGCCCAAGGCTTTGAAATGCACGCCTTCGATTTCAACATCCACGGTGCCTGTCGCGGGGGCGATGCAGGTTTCATAACCGGGCACTTGGTATTCAAACGCGTCACCTGCCTTGAGCTTCACGATGTTGAAATAGTTCAGCGGGACCGTCGGGTCATCCGCATCCACGATCGGTTTGTTCTGGTTGTCGTGTGGGGCGATGTGCATGGGTATGGGTGGTCCTTAACTTTGAGTGGGGCCTGGATGGTCGAGCAGGAACGCGTCGAGCTGGTCAGTGTCAGGCATGGCGGGTGCGCAGCCTTCTTGGGCGACGACGATGGACGCGCAGGCGGACCCGCGCAAGATGGCTTCTTTCATCGGGCTGTCTTGTGACAACGATGCCATGAAACCGGCCATGAAGCTGTCACCTGCGCCGGTGGGTTTGACCGCATCCACGGGGTAAATGCCTGTCGGGATTTCTTGGCCATCCGCAAACGTCACGGCACCTTTGTGGCCCATTTTGTAGACGACGATTTCGGCGGTGGTTGTGGCAAGATCGCGTGCCTTGGCCAGCCCTTTGTCGATGCCGCCCGCCATGAACCCGAATTCTTCGTCATTGCCGACAATCACGTCAGACAGATCACCCGCGCGGGACAAAACGTCAGCGGCGACTTGCGGTGAGGGCCAGGAATAGGGGCGGTAATCAACATCAAAAATGATCGGGATGCCTGCGGCTTTGGCCAGTTCAAACGCACGGAATGCAGCCGCGCGTGACGGTTCGGCGGCAAACACAGTGCCTGCGGTGATGAGGGCGCTAAACTGGCTAAAATCCAAGGCTTCGACATCCGCCATGTTCATCTGAAAATCAGCGGCGTTGTTGCGGTAAATCACCGATTGGTGGTCTTCAACGCGGGTTTCATAGACGGCAAGGGATGTGCGTTCTTCACCTTGAATAGTGCGCACATGGGTGCGGCCCACGCCGTAATGGTCCAGCTGGTTCAGGCAATAACGGCCCACAGCATCATCAGACACGCAGGTGATCAGATCAGCGGCAAGGCCGAGCTTGACCAATCCTGCTGCGATATTCGCGGATGATCCGCCCATGGCCACGAACATGTCCGTCGCGGTTTCAATCTGGGTGTGCGCGACGGGGGACAGATCCATCCCGACGCGCCCGACGACGATGAACTTGCCGCCTTTGATGCCGCTGAGTGCGTTCACTTTCGCCCCACCGCATTGCCGGCTTTCGCTGTATCCAGCACCTCGGGGTAGGGATAATTCAGGCCAAGCAGTTGGCGGATGTCAGGGCTTGCCGCGTCGATGAAGGACTGTGGCAAAGCGGCGGGCATGTCTTCCATCGGCTTCACCCATTTGGGCAAATATTGGATCAGAACGGCGTTACGATCATGATCGGATTTGTTGGGCATCGCGCAATGCCATGTGACGCCATAAAACAGCGCGACGTCACCCGGTCCACCGATCATTTGTTCGCAGGTGTCGAAAAATTTGTCTTCTGCCGTGGGATAACGCAGCTCTTTCTGGCTGCCGGGCATGTAGCCAGTTGCGCCGCTTTCAACTGTAAATGGATCAAGAATAACAGATACTTGGGCGTTCATTGGGAAGGACCCGTTGAACCCGATCGGGTGGGTTTCAGGTTTGTGATAGTCCCAATAGGGGTAATCTACATGGGGTTCTTGGCCGGGGCCGCCCGGTAGGATGCGGTTCGCGGCAATGGAGCCCATGATGAATTCGGTGCCCAGAAACTTGCGCAGGATATTCATCAGAACAGGGTGCGCGGCCATTTCGGAAAACACGTCGCCCTTGGCCAGTAGGTTCCAAACGCGGCGTTGCAAACTGATCTTACCGTCTGCCTCGGCGGCGCCTTGGAAATGGGTGGCTTTTTCGGTGTCGGACTCCGAATGTTCCATGATGATCGCGCGGGCTTCTGCGATTTGATCTGCGCTGAACAGGCCAGATATTTTCACAGCACCGCCACCGTTCAACAGTTCTTCGACAATGGCTTCAGGTGTAGCGGTTTTTGCAGTGTAGCTTTTCATCAGAGACCTTTGCGCTGTTTGGATCGGCTGGATTCCCAATCGGTATGGGCGTCGCGGACTTTGGCGCTGTCGGACACGGATGGCGTTCCCACCTCCCACCATGTGTGGCCTTCGGTTGTCCAACCCTCATAGGGGTCGACTTTCATCACGATTACGCTGGTTTTGTCGGCCGCTTTGGCGCGCTTGAACGCTTCGCCCAATTCAGCCGGGTTCGCGACGGTTTCAGCGTTGGCCCCCATTGAGGCGGCGTGGGCTTCGAAATCGACGCTGAAGGGGGCCGGCACAGTTGGCGTATCTGCGATCAGGTTGTTGAAGCTTTCGTTGCCCGTGTTGTTTTGCAGTTTGTTGATGACGGCAAAACCACCGTTGTCGAGGACCAGCAGGATCATTTTCTTTTGGGTGAGAACGGAGGAATAGATGTCACTGTTCATCATCAAATAGGACCCGTCGCCACAAAACACGATGGTGTCTTTGTCTGGTTCGCGCTGGGCCTGTGCAATGCGTGCACCCCAACCGCCCGCGATTTCATATCCCATGCACGAAAAGCCGAATTCGACGTCGACTGTGGACAGGCCCTTTGTGCGCCAGTTGGCGGTGACTTCTGCTGGCAATCCACCTGCGGCGGCAACAACACGGTCGCGCGGATCGCAAAGATCATTCACCACACCGATGGCTTGGGCATAGCTGTTGGGGCGGTTGCCGTGGGCGACGTTGGCCGCAACGTAGGCGTCCCATTTCGCGCGTTCCGCTTTGGCGAAATCTACCCATGCAGCGTCATAGGCCACACCACTAAGCGCGCCGTGCAAATCGGTTAGGGACGTTTTGGCGTCACCCACGACAGGGGTTGATTGGTGTTTCATCGCGTCATGTCGCCCGACGTTCACCGTGACGATTTTTGCGTCCTTGGCGAATGCCGTCCATGATCCTGTAGTGAAATCCTGCAAGCGGGTACCAACAGCGACGATCACGTCGGCCTTTTCGGCAACCGCATTGGCACTGTCGGAACCCGTCACACCAAGTGGCCCGATGTTGAGGGGGTGATCCGCCAACATATTCGCGCGCCCTGCGATGGTTTCGACCACGGGGATATTGAGGCCTTCGGCCAGCGCGGTAAGTTCGTCGACTGCACCAGAATACTGCACGCCGCCGCCCGCGATGATAACGGGGCGTTTGGCGTTTGCGATGATGTCACGGGCCGCTGCGATTTCATCCTCGCAGGGACGTTGGCGGCGGATTTTTTGGACCTTTTTGTCAAAGAACCCGGTCGGGTAGTCATAGGCCCAGCCTTGTACGTCTTGTGGCAGGCCGATGAACGCAGGCCCGCAATCGGCGGGGTCGAGCATCGTTGCCAAAGCATTGGGCAGCGACTGTATGATTTGCGCAGGATGCGTGATGCGATCCCAATAACGGGTCACGGTCTTGAAGGCATCGTTCACGCCGAACGTCGGGTCGCCGAAGTGTTCAAGTTGCTGCAAAACCGGATCGGGCAGGCGGGTTTGGAATGTGTCACCGCATAGCATCAGCATCGGCAAACGGTTCGCATGGGCGAGTGCTGCTGACGTCAAAAGGTTTGCCGTTCCGGGGCCAGCAGACGCGGTGCACAACATAAACCGCTGACGCAGCCATTGTTTGGAATAGCCGGCGGCGGCAAACCCCATGCTTTGTTCGTTCTGACCGCGATACAGCGGTAGCGTGTCTTGAACGTTATACAGCGCCTCACCCAAACAGGTGACGTTGCCGTGGCCGAAAATACCAAAGCCACCACCGCACACGCGCAGTTCTTCGCCATCGATTTTGATGAACTGATTGTCTAGATAGCGAATGATTGCTTGCGCCACGGTAAGCCGGACTGTGGTGTCGGTCATGTGGAGTGTCCCCAGATTCTGCCAGTGCATCGATCAGCGGCAAAGATTGCTGCTTGCACGTTTCAAATTCAGACGATAACCATTTTGCAACCGGTTGCAAACCAGTTTTCAAAAAAGGACGCGAAGTGACAGAGATCGGCATCGGAATCTTGGGCGGTGGCTATATGGGGAAGGCCCATTCCGTCGCGATGGCGTCTGTCGGGGCGGTGTTCAACACGCCCCTGCGCCCCCGATTAGAGATGATTTGCGCGTCTTCACAAGAATCGGCTGAGAGGTACCGCAAGGCCTTTGGATTTGTCCGCGCCACGGACGATTGGCGCGTTCTGGTGGCTGACCCAAAGGTTGAAGCGATCGTGATTGCAACGCCCCAATCCATGCACCGTGAAATTGCCGAAGCGGCGTTCGCGGTTGGAAAACCCGTGTTGTGTGAAAAACCGATGGGCGCTGATTTGGCGGACGCCGAGGCTATGGTTGCCGCCGCAGAAGCGACAGGCACGCCGAATATGGTTGCTTACAATTACATCCGCACGCCTGCGTCACAATACGCGCGCAAGTTGATTGCGGATGGCGTGATAGGCGATGTCACGGCGTTTCGCGGCGAACATACCGAAGATTTCATGGCCGACCCGATGGCATCCGCCACATGGCGCACGACGGGCATGGCCAATGGTACGATGGGCGATTTGGCCCCCCATATGATCAACGCGGCACTTGCGCTAATCGGTCCGATCAAAAGCTTGATTGCCGAAGTTGAAACCGTTCACACCGAACGCCCCGGTGGCACGGTGACCAACGACGATCATGCACAAATGATGTGCCGGTTTGAAAACGGTGTGATGGGACAGATGTTTTTCAGCCGCGTCGCGACAGGCCGCAAGATGGGCTATGCCTATGAAGTTTCGGGTACAAAGGGCGCGATCAAGTTTGATCAAGAAGACCAGAACGCGATCCATTTGTATCTTATGGAGGACGATGAGGCGCAGCGCGGCTATCGTAAAATCCTGACAGGCCCCGCCCATCCTGACTATGAACCATTCTGTCTTGGGCCAGGGCATGGCACCGGATACCAAGACCAGATCATCATCGAGGCGCGCGATTTTTTGTATGCCATTCATTCGGGGCAGGCCGTTTGGCCGACGTTCCGTGACGGGCTGGATGTTGCCCGCGTTGTTCACACCGCTTTGGCCTCTGCGCAGTCGCGCAGCTGGCATGACGTTTCTTCGAAAGGCTAGAAACATGACTATTCGTATCGGTAATGCGCCCTGTTCTTGGGGCATCGAATTTGCGTCCGACCCCAGCTATCCCGCGTGGCGCGAGGTTTTGCGCCAAAACGCAGAAGCTGGGTATAAAGGTATCGAACTTGGACCCGTCGGCTATATGCCCGAGGATCCGAGCGAGCTGGGTGACGCCCTATCCGAGTTTGATCTTGAGCTGATTGGCGGCGTTGTTTTTCGCCCCTATCACGATGTCGCGGCATGGGATGATGTGCTGGATGGCACTCTGCGCACTTGTAAGGCGCTATCGGCGCACGGGGCCAAACACCTTGTGTTGATTGACAGCATTTCGCCGCGCCGCGCACCCACAGCAGGCCGCGCGAGCGAGGCCGAGCAGATGGACAAGGCGGAGTGGATTGCCTACCACGACCGTATTGCAGAGACCGCGAAAATCGGGGTGGATCACGGGCTGACGGTTGGCATTCACGCCCATGCTGGCGGGTTCATGGACTTTGAACCCGAGCTTGACCGCCTGTTGTCCGAGGTCGACGAAAGCATCCTGAAAATCTGTTTTGATACAGGCCATCATTCCTACGCAGGCTTTGATCCGGTGGCGTTTATGAAGCGCAATATGAGTCGCATTTCATATATGCATTTCAAGGATATTGATCCTGTGGTGAAGGCCGATGTGGTCGCCAAACGCACCGATTTCTACACGGCATGTGGTCAAGGGATTTTCTGTAATCTGGGGCAGGGGGATGTTGATTTCGCGTCCGTCCGCCAAGTGTTGATCGACAACAACTTTGAAGGCTGGTGCACGGTCGAACAAGATTGTGATCCGTCCATGCCGGGCACGCCCATGGAAGACGCAAAAGCCAACCGTGAATACCTGCAATCCATCGGGTTCTGAGGAGAAGATTATGACACGTTTGAATTGGGGCATGATTGGTGGCGGCGAAGGCAGCCAAATCGGGCCAGCGCACCGTCTGGGCGCACAAGCTGACGGTAACTTTGTATTGGCTGCAGGCGCCTTGGATCATGACGCGGATAAAGGCCGTGATTATGCACAGCGTCTTGGCGTTGCGGCAGACCGTGCCTACGGCGATTGGCGCGAAATGTTGGCAGGTGAGAGCGCGCGGGATGATCGCGTTGATCTTGTGACTGTTGCCACGCCGAATTCCACGCATTTTGAAATCACCAAAGCTTTCCTTGAAGGCGGGTTCAATGTGCTGTGCGAAAAGCCGATGACGATGACCGTCGAAGAGGGCGAAGAGATCGTTAAGATCGCTGCGAAGACCAGTAAAATTTGCGCCGTGAATTATTGCTATTCCGCCTATCCGATGGTGCGCGAAATGCGCGAAATGGTGCGTACGGGGCAGGTGGGTAAGATCCGCCTGATCGTGACAAATTTCAGCCATGGGCACCACGGCGACGCGACGGATGCGGACAATCCGCGGGTGCGGTGGCGGTATGATCCTGCGATGGCGGGTGTGTCGGGGCAGTTTGCCGATTGCGGTATTCACGCGCTTCACATGGCGTCGTTTATTGCGGGCGACCAAGTGCGCAGCCTAAGCGCAGACTTTGCGTCGACGATTTCAAGCCGAGAGTTGGAAGACGACGCCATGGTGAATTTCCGCCTTGAAGGTGGCACCGTTGGCCGACTTTGGACATCTTCGGTCGCGATTGGCCGTCAGCACGGATTTGAAATTCAGGTCTTTGGTGAAACGGGCGGCATGCGCTGGGCGTCAGAGCAGCCAAACCAAGTGTACTACACCCCTGTCGGTGGGCGCACGCAGATCATGGAAAAAGGCGAGAACGGGTTGTCGACCGAGGCAGAACGAATGACACGCGTTGGCATCGCCCATCCCGAAGGGTTCCCATTGGCGGTTGCCAATATTTACGTTGATCTGGCGGCGGGCATTCGTGGTGAGGTTCGCGATGGATTGCCCACAGCCGAAGATGGTGTGCGGTCCATGGCTGCGGTGCATCAAGCCGTTGCATCGGCCAAGGCGAATGGCGAATGGGTTGATGCCCGCCCGCCGATGTATCGCTAATTTTCAGATGAACTTTGATCGGGCTGGATTGATTGAAAATCCAGCCCGAACGTCTTCGGCCTACGTCGTCAGTTCCAAGTCGATGCGCAGGGGATTTTTGTCGTGTCACATCGCCCGGTATACTTTTGCGCAATCGCGGTAACTT
>JABBAI010000009.1 GCA_018608045.1 Octadecabacter sp. | reverse complement strand
ATCATGTGTCAGCGCGGGAATACGCCTGCGTTCTTTAGACACTTCCCTGACGTCAATTTCAATGTGTGTGATGCCTTGCTTGGTTCCTGCATCCACCAAAACCTCCCCCCATGGGGATACAACCATCGAATGCCCGTATGTTTCGCGCACTTTGCCCGAAATTGCAGCGTGTGTGCCGGTTTGCGCGGTAGCAATCACAAAACATCCAGTTTCAATCGCACGCGCCCGTAGCAAAGTTTCCCAATGCGCCGCACCTGTTACGGGTGAAAACGCGGACGGAACCAACAGAATATCCGCCCCCGCCCGTGCCAAATCGCGGTGCAAATGAGGGAACCGTAAGTCATAGCAAATCGTCAAACCGATCTTTGCAAATCCAGCATCTGCAATCACGGCTTGGTTGCCTGGCGCATATCCTGTGGATTCGGCGTACACCTCAGCCTCGCTCACCTGAACATCGAACATGTGCATCTTGTCGTAGGTGGCAGCGATGTCGCCCTGCGGATCAATCAGAAAAGATCGGTTCACAAAACGGCCATCCGCCCCACCCGTCATCGCAAGCGACCCGATGGACAACCAAATACCATGGAGTTTTGCCGCCCCCCGTAAAGCAGCCAGAGTCGGATCATTGGCTTGATCCGTCAGTACGGATCGTTGATGGGCGCGGTCCATGCTGACACAATTAGTCACTTCGGGCGTGCAGATAAACTGCGCGCCGCCTTCAACCGCTTGGGCGATCATCCCTTTTATGACAGCAATATTTTCAACCGGCGAATCCGAAGATGTCAGTTGGAGGAGTGCAACCTTCACCCTTTCAATAGCGCGTCGAGCTTTCCAGCACGTTCCAGCGCCTGAAGATCGTCGTTGCCACCAACATGCGTCTCACCAATGAAAATCTGTGGAACCGTGCGGCCACCATTTGCGCGTTGCATCATTTCAGCGCGGCGCGCTGGGTCGGCCATGACGTCAATTTCAGAAAAGCTCACTCCTTTGGACGTCAGCAAGCGTTTCGCAGCATGACAAAAGCCACAGATCTGAGTGGTGTAGAGTTCAACAGTCGGCATCGGGATCATCCTTTTTAGGTTCACCCCTATTTAGGCGTCCTTTACGACGCGGGCTAGGGCCAGCACGCAAACGTCATTTGCACCCGCCTTTAGACAGGCTTCGGTTGCGGCGGCAAAGGTTGCGCCAGACGTCATGACATCATCCACAAGCACAACATTTCGCCCCTTCATCGCAAGGGGCCGCTTGGGGTGGACGTAGATTGCATTGCTCAACGCCGCAAATCGCTGGTCCAATGTGTGCCCTTCGAGGGGTGCGGTTTTCTTGGGCCGACACAGCGCATCGGGAAGACATTGCACATCTGCGGCAAGCGCAATCTGTTGGGCGAGTAAAGCTGCCTGATTAAACTTGCGCCGCAAAAGTCGAAAGCGGTGCAGCGGTATAGGCACGATCAAAGAATCGCGACCAATTAAGTCCCGCCCAGCGCGCGCCATCCAAGGGCCCGCAGCACGGGTTAAATCAGTGCGATCACCATGTTTGATGGAAAGCACCATGCGCCGGACCTTGTCTTTATAAATTAACGTGGCCCGCCCCTTGGACCATGGCCGCGCGATGGTCATGCAATCATCACATAAAACGCCTGCCTCTGGCTCTCCTTGGCCCGGCAATGGCGCGCCGCATCCGTCGCAGCACAACCCCGTCACGAATGGCGTTTCAGCCCAGCATGGACCGCACAAGGCGAAATCAACATCCGTGCGCGCATCACACATGACGCATTGCGGCGGATAGATCGCTTGGATGAGGCTTTGCAATGTCACTGGTTTCTCCTACATGGACGTCATGACTCAACCGCCCCGCCTTACTGACCGCGCCGCATTGACCCGCAACCGATTGCGTGCCGATGCGATGTTTTTGCAAGCCGCTGCAGCGGATGATGTTCATGAAAGGCTCATAGAGGTTAACAGAACCTTTACGGCGCCCGTTGTCGTGACAGGTTTTCCTGATGCGTGGTCTGAATGGATGCCCAGCGCGACCGTCATTCAAGACGATGAAACGCTGGATTTAGAAGAAGGCGCGCATGACCTCGTTATTCATGCGCTGTCGTTGCATTGGGCGGACGATCCAATTGGACAACTAGTTCAATGCCGTCGTGCGCTGAAACCTGATGGGCTTTTGATTGCTACATCGTTTGCAGGACAGACTTTGCACGAACTGCGCAGCGTCTTGGCGGAGGCAGAGGTTGCACAAACTGGCGGGCTGTCCCCGCGCATATTGCCGATGGGGGAAATTCGGGATCTTGGTGGGTTGCTGCAACGTGCTGGCTTCGCGCTGCCCGTAGCGGACACAACTCCTCTGACCGTGACATACGATACCCCCATCCATCTGATGCGTGACCTGCGCGCCATGGGCGAGGGGAACGCGATGGATCAGCGCCAGCGCGCACCAACGCGGCGCAAAATCTTTGCTCAGGCTATGCAGCGTTATGTTGAAACCTTCGCGATGGACGACGGGCGGGTGCCTGCAACATTCGAAATCGCAACGCTGACTGGCTGGGCCCCGTCTGAAACGCAACAAAAACCGTTGCGCCCTGGGTCTGCCACGACACGCTTAGCCGATGCGCTGGGCACAAAAGAAACACCTTTAAATGGGTCCAAAGATTGACCACGGGCGTAAAAGAAGTATCTCAACCTTATGAACAAAGAGCCTGAAACCCCGATGTTTGACGCCAAGTCACAAAACCCGACGATGGACGCTGCGGTCTGCCCTATGCACGCGCCATCCGATCACCCAAAGATCAAACCTGCAAAGGTCGGCGTTCTGCTCGCGAACCTCGGCACGCCTGATGCGACCGATTATTGGTCCATGCGTCGGTATTTGGGCGAATTCCTAAGCGACAAGCGCGTCGTGGATTATTCCGCATGGGTTTGGCAGCCGCTGTTGCAGCTCGTGATCCTTACAAAGCGTCCGTTTTCCAGCGGTGCCGCGTACAAAAGTATCTGGAACGAAGAAGACGATGAATCCCCGCTGCTGACCATCACTAAGAAGCAGACAGCCGCGATGAAATCCCGTCTTGAGGATATGTATGGCAGCGATGTCGTGGTTGATTACTGCATGCGCTACGGAAATCCATCAACGGAATCCAAAGTAAAAGCGATGATCGACACGGGCTGTCAGAAGATTTTGTTCTTCCCGCTTTATCCGCACTACGCAGGTGCAACATCCGCCACGGCCAACGACCAGTTCTTTCGTGTCTTAATGAAAGAAAAATGGCAACCCATCGCGCGGATTGTCGAACCTTATTATGAGGACACCGCGTATATCGACGCGCTGGCCCAGTCGATTGAAACGGCCTACGCCACTGCCGATAAAAAGCCCGAAATCCTGGTCTGTTCGTATCACGGTGTCCCACAGCGCTATTTGCGCGAAGGCGATCCATACCACTGCCAATGCCAGAAAACGACGCGACTTTTGAAAGAGCGTCTTGGCTGGGATGACACGCAGATCATCACCACATTCCAAAGCCGATTCGGCCCCGAAGAATGGCTTCAGCCTTATACGGTCGAAGAAGTTGCGCGTTTGGCGGAAAAGGGCAAAACAAACATCGCCGTTTGTGCGCCAGCATTTTCCGCAGATTGCATCGAAACATTGGAAGAGATCAACGAAGAGATCAAAGAGAGCTTTGAAGAAGCGGGTGGCGAACACTTCACCTATATCCCTTGCCTCAATGACAACGATGCGCACATGGATGC
>JABBAI010000158.1 GCA_018608045.1 Octadecabacter sp. | reverse complement strand
AGTGGGGCTCGTTGTGGCTGCTTCCTTCCGGACCTGACCAGGTTGGCGAGGCACTTGCCCGCGCCAACCCCTCAAGGTCGATATAGGGGGCAGTGCGGATTCGTGCAAGGGGCGGATATCGCCGCGCGATTGCACCCGCCGCGCGGCCATGGCATCGGTGGGCCATGAGACATGCAGAAACAGTGACATTCGGGGGCTCCGGCCTTGATCGTGCGGCGCAGTTGCGCGGTGATATTGTAAAAACCGCCAATGATCCGGCGGCGCGGTGTATTGTGTTGTGGCAGGGTAAACCCCTGCTTGAGAATGAGGACGGTGGCCTCGCACGGGTCCCGTTTGATCACCCGATCATCGCGGACGCTGGTCCGTTACAGTTGTTTTTGGGGTTGGACGACGGCGTGCCGACCTTTGCGGTATCTTTGAGCAAATGGGAACCAGACCTTGACGCGGAGGCAGATTTGACAGCGTTCCTTGACCCATCGCTGCAACGTCACCCGAGCATGCCCCGCGAGGCTTGCTTTGCTGAATTGCGCGCGATCATGACGCAACTATCCCAGCGTGATGCGGAATTGGCGGCGACTGCGCGCGCGACTTTGGCATGGCATGATAGCCACAAATTTTGTTCGGCCTGCGGGCAGCCTAGCGTTGCTGCGGATGCAGGGTGGCGGCGTGTGTGCCCCGCCTGTGAAACCCAACATTTCCCGCGCACAGACCCTGTCGTGATCATGCTAATCACACATGGCGACGATGTTCTTGTCGGGCGATCACCCGGTTGGCCCGACGGCATGTATTCGCTTTTGGCTGGGTTTGTTGAACCCGGTGAAACGATTGAAGCCGCAGTGCGCCGTGAAGTGTTCGAGGAAGCGGGGATCACCGTTGGACCAGTTGAATACCTTGCTAGTCAGCCATGGGCGTTTCCATCGTCATTGATGATCGGCTGTTACGGTGAGGCGACAAGCACGGACATCACCATTGATCCGGTTGAGCTTGAGGATGCGCGCTGGGTCAGCCGCGCAGACATGGCGCGCGCTGCGAATGGGGACCACCCTGAAATCAAAGCGGCCCGCGCAGGTGCAATCGCGCATTTTTTGCTAGAGAATTGGTTAACGGATACGCTAGATTAACCTGACATGATTAGAACAGGCCGCTAAGGCCGACAGCTCGAGCAGGACAGCATGGAATTTACCGCACGCGAAGATATCGAGTCCCCGATTGAATATGTGTTCGATCAAGTCACTGATTTCCCAACTTTTGAACGGTCCATCATGCGCCGTGGCGGTGATGTTGAACGGGTTGCAGGCGGCGATGCGGCGGCAGTTGGCACCAAATGGCGGGTCAATTTCCGCATGCGCGGCAAGGAACGCACTGTCGCGGGGCAAATTGTGCAAGTGGACAAACCCAACGGCCTGACGATTGAAGTTAAATCAAAGAACGCGGATGGCGCGATGGTGGTTGAATTGGTCGCCTTGTCGAAGGCCCGCACACGCCTGATCGTGACAGCCGAAGCGGCTCCAAAGACAATCTCCGCCAAGCTGTTTTTTCAATCGCTGCGCTTTGCGCGCGCTAAAACAGACAGCAAATTCAAAAGCTTGGTCGCAGGTTTTGCCAAAGACGTGGACAAAAAATACCGCGCTTAGGTTTTTGGCTTTTCGTGACGTCGGGGTGCCGCCGGAAAGACGCCCATAAGGCGGATGTGATCTGTGAAGTAATCCAGCTCATCCATCGCGCGTTGCACGTTTCTGTCGTCAGGGTGCCCTTCGACTTCTGCATAAAACTGCGTCGCGGTGAACTGCCCCCCCACCATGTAGCTTTCCAGCTTAGTCATGTTCACGCCGTTGGTCGCGAAACCACCCATCGCTTTGTACAAAGCCGCTGGAATGTTGCGCACACGGAAGACGAAACTGGTGACCATGCCCTGCTTGCCACGGCGTGACAGATCAGGATCGCGGGCCATGATTAAGAACCGTGTGGTGTTACGATCGTGGTCTTCAATATTGTGCGCCAGCACGTTCAAACCATAAATCTCTGCCGCCATCTCAGAGGCGAGGGCCCCTGCCGTCATATCATCGCCATTGGCCACATCCATCGCGGCGCGGGCGTTGTCGGGGCTGACCTGCGTGGTGATTCCATGGTCGCGCAGAAATTTCCCACACTGGGGCAGGATCACGACGTGACCCGCTGCCGTGCGAATTTGGCTTAGTTGCGCACCCGGTTTGCCGAGCAGATTGATATGCACACGCACGAATGCCTCATCCACGATGTGTAGGCCGCTTTCTGGCAATAATGTATGTACGTCACCAACGCGCCCGTAAGTGGAATTTTCGACAGCGATCATGCCAAGTTCGGCGTCGCCCTTGCGGACAGCTTGGATGGCGTCATCAAAAGTCGGGCAGGGCAAAGGGTCAAAATCGGGTCGCGCTTCAAAACAAGCCTGATGGCCGTAAGCGCCGAGTTCACCCTGAAATGCGATGCGTTTTGTCATCTTTACCCCCCATTCGCCCAATATCGTTAAAAATGGGCACTTCGTCGCGGTGCTACACCTTGATCATTGGGGGGGGAAGCGGATACATGGCACGTGAATCAAGAAGCAGACAGGACGCGACATGTTCGACACAATGACAATGACCAAAGTTCTCGGTGCGGTATGCGGCACATTGCTGATCTTTTTGCTTGGCAGCTGGGTTGCCGAGGAAATTTATCACGCCGGCGGTCACGGCGACCATGAACAAGCGTATGTGATCCCAGTTGAAGGTGGTGACGCCATTGACGAAGTGATCGACGACGGCCCTCCCTTCGCGGATGTTTTCGCCCTCGCGAGTGCGGCAGACGGTGAAGGCCTGTGGCGCGCCTGTTCTGCGTGTCACGCGCTTGAACAAGGTGTGAACGGCGTTGGCCCTTACCTTTATGGTGTTGTTGGACGTGATGTTGGCGTTGCCGAAGGGTACACACAGTATTCCGGCGCGTTGAACGAAGTGGTCGATGTTTGGACGCCTGAACAGTTGAACGCATTCCTTGTCGGACCAAAGGCCTATGCGCCTGGGACATCCATGGGATACAATGGGATGCGCAAAATCGAAGACCGCGCGAACCTGATTGCGTACCTCGACAGCCTCGACGACTAATCTGTTTTACAGAATTTATGCAAAGGCCGTCCTGTTTGGGGCGGCCTTTTGCGTTGCGATCACGCAATTCTCACGCATTCTTAACTTGAATGTTCGACAAAGGCGGCTTTAGCTTCATGTATAGCGAATACCACGCAACCATTAAGGACCGTCCATGATACATTCCCAGCGCCGCAACGCGACAGCCGTCACACAAACGCAAAAAGCAGGTGTGTCGAAATGGGGCTGGATGGTCGCGGGATCCGTCCTCGCGATTGCGGCCGCCACCCATGTGCGCGCGGACAGTCATGAAACCATCATCACATCACACGGCTACACCAACTTCGGAGAGCTGAAGTATCCCGCCGATATGACCCATCTTGATTACGTAAATCCCGATGCCCCAAAGGGCGGCGAAATGAGCGTCTGGTCACGCGGAACATTTGACACATTCAACAATTTTACCCGCGAAGGCGCAGCCGCGGCGGGCACCACGATTTTGTACGAAAGCATTATGTCGGCCACGGCGGATGATCCGTATGGGTCTTATTGCTACCTTTGTACAACGCTGGAATATCCAGAAAGCCTGGATTGGGTGATCTTTAACTTGCGCGACGATGTGACGTTTTCAGATGGCACACCCTTCACAGCCGAAGACGTTGTATTCTTTCATGAATTGATCATGGAACAGGGCCTGCCTGAATATGTGACCGTCGTCGAAGGTTACATCGAAAGCGTCGAGGTGCTGGACACCCACCGTGTGCGGTTCAACTTTACGCCAGAAGCGCCGCGCCGCGATGTGATCGGCATTGCAGGCAGCAACCGCGCGTTTTCAAAGGCATGGTTTGAAGAAACCGGCGCGCGTCTGGATGAATCCACCGATGTGCCGTTCCTTGGGACTGCTGCCTATGTGCTGGGCAGCTTTGATACCAATCGCCAGATCATTTACGAACGTAATCCTGAATGGTGGGGCGCAGACCACCCGTTGAACATAGGTCAGGCGAACTTCGACAGCATCCGCTATGAATATTTCACCGACACAGCCGCCGCCTTTGAGGCGTTTAAGGCGGGCGAATATACATTCCGTATGGAAAGCTCTTCTTTGCAGTGGGCCACAGGGTATGAATTTCCCGCCATTGATGATGGGTGGGTGATCAAAGAAGAACTGCCAGACGGCACCATCGGATCCGCGCAGGCGTTTATCTTCAACCTGCGCGACCCCAAATTCCAAGACCCCGCCGTACGTGAGGCGATCCGCCTGATGTTTAACTTTGAATGGTCCAATGAAACGCTGTTTTACGGGCTTTATGAACGGGTGGAATCCTTCTGGCAAAACACGGATTTGCAGGCGCAGGGCACACCGTCTGATGCGGAATTGGCGCTGTTGCAGCCGCTTGTCGACGAAGGCCTGCTTGATGCATCTATCCTGACGGACGAGGCTGTTATTCCGCCCACGTCAAACGCCAGCCGCCCCACCGACCGTGGCAATCTGCGCACCGGGTCTGCCCTGCTGGATGAAGCGGGCTGGATGGCGGGCGATGACGGGATGCGCCGCAAGGACGGTGAGGCGCTGACTGTGGAATTTTTGTCGGCATCGCCGGGCTTTGACCGCATCATCAATCCTTACATCGAAAGCCTGCGCCGCCTCGGTGTGGACGCGAGCCTGAACCGCGTGGATTTCGCGCAATACGTTGAACGGCTGAACGCGCCGTCCGAGTTTGACATTGTCACACACAATATGACCCAAGGGTTTGAACCGGGCAGTGGACTGCGCCAGTGGTTCGGGTCTGAAACAGCCGCCGACAGTTCGCGCAATTTGATGGGGCTACGGGACCCTGCGGTGGACCGTCTACTCACCAACGTCATCAATGCAACATCGATTGAGGATATGACGGCAGGGACGCAGGCCATCGACCGCGTGCTGCGCGCGAAAGGGTTCTGGGTGCCGCAATGGAACAACAATAAACATCTGGTCTCTTACTACGATATTTATGAATACCCCGAAAATTTGCCGCCCTATTCATTGGGCAACTTGTCATTCTGGTGGTACAACGCCGAAAGAGCAGACGAACTGAAAGCACAAGGGGCGTTCTAAGCCCCATGCGATCGGCAATAATAAAAACAAAGGCTATGCACTAAATATGGGCGCCTATATTCTCAAACGGTTGCTGCTTGTGATCCCGACGCTTCTTGGGATCATGATCGTCAATTTTGCGTTGATCCAATTCGTGCCCGGCGGCCCGATCGAACAGATCATCGCGCAGCTTGAGGGCGGCGGTGACGTCTTTGAAGGTATTTCCGGCGGCGGTTCAGAAATCATAGATGAAGGCGGCGACAGCGTGGCGTCACGCGGGTTGCCGCAAGAATTTCTGGATGAATTGCAGGTCGAATTCAACTTCTCGCGGATCGTGTGCGAAGCGGGATATCTGGGTGAACCGGATCTGCGCGCCGATGAATGTTCCCCCGTGCCGATCCCCGCATTTGAACGGTTTTTCCTGATGATGTGGGATTATATGCGGTTCGATTTCGGCGAAAGCTATTTCCGGTCGGTGTCTGTCGTGGACCTCGTGTTGGAAAAGATGCCTGTGTCGATCACCCTTGGTCTTTGGTCCACGGTGATTGCCTATATGGTGTCGATTCCCTTGGGCATCAAAAAGGCCGTGCGCGACGGGTCGTCGTTTGACACATGGACCTCTGCGGCGATCATTGTTGGATATGCGATCCCGGGGTTCTTGTTCGCCATTCTGCTGATCGTGCTGTTTGCATCAAACAATTGTTTCCGCTTTCCGTACTTGTCGGATTTCTTGCGCGACAACGCGGTCCTGTGGTGGATGTATGATTACAACCCGACCTGCGTTCGCCTGTTCCCGCTGCGCGGTTTGACATCGTCAGACTTCGACACGCTCAGCACATGGGGCCAGATCAAGGACTACTTCCATCACATCGCTTTGCCTGTGTTAGCCTCCACGATTTCGGCCTTCGCGACACTGACGTTGTTGACCAAAAATTCCTTCTTGGACGAGATCAAGAAGCAATATGTCATCACCGCCAAAGCCAAGGGTTTGTCCGAGGGCCGCGTTTTGTACGGCCACGTGTTCCGCAACGCGATGTTGATCGTGATTTCGGGCTTTCCGGCGCTGTTCATCGGGGTGTTCTTTGGCGGTTCCTTGATCATTGAAACGCTGTTCTCTCTCGACGGGCTTGGACGCCTCGGGTTTGAGGCGACGTTGCAGCGCGACTACCCCGTCATGTTCGGGACGTTATTCGCGTTCTCCCTCATGGGGCTTGTGGTCGGCATTTTGACGGACATCACCTACGTGTTGATCGACCCGCGCATTGATTTCGAGAAAAGGGGTTGAGCATGGACACCGCACTCCCCCCCGTACCGAAAAAGGGCCGCTTTACGCTGTCGCCGTTGAACAAACGCCGCTGGGCTAATTTCAAACGCAACCGCCGCGCGCTGTGGTCCCTTTGGATTTTCATGATCCTGTTTGGGTTGTCGTTGTTTGCCGAATTCCTCGCCAACGATAAACCCATTATGGTCAGCTATCGCGGTGAAATCCGCATGCCGATTTTCCAATTTTTTAGTGAACGCGACTACGGTGGGGATTTCCCAACCGAAGCGGAATACAAAGACATCGAGGTTAAATGCCTGATCGAAACTGGCGGGCTTGTGGATTGTTTTGACGAACCCGAAGACCTGATTGTGTCCGCCAACGATGGCACCCTTGACTTTGAAGGGTTCGAAAAAGGCTGGCTGATCTGGCCACCCGTGCCCTACAGCTACAATACCATCGTCGACATTCCCGGCGTGGCCCCGTCTGCACCTGACAAAAACAACTGGCTTGGGACAGATGACACCAAACGCGATGTTCTGGCACGGGTGATCCACGGGTTCCGGTTGTCGATTTTGTTCACGATTATCGTGACAAGCTGTGCATCCTTTATCGGTATTCTTGCGGGGGCGGTGCAGGGTTATTTCGGCGGTTGGGTCGACCTCGTGTTCCAGCGGATTTTAGAAATCTGGAGCAGCACACCGTCCCTTTATGTCATCATCATTCTGTTTGCGATATTGGGGCGCGGCTTCTGGCTCCTTGTGTTCCTGACCATTCTGTTCGGCTGGCCCGCGCTGGTTGGCGTGGTGCGCGCTGAATTCCTGCGGGCGCGCAATTTCGAATATGTGCGCGCGGCAAAGGCGCTGGGCGTGTCTGACCGCACCATCATGTTCCGCCACATGCTTCCCAACGCGATGGTGGCCACGGTGACGATGCTGCCGTTCCTGATTACGGGGACAATCGCGACGCTCGCATCTCTCGACTTTCTGGGCTTTGGCCTGCCATCTTCGGCCCCCAGTTTGGGTGAGATGACGTTGCAGGCAAAACAGAACCTTCAGGCACCATGGCTCGGTTTCACCGCCTTCTTCACTTTTGCGATCATGCTGTCGCTTCTGGTGTTTATCTTTGAGGGCGTGCGTGACGCGTTCGATCCGCGAAAGACATTCTCATGAACGATCGCACCTTGGACGTTCAAAACCTGGCGGTCGATTTTCGCCAGGACGGCGAAATCACCCATGCTGTGCGCGGCGTGTCGTTCCACGTCGATAAGGGTGAGACTGTTGCGCTGGTGGGGGAATCTGGTTCGGGCAAATCCGTATCAGCATTGTCGACCGTTCAATTGCTGGGCGATAGCGCCACGGTGGGCGGGTCAATAACGTACAACGGCACCCAGATGGTCGGTGCATCTGAAAAAGATTTGCAGCGCGTGCGTGGCAACGACATCAGTTTCATTTTCCAAGAACCGATGACGTCGTTGAACCCGTTGCACACGATTGAAAAACAGCTCGCTGAATCGATTGAACTGCATCAGGGTTTGCGTGGCGCTGCTGTGCGGGCGCGTATCATCGAACTCCTTAATCAGGTGGGCATTCACGATGCTGAAAGCCGTCTGTCCGCCTATCCGCACCAATTGTCCGGCGGGCAGCGCCAACGTGTGATGATCGCGATGGCGCTGGCGAACGGCCCTGAAATGCTGATCGCGGATGAACCGACGACAGCGCTGGACGTTACCATCCAAGCGCAAATCCTCGACCTGCTGGCCGACCTGAAACGCGACCTTGGCATGAGCATGTTGTTCATCACCCACGACCTCACGATTGTGCGCAAAATTGCGGATCGGGTCTGTGTTATGAAGGACGGTGAAATTGTCGAACAGGGTCCAACGGCTGAATTGTTCGCCAACCCACAACACCCCTACACCCGCACCCTGCTTGAGGCTGAAAGCACTGGGCATCCCGCGCCTGTCGACCCGCAGGCGAAGGTCGTTGCGAAAGCCAAGAACCTGAAAATCTGGTTCCCGCTGACGTTCGGTTTGTTGCGCCGCACGACAGGCTACGTCAAAGCCGTCAACGACGCCAATTTTGAAGTCCGCGCGGGGGAGACTGTCGGCATTGTCGGTGAATCAGGATCGGGCAAGACGACGCTGGCACTTGCGATGATGCGTTTGATCAAGTCCGAGGGACAAATTGTGTTCATGGGCAAAGACCTGCAAGGTCTGCGCGAAGGGGCCATGCGGCCGCTGCGATCCGACATGCAGATCGTGTTCCAAGACCCCTACGGATCGCTGTCCCCACGTATGACTGTCGAACAGATTATCGCCGAAGGCCTGACCGTGCATGGCACCGCCGCAGGTAAAAATCCGCGCGAAATGGTGGCCGAAATTATGAAGGAAGTCGGGCTCGATCCCACATTGATGGACCGCTACCCGCACGAATTTTCAGGTGGTCAACGCCAGCGGATCGCGATTGCACGGGCGATGATCCTGCGCCCTACTTTGGTAGTGCTGGACGAACCAACATCGGCGCTTGATATGACCGTGCAGGTGCAAATCGTTGAATTGCTGCGCGGGCTGCAAACGAAATACCAGTTGGCTTATTTGTTCATCAGCCACGATCTGAAGGTCGTGCGCGCATTGTCACATAAAGTCATGGTGATGAAACGTGGCGACGTAGTTGAAGCAGGGGACGCGGACGCGATTTTTGATGCACCGCAAAACGAATACACTCGCGAACTGATGAAAGCGGCGTTTGGCTAGGCCACGGTCACAGTCGCGCCGGACAACCCTTCGATGCTGCAAACACAGGTTTGACCAGCCGCAATCGGGCGAACGCCAGACGGGGTGCCTGTCATAATCACATCACCCGCCTCAAGCGTCACAAGTTTGGACAATGTTGCGATGATTTCAGGAACCGACCAGATCATCTGGGTCAGATCGCCACTTTGGCGCGCCTCTCCGTCAACGGTGCAGTTCACAGCACCGGACGTGGGATGCCCGACCTCTGACACGGGATGCACAACGCCGATCACGGCGGAATTATCGAACCCTTTGGCCATATCCCATGGATTACCTTTAGCCTTCGCAGCCGCCTGAACATCGCGGCGGGTCAGATCATTGCCAACCGCATAGCCATAAATATGATCAAGGGCATCGCTTTCAGAAATATCCGCGCCACCACGTTTCATCACTACGACCAGCTCAACTTCATGATGGAGGTTGTTGGTTGCGAACGGGTAGGGGATCGTGGTGCCGGATGCGACGACCGCACTGTTCGGCTTCATGAAAAAGATCGGTGGATCGGCTTTTGGATCGCCACCCATTTCAGCCACGTGATCTGCATAGTTCTGGCCAACGCAAAAGATGCGGTGAACCCCGATGTGATGATCCGGTGTGCTGGATGTCAGTGTCGGGGCATTGGGCGGGCGAACGATCAGTGTGGCCATGGGCTTGGTCCTTTGCGGTTAATCAGGCCCGATCATGAAACACGTGGTGCCACGCGCTTGCAAGCGGGCACATGCCAATTCGGCACCATCACGGGTCAATCCCATGAAGTTGGCGTCATGCCCACGGCTGCTTGAATTTACGCGGCGCAAAGATCCGTCCAGCGTCGACATTTCATTGAGAGCGACCCGCAGCAGAACGCGTTCTGCCTGATACTGCGTATTATAGCGGCCCACGTTGATGCCCCAAAGGCGGCTACCCGATGTCGAAATACGGGTGACGATTTCGGGTTCTGACGGCACGGGTGACGATTGCTGAACCGCAGCGAGCACCACATCGGCAGGGCGTGCTTGAGGGGTCGGGGTTTCTTGCGGCGCTGCGGCCACGGTTTCCAATACATCAACGATCGCGTCTTTTACCGCATCCGCATTCACAGCCAGCAATTCTTCGGCCACTTCAGGCGCGTCAGGCACGGGGCGGGCATTGGGGCGCAAAGATCGCGCAACAAGGCCGTTCACACGCACAGTGCGGGCCGTTGTTCCGGGAGGAGGAGCTTCGGCGCCGCCTGTGCCTTGCGGGCCGACAGGACGCGGGCGATCAATACGTGCTGTTGCGGGCGCACGGGCGAAACCCATGTCCAACAGTTCAGCGACACGGGCGTTGCGCTGTGCTGTAGATGACCCACCGAACATCGTGGCGATGATGCGTTCCTGACCACGTTCAGCAGATGCAACAAGGTTAAAGCCAGCGGCACTGGTGTATCCCGTCTTTATACCGTCAGCGCCGCGATAGGCGTTCAGAAAGCGGCGGTTCGTGTTCGCGACTTCGCGAACACCAGCGTCCGTCGTGATGCGGCTGAAGATGTTATAATACTGTGGATGATCATAGATCATGTGACGGCCAAGAACGGTCATGTCGCGGGCCGTGGACATGTGCCCTGCCTCTGTCAAACCGTGGGCATTACGGAATGTAGTGCGCGACATGCCCATGGCGCGGGCTGTAGCTGTCATACGGCGCGCAAACGCGGCCTCGTTGCCCTCAAGCGCGATACCGATCGCTGTCGCTGCGTCATTGGCTGATTTTACACCAGCGGCCCGCACAAGGTAGCGGAACTGAATACGCTGGCCTGCAAGCAGACCCAATTTACTTGGGGGTTCATTGGCGGACAAAGGTGTGATCGTCACCATGTCATCAAGGCTGATTTCACCGCGTTCAATCGCCTGAAACGCAATATAGAGCGTCATCATCTTTGTAAGCGATGCAGGGTGCAGCTGAGTGTCGGCATTTCGCGCATGCAGAACTTCCCCGGTACGCGCATCCATAACCATCGCGGCGTAGGGTGCAGCTTTGCCGGAAACAGGGGCCAAAGCCGCCATCAACAGGGTGATCAATAGGAGAAAGCCCGCTAACGCGGGGTTTTGAATACGACGTTTCACGTCACTGCCTCTTTTACTGCCTCGTGAGCCCCGATTTATTCGTGGGGTCTCTTATTATGAAATAAAGCTAACACAGGGCAGGCTTTCAGAAAATACCTTAATTTCAAAGGATTTGGGTGTGGCTTTCCTGCACAATTCTAGGATTAGGGGCCATATCTAGGGGCAAAATCCAAATGACCCCCTAGATAGCGGATTGTGGCAACAATGGGGCAAATGGTTAATGGGCTGATCGGCGGTCTTGCGACGCACGGCTGAGCGCAACACCCCCATCAATACATGTTCCGCGGGGCGGTCTGATTGCTGGTTGCGGCCACAATGATCGACATGGGTGCGACCAAAATGGCGCCCCCTCTTTTCATAAGGGGCAGAGCGGTTATATTAAGTGGCTGTCAACAAAGTGTGCCGGCGACTCGGCAACAAGGATTTTGAATGCGCCAAGACATCACCATGATGGCCGATAGGGACGATGACGACGATAGCGATATCGGCCTCAAGCTTGAAACACGTCCAAAAACAAAGCGCCCACCGCTGTATAAGGTCATGATTTTGAATGACGATTATACACCGATGGAATTTGTCGTGCATGTGCTGGAACGGTTCTTTGGTATGAACACAGCCCAGTCGACGGAGTTGATGTTTACGGTTCACGAAAAGGGGCTGGCGGTTGTTGGTGTCTTTTCCCACGAGATCGCGGAAACCAAAGTGGCGCTTGTGATGGACTTCGCGGCCCGTCATCAGCATCCGCTGCAATGCACGATGGAGAAAGAGTAAGGGCGCGCTGCCCACTCGGTTCCCATGAAATATTCCAGATTACACACAGCACTGGCCGAAGGTCTGACCCTTCACGGCAGTCTGCATATCGTGCGCCCCCCTGTCGGATACGACCTCGCGGGGCTGCATGACGTCACGATTGAATCGACGTTTTATCCCGATCATCAATATTGGAACGCCACGGGATTGATTGGCGACGGTGCCAAGCGCACGGCCACGCTGGTGGTGTTGCCACGGTCCAAAATGCTGGCGCGTCAAACAATCATTGCGGCAATTGCGGCGGGTGGCACTGTCATCATCGATGGTCAAAAGACCGATGGCGTCGAAAGCGTCTACAAAGACATTCGCAAGATTGCGGCGATCCATGGCGTCATCGCAAAGGGGCATGGCCGCCTGTTCTGGTTTGAGGCCGGCAAAGCTCCTGCTTGGGATGTGACCGTAAAATCACCCGACGGATACCAAACCGCAGCAGGTGTGTTTTCCGAGGCGAAAATCGATGCGGGCTCTGCGCTACTGGCCACGCATCTTGTCGATCTTAAGGGTGATGTGACCGATCTTGGCGCGGGTTGGGGCTACCTCAGCCGTGAAATTCTTGCCCATGACGGCGTCACATCGCTTGATATGGTTGAGGCCGAAAAGACCGCGCTTGAATGTGCTGTTGTGAACACCAACGATGCCCGCGCGACAGCGATTTGGGCAGACGCATTGGACCACAGGGGTGCCTACGATATGGTCGTGTCAAACCCGCCGTTCCATACCACACGCGACGGTAACCCTGACCTCGGGCGCGGTTTCATCGCCACGGCCGCCCGTATCCTCAAGCCGCGCGGCCAGCTTTTGATGGTGGCCAACCGTCACCTCCCCTATGAAGCAGAACTGGACGCGAAATTCGGCTTCGTCGAAGAACTGTCCGGGTCAGGTGCATTCAAGATTATCCGCGCGTCTCGTCCGAAACGATAATTTAGGTTAGTCTGCGCCAACGTTGGGCGCTAAGGAGCTTTCATGACATTTTCCATCGCCGGCAAAACAGCCATCGTCACAGGGGCAGCCAACGGCGTCGGCCTTGCGATCGGGCGTCATTTTGTGGCCGAGGGCGCGAACGTCGTGTTTTGCGACATGGACGAACAGCGCCTCACCGAAGAGCTGGGGAGCGCAGATGTCGAACCCGAACGCTACCGGACTTTCGCGTGCGATTTGCGTCAGAAACTGTCGATCAACAATCTGTTGTCCACAACCATCGATAGCTTCGAACGTGTTGATATTTTGGTCAACGCGTCGCGCCAGTTGATGACGTCTGATCCGCTCAACCCCAAAGAAGATCAGGTCGAAGCCTTGTTGAACCAGAACCTCATGACGTCCTTGCGGTTAACGCAGGCGATCTCAAAGCGGATGATCAAACAGGCAGAGGGCAACGAAGAAGGTCAGGTCGGGTCCATCATCAACCTGAGTTCCATTTCGGCGCGTCGCGCGCATCCTGACCTGCTGGGGTATTCGATTTCAACGGCGGCGCTGGACCAGATGACGCGGTCTATGGCCGTCGCTTTGGCCCCTCACCGCATCCGCGTGAATGCAGTTGCGTTCGGTTCGGTGATGTCATCGAGCCTCAAGCATCAGCTTAAGGAACACGAAGATTACCGCAGCGACATCATCGATCACACCCCGCTTGGGCGCATCGCGGGCCCTGGTGAAGTGTCTGACGCGGTGCAGTATCTTGCGTCCGATGCATCGAGCTTTGTGACGGGCCAGATTATCACGGTCGATGGTGGCCGGACCCTGATTGATCCAGCCACGTCACCTGCCCACTAGCCCCTGATCCCCAGATTTATTCTGGGTGAATGGCGATACATTGTTGCGTTCGCGCCGCCACATCGCGGGCCGCTGAGTCCCGCTGGTCTTGCAACTGCGCCAACTTCACACGTTCTTCCACGATGTTGATTGAGACAGGTTCACGGCGGGTGAATGTCTCAGTTTCTTCGCATGGAAAGCGGAATGTTGATCCGTCTTCATTGGTCCCCTGGCAGGTTGTGCGCAGAACGCGGACGTCCTGAACTTCGGCCAAGGCAAACCCGCGCTGCACATTCCCACTGGCGACATCGATCAGACGGTCAAGCGTTCTCAGCTGGCCGTTGGCATTTGAAATGCATTGTTCGCGGGGTGTGGAACAGGCCGCAATCGCGAGGAGAGGCAGTAAGATCAGGGTCTTTTTCATCATGTAAACTTTCTTGGATAGTTATCTGGTCGCAGGTGGGTGACAGGCTCTTGGCCTACGCCAATAATCAATGCTAGGTCTTGATGATAAACAATAGCAAGGGTTCCAAGAATGGCCGCTGACGAGATGATTGAACAAAAAGCTGAAGCGTCTGCATGGTTTCGCGCCCTGCGCGACGACATTGTTCAAGCCTTTGAAAATATTGAAGATACGCAAGAAACTGGCCCCTTCGCAGACCAACCCGCTGGGCGGTTTGAGGTCACGGAAACCAAGCGCACGGGTGATGCGGGCGAAGACGCGGGTGGCGGTCTGATGTCCGTGATGCGCGGCGGCCGTGTTTTTGAAAAAGTCGGCGTAAATATCTCAACCGTGTACGGGACTTTGGGCGAACGGGCGCAGGGTGCGATGGCCGCGCGCAAAGGCATTCCGGGGATGAAAGATGATCCGCGGTTCTGGGCGGCTGGCATCAGTCTCGTGGCGCATATGCAGAACCCGCATGCGCCTGCGGTGCATATGAACACGCGGATGTTCTGGACGCCGCATGCGTGGTGGTTTGGTGGTGGGTCCGACCTCAACCCATGTATCGAATACGATGAGGACACCGCGCATTTCCACAACATGCAAAAGGCTTGGCTCGACCCACACGGCGAAGAACACTACCCGAAATTGAAAGATTGGGCGGACGAATATTTCAATGTGCCCCACCGTGGCCGGGCGCGCGGCGTCGGCGGCATTTTCATGGATGATCTGTGCACGGGAGATTGGGTGTCGGATTTCACCCTGACCCAAGATATTGGCCGCGCGTTTTTACCCGCCTACGTGCCGTTGGTGGAAAAGCGCCGCAATACGGATTGGGATGACGGCGACAAGGATACGCAGTTGATCCACCGTGGGCTCTATGCGGAATATAATCTGGTCTATGATCGCGGGACAAAGTTTGGGCTGGAAACAGGTCACGATGCGAATGCCGTGTTGATGAGCCTTCCGCCGCTTGCCAAATGGGTCTGATAGGGCGGGACTGTTGGGCCTGATGGCCCAACGCGCCCGCCCACCAGCCCGTTAGCGAATTTCGCGCGCTGTATCGATCATCAACTGCACATTTTCAGGGTCGGCGTCTGGCGTGATGCCATGACCGAGGTTGAAAATGTGTGGACCACCCTTCAGCGCATCCACAATCGCGCGGGTCTCAGCGACCAGCGCGTCACCACCTGTCACCATGTGCGATGATTTCAAATTGCCTTGAACGCAGCCACCTGTCTGCACGTTTGCGGCGGCCCATTCAGCGGTCACACCATCATCAAGCGCAATACAATCGGCACCGATGGCCGCATGAAGTCCGACGTATTTTTCACCAGCGCCGCGCGGAAACGCGATGACAGGTGTGTCGGGGTGGAGCGCCTTCAGCGCCGCCGTGATCCGTGCCGCTGGCTTCACAGCATAATTCAAGAAATCGTCGCCCTTAAGCGACCCTGCCCAGCTGTCGAAAATCTTGACGACTTCGGCGCCCGCTTCGATCTGCTTGGACAGATAATCAATCGTGCCTTCGGTGATGATATCGAGGAGGCCTTCGAATACAGCCTTGTTGGTGTCTTTCAACGCATGTGCTGGGCCTTGATCCGGCGTGCCTTGGCCCGCAATCATATAGGTCGCAACAGTCCATGGCGCGCCAGCAAAACCAATCAACGTGGTCTCAGGCGGGAGTTCACGCGACAAGATCTTCACGGTTTCATAAATCGGGTTCAGCGTGTCATGGATCGCTTCGACGGGCTTTAGCGCCTTGAGTTCTTCTGCCGTTGTGATGGTCGACAACCGTGGGCCTTCACCAGTGACAAACCACAGGTCTGCACCCAAAGCCTGCGGCAAAAGCAAAATATCTGCAAAAAGGATCGCGGCATCAAAGCCATAGCGGCGGATCGGCTGCAATGTGACTTCCGCGGCCAGTTCCGGATTGTAGCAGAGCGACAGAAAATCCCCGGCCTGTGCGCGCGTGGCTTTATATTCGGGCAGGTAACGCCCCGCCTGACGCATCATCCAAATCGGCGGCGTGGGGAGGGTTTCGCCAGCGAGGGCACGGAGAATTGTCTTTTGCGTGGTCATATCAGGCTCCTTGAACTTGTCTTTGGTGTCTCTTTTGCCGATCCAAGTGTCAATAGAGTTGTAAGGTTTAGTTGACACGTTTAGACATTGATTCATGAATTTTGAATTGCCCACACCCGCCCAAACCCTGAAAATCGGAACCCGTGGTTCGCCGCTCGCGCTTGCGCAAGCGCATGAGACACGTGCGCACCTTATGGCGGCGTTTGATTTGCCTGAAAATGCGTTTGAGATTCAAGTGATCAAGACCACAGGTGACGACCGCACGTTGATTGATGCGGATATTGCGTTGAAAACGATCGGCAATAAGGGCCTGTTCACCAAAGAAATCGAAGAAGCGATGATCGCGGGGACGATTGATATTGCTGTGCATTCGACCAAGGATATGCCGGTTGAACAGCCAGCGGGTTTGGTTCTCGATGTGTTTTTGCCCCGCGAAGACGAACGCGATGCCTTCGTGTCGATAAAATACAAAAGCTTGGTGGATTTGCCGCAAGGTGCTGTTGTCGGAACGTCCAGCTTGCGCCGCCGTGCCCAGCTTAAGGTGAAGCGCCCTGATTTGAAGGTCGTTGAATTTCGCGGCAATGTGCAGACCCGCCTGAAAAAGCTGGAAAGTGGTGTGGCAGATGCGACGTTCCTCGCGATGGCAGGCCTGAACCGCATGAACATGAACGAAGTCCCAAAGACCGCGATTGCCGCCGAAGACATGTTGCCCGCGATTGCACAGGGAACCATCGGCATTGAACGTCGCGCAGATGACGCGCGCGCCAAACACATGTTGGCCGCGATTCACGATGGTCCGACGGGTCAGCGCTTGGCGGCGGAACGCACGTTCCTTGCAGCACTTGATGGGTCTTGTGAAACGCCAATTGGTGGATTGTCGATCATTGAAGGTGACCAAATTTGGCTGCGTGGTGAAATCCTAAAACCTGATGGTTCGCAGGTTTTCGTTGGCGAACGTCGCGGCCCTGTCGATGACGGCGCAGCCTTGGGTCAGTCGCTCGCCGAGGAGCTTCTCGGTCAGGCAGGACCAGATTTCTTTGAGGCCGTGGCCGCGGGTTAATCCGGAATAAGCTTACCAGGATTTAGAATGCCATTCGGGTCAAGCACCGCTTTGATCTTGCGCATCATGTCCAGCGCCACGGGATCTTTGCGCCTTCGTATTGTGTTCAACTTCGACAGTCCCACACCATGTTCTGCCGAAAAACTTCCGCCAAGATCGGCGACGATATCTTCTATGGTCTCAACGATCTGGTCTTTCAAACTGTCGTCGTCCCGTGACGGATACACGCTGTAGTGAACATTGCCGTCGCCCAAATGGGCCACAAAATTCGGTTCGTGATCGGGGTCTAGCTCTGCCATGGCCGCAGCGGCACGTCGGAAAAATTCCGGCACCAGATCAAGGGGAAACGCAACGTCGGTATCAACAATTGGGGAACGCCAGAAGGCCAGTTCGGCGGCGGCCTCGCGGCGGTCCCACATCTCACGGCGCTGCGTTTCGTTTTGGGCGATGACAGCGTCAATTACGGTGCCGGCCTCCATCATGTCCGCCATGACCCCCATGAGCGTTTCCCCCACGTCGGCGTCAGTCGTTGTGGCGACTTCGACCATGATATTGATGTCATGGGGCGCATCAAAGGGTTCGCGCGCGCCGTTGAACCTGTCCATGTAAACGTCGATGTAATTGCGCGGCATGTATTCAAAGGCTTCGACTTCGCCGCCGGTCGCATCTTGGGTGCGGTTCAGAAGGGTCAGCGCATCCTCAAGCGTTGGGGTGGCAACCATCGCGGTGGCATAGGTGCGCGGTTTGGGGTGCAGTTTCAGCACGGCCTTGGTGATCACGCACAAGGTGCCCTCAGATCCGATCAGCAATTGGCGTAGGTTTAGGCCCGAATTGTCTTTGTGCAGCGCGGACATGAGGTTGACGACACGCCCATCGGCCAGCACGGCCTCAAGCCCTAGCACAAGATCGCGGGTGTTGCCGTAGCGCAGGACGTTGGATCCGCCCGCATTTGTCGACATCGCGCCACCGATCATAGCCGACCCGCGCGCCCCGAAGGTGAGAGGGAAAATCAGGTCTTCGGCTGCAGCGGCATCATGGAGCGATGATAAAATCACCCCCGCATCCACCACAGCAGTCCGAGCGTCTCTGTTGACCTCATGGATGGTATTCAAGCGATCAAGTGACAGCATCACCCCGCCTGGGGCATAGGTGCCCCCGACAAGGCCGGTATGACCCGATACGGGCGTGATGGATTGGCGTTCGGTATTTGCCAGCGCCATGATGCGGGAAACTTCTTGGGTGGATGCCGGGCGCAACACGACACCGGGCTGCGCGCAGTATTTGCCTGTCCAATCCTTGGACCACCGCGCAACGGCGTCCCCTGTCAGCGCATATTCAGCCCCAACAATCGCCGCGAAATCTTGCAACAAAGCCATAACATATCCCCCACGCAAACGCTGATACAACTTGCGCGTGATGTCAAAGGTCTGATGGGCAAAAGGGGGTGTATGGTGGCGTTACCTGGATTTGAACCAGGGACCTAACGATTATGAGTCGTTCGCTCTAACCAACTGAGCTATAACGCCATGCACAGCGGGCGGGATAGTCGCGCTGGCGTCCCCTGTCAAACCGATTCTGATGCTTTGACGCGTTGTTCTGCGCGCTTTGTCGCAATCATCTGTTTTAAGCAGTCAAAACCGCCATTCGGTGATCTGGACTGCGGGCGCATCTGGCGTGATCTGGATGCTGGGAAAGCTTGCATTGTTCGGGGCGTCCGGCCAGCCCTGCGCCTCAATCGCGAGGCCTGCGTATCCCGTGTCGCGCCCATCATAAACGTGCATGCCTGCTTCGGTGGTTGCGACTGTCATTGTAACGCCATTGCGCCCCTTTAGCGTCAGGCACGTCGTGAGGTCGCGACGGTTCGTAGCTACACAAAAGGTGTGATCCAGCGCGGGGTGACCCGCCATTAGGGTCGTCATTTCACGAAAATCATAGGGCGTCGCGGCCACATCGCGCACGTCACCGGTAACAAGCGTGCTGATGTCATCGACAGGCAGATAAGAAGGTGCTGTTATCTGCAATTGGTGGCCATTAAAATCAGCGGATCCGTCAAGGTTCCAGTAGCTGTGATTAGTGGCGTTCGCGATGGTCGTACGATCTGTTGTTGTGGTCAACGTCAGCCGCAACGCAGGGCCACTGAGAATTTCGAAGCGGGCCGTGATGGTGCGATTGCCCGGAAATCCACCACGCCCATGTGGCATGTCGTGGGACAATATCAGATGCTTTGGCGTGGCCTCATCTATCTGCCACACTTGGCCTTGTGCCGCGTCTGATCCGCTGTGCAAGGTGTGGCGGCCGTCTAGGTTTGCTTCAAATTGGTGCAGCTGGCCGTCAACCTTAGCTGATGCGTCTTTCAATCTGTTCGCCACGGGGGCGACCACACATCCGTGGTATTTCATTGCCCCGTCATAGTCCGACACATGGTCTGATCCGACGGTCAGGCGATGGGCGATCCCGTCCAGCCGCACGTCTTGCAGGATCGCGCCTAAGGTAAGGATCGTGACGCTTAAACTGTGTGCCGCCAATGTGATGGCATGGACGTCGTCGCCGCCTTTTGTGGTCCCGAAAGGGATCACAAGGGTTCCCAATGAACGCCCGCAGGTGCAATTTCGACACCGTTCCATGACAGGGGTTCGGGCGCATAATTGAACACGAAGCGATGGGTTTGCGTATCGCGCAGGCGCAACCCGTCGAGCAGGGCGTGATGCGTCAGCCCGACCTCAGTACACATATCGTGCAGGATCAGATCCCATGTTGCATCATCAGGCCACCCGCCAAGATAGCGCAGATTGTCGCCCATGATTGCCGCATGCCCGTCCGTGCTGCGCAGCCGCACAGGGGCGTTGCCTTCCAGCACTTCACGCCAATGCAAGAACTGCCCGCCATTTTCCAAAGGCACGCCCACATCCGGTGGCAGGCTTTCGGTTAACACGACAGTCGCCTCCAGCCCGTCCACGTTTGGCCCCATCGGGGTCGGGATCGACAAATGTTCTGTCTTGGTATCTGTGCGCGGCCCGATCAACGCCGTGACGTCGCGCAGCGCCGTTCGCAATGGCGCGCTGAGGTTCATAATTCCGGGGGCCAGCGTGAATTTGTACGCAGACAGATCCGCCGCATCGGGGGGTAGAATATCGACATTCAAACCCGCACGGCGACACGCACGATAGGCAGAAAATGCCAATCGAAACTGATCAAAGTCGGCACCCTGCGGTTGGGCTTCCCACGCCCATGCAGATTCATAGTCAAACACCAGCGCGACGTCTGCTTTGGACGTTCCTACATCAGGTAAATCTTTGATTTCATGTGCGACTTGCAAACATTCTGCCAGTGCGGGCGCGTCTTCACTGTCAGGGCGCAACAGCCCGGCGTGCATCTGTTCTTGTGCAAACGGTGCCTGTCGCCAGCGGAAATAACATACGGTTTCTGCGCCGTGTGCAAATGCCTCCCACGCCCAAAGGCGCGCCATTCCGGGCAAGGGTGCTGGGTTGTAGGGCGCCCAGTTCACGGGGCCGGGTTGCTGTTCCATGATCCACCAACGGCCCTTGCTGACCGCGCGGTATAAGTCGTGATGAAACGCCTGATTGTCAGGCTCCCCCTGGCGCAAAAAGCGGCGTTTGTGGTCCGGCGATCCCTCTAGGCGGTCCGACAAAAATCCGATTGGATAGCTGTCCCATGACGCGATATCGAGGTCGGCGCCGACCTTGAAATGATCGAAAGATGTTTCACGCCCCATGTAGTTGTGGATGATCGGCGCATCCGAATGCGCACGAATTTCTGTGACCTGTTCGCGGTTGAATTCAACGATCATATCTGACGAATAGCGATAGAAATCCAACACATGCGGGTGGTTGGGTTCTGTGACGGTCAGGTTTGGCAATCCGATGTCTGCAAAATCATCGTACTCCATTGACCAAAACACATTGCCCCATGCGCGGTTCAACGCGGCGGAAGATTGGTATTTCTGCGCTAGCCAATTTTGAAACCCATCGGTGGCTGCATAAGAATAGCTTCGCGTTGTGTCGTGACAGGCATACTCATTATCTGTTTGCCACGCTTGGATGTGTTCATTTGATCCATACCGCTTGGCCATCAGGCGCGTGATACGCTTTGATTCTTCGCGATATCCACGGTGCGAAAAGCAATAATGGCGTCGTGATCCGAACCCGCGCGGGCGGCCTTGTTCGTCCACGGCCAACATATCGGGGTATTTATCCAGCATCCAACGCGGCGGGGTTGCCGTGGGCGTTCCGAGGATGATTTTAAGGCCGGCAGCGCCCAACACCTCAATCGCGCGATCAAGCCAGCCCCAGTCAAACGTCTCTGGTTCCGGTTCCATGCGCGACCATGCAAATTCACCGATCCGCACCCAAGACAGACCCGCCGCGACCATGCGCTTCGCGTCGCTCGCCCAGACATCTTCGGGCCAGTGTTCGGGATAATAACAGACGCCGAGTGTACGTTTCATGACAGTCCTATACGGTTTTAGAGTGATCTGAACGGGATCAAAGGATCACTTGATGTTCGGCTTGGCCAATGGTTTCCACAGGTGTTGCGAAGGTTTTTCCATCGTCTTCCCCGATCAATCCATCGGCCGCAGACGTGCAGAACAATGTCTTCAGGTCAGTCCCGCCAAAGGCAGGGCAGGACGTTTGGGCAGCCGGAAATGCGACAGTTTGGGTCATCGTGCGGTCGGGGCCATAACAGGCCACGCGGTTCGCACCCCATTGCGCGTTCCACAGATTGCCAGCGCCGTCCACAACAGCGCCGTCCGCCCCCCAAGACGTCTTTCCAAAGTCCAGCCAGACCTCGGGATCGCCTTGCGGCCAGCCATCGGATTGCGCCAGTTTCTGACGCATGATCTTACCTGTTTTTGTGTCGCAAAAATACGCGCAGGACGCATCGGGGGCAAAACAGATTGCATTGCTGATGGTGATTTTGGCGAACAACTGGCGCACCTCACCTCGGAAGTAGCGATAAATGGCGCCTGCATCCGGTTCGGCGTTGATACCCATCGTGCCGATCCAAAAACCGCCCCACGGGTCGGCGCGCCCGTCGTTTGAACGCGTGATCGAATTGTCGGCTTCGATCTCGCATATTTGGTCTGTGGTGCCGGTGGCCAAGTCAAAGATGTGCAATCCGATACTGTCCGCAAGCAGGAGGCGGTCGTCATCAAGCCAGCCCGCCGCTGACACATGACGCGAAAACTGCCAATGTCGTCCTTTGATGTGCAGGCGTTTCTTGAGGATATCGAACCAGAACAGCTCCCCCCGTGCGGGGTGCCACAACGGGCCTTCGCCAAGCTTGCATTTGGTGTCGTCGTAAATCACGTCGCTTATCCCTTTGCGGCGTCGAATGCTGCCACGATATCTTTGGCGCGCGCGGCGATGTCTGCTGATGTCATTCCGGGCTTATAAAGGGCGGATCCAAGTCCGAAACCATCCGCTGATGCGGCAAACCAATCCGCGAAATTTTCGGGCTCCGCCCCGCCAACCGCATAGACTTGCGTGCCGGTCGGCAGGACCGCGCGGATCGCTTTCAACCCGTCTGGACCCAGCAAAGACCCTGGAAAAATCTTGAGCCCATCTGCCCCGCTTTTAAGTGCTGCAAAACATTCTGTTGGCGTCATGACACCCGGCCAGCTTTGCAGGCCTGCGGTTTTGGTGGCGATAATCACGCGGGGGTCCACATTGGGCGATACGATCAATTTGCCACCGACCTGTGCAACGCGGTTCACGTCTTCAACCGACAACACGGTGCCCGCACCAATCAAGGCCTGATTGCCAAAGGCATCAGCCATGGCTTTGATGCTGTCAAACGGGTCGGGCGAATTTAGGGGCACTTCGATGTTGGTGATGCCTGCGTCGATCAGTGCGTGCGCAGCGTCGACTGCCTCAGACGGGGTGATCCCGCGTAAAATAGCGATGATGTTGCGTGTCATGTCTCAGGTCTCCAGCAGGGCGTGGGCGGCTTTGATACCGGCGAGGGTCATATCCTTGGCATCCGCACGCACAACTGTGACGCCTTGGGCCTTAAGCCCTGCGACATAGGGCATCGACACGGCGTCGGCACCAACCAGCGCGATGTCGCGACCAAGCCAATAGGGCTTTGTCGCGGCCAATTCAGCGCCAATCAAAAGGCCGGACACACGCGCGCGCAGGGTGACCGTATCGGTATCATTGACCAGTTGTGCGGCGCGAATTGAAAACAGCCGCCCCGCCAATCCTTCGGGGCGCGACAGGGTTTGGGACATTGCATCATGGAAGGCCGCGTCGTCCCAGCCTGTATCCGCGATTGAATGGCGCAGCACGGAATGCTGCGTCAACAGTGCGAACAATTCACCGGACATGCAGGTCTGAAAACTGATGACTTCATCCGCGCTGACGTGAACCCATTTGGTGTGGGTTCCGGGCATGCAAATGACGCCGTCCCAGCCGGGGTTTTCCGCCAAGAATCCGGCAATCTGGGTTTCTTCGCCGCGCATCACGTCCGCAGGTTCCATCTGGCGAATACCGGGAATGACATGCACTGTCAGGCCTGCACGTTTTACGGGGGCGGTGACCATTTTTGCGGGGCACACAGCGCAGGGTGTCGTTTGGTAGGGTGCTTCGACCCAACCTTGGCGTGATCCGACCATGCCGCAGGCCACAACAGTGTTTGCCGTGTCCAGCCAATCCCCACAGACCTCAGCCAGCACGCCCTCAAATTCGGTCGCGTCCAATGTGCCCATGCCTTTGTCTGATGTGCGTTCCCCCAATAGGGATCCATCGCCGCCAATCGCCCAAAAGCGCGCGTTCGACGTACCCCAGTCTGCGGCGATCCATTTGGGCGTCATAGGCGGTGTCCTTCCAAGACCCACATGGTCTCAGGGAAAGACCAAGGCAGTGTTACGCCGTGGTTCATAAGGTATGCGCCCGACAATGTCAGTGGCCCATCTTTGAGGGCGGGGTTGCCGCGCGACAGGGCAGGTGCAGTGCCACGGTTCACCAAGGCGACTTCGTACATTGCCGTCTTGTCCAACCCCGTCAGCCGAAGCGGGCGGGGTGAAATCTGCGCAGACGTCGCGCCCTTGCCCGCGAAGACCAAAAAGCGCGACGCGTCTTGCGGCATTTGCTGTTCGGCCAAGACCGCTGGATCTGGTGAATCAAGACGTAAGATGTCTGCGTCTTCCATCCAAGTGCGGTTGTGTTTCCACCATGCCGTGACTTCGGTCAAAACGCGGGTTTCGTAATCATCCAACTCGCGCGGGTCCATCTCAAACCCCATGTGGCGCTGTGCGGCGACCCATGCACGGAACGAAATATCCAATGTGCGACCAGACGTGTGGCACCGGCGCGGACCGACGTGTGATCCTGTGATCGACAGCGGCAGAAACAGCGCGGCGTTGTGCTGAATGTTCAGCCGTTCCAGCGCGTCGTTAGAATCAGACAGCCAGACACGTTGCGTGCGTTTCAGAATACCGAAATCAATGCGGCCACCGCCCATGGTTGTCAACAAGAAGGTTGGGAGACCTTCGCAGATCAGGAGGATCACATGTTAGGAACGGGAGACGGAACCGTCGGTAAAGCCTTGGAAGTATTGGACCAAGTGGCATCATA